>NZ_CALWUN010000010.1 GCF_944384735.1 uncultured Agathobaculum sp. | reverse complement strand
ATAAGGAAGTAATTTGATTGTCGCAGGGCGGCATGGCTGAAAGGTCATGCCGTCCTGCCTTTTCTTTGCCGTTCCACTGTCTGATCGTCACCCGGCAGATTGACTTCTCCGATGAAGTTCCCGACCAGTTCGATCTTCTGCCTGCGGTGGCCGCTGGACTTGTCCGGCGCATGAACGATAATCTTCTTTACAAACTCATTGACGATGGTGGGGGTCAGTTCCCGGATGCCCACATATTTTCGTACAATGGCTGCAAAGCTGCGAAAGTCACTTTGATTCTGTTCAAAGGTTTCTACCGTGTCCCGCCATGTTTTGACCTGTTCTGTCAGTTCTTTTTGCTCCGCTTCATAGTCAGTAGAGAGTTTTAAGAACCGTTCATGGCTGATCGTACCGCTGATGTCGTCCTCATAGATGCGCTTGAAAATGAGGTCAAGTTCGGCAATACGCTTTTCTGCTTGGGCGATTTCACGCTTGCGCTTCTTGGCCTCTTTTTCGGCTTCTTGGAAACGCTGCTTTCTCGCCGCTTCCTCATAGCTTTGCGTTAAATCAGTGGTTCCCTAACATGAAGCAACCAGCTTTTAACGGCAGAATGCTTTTGCCCATGGACATAATCGAAGCGGCCCGCGCCGGTGATCCATTAGCATTGGAGCGCGTCTTGCGGTATTACGACCGCTACATCAACAAGATTTGTACGCGAACGCTTTATGACAAAGATGGTTTGCCACACATCGGCATTGACGAGTACATGAAGCACTTCTTACAGGCAAAATTGGTGGAAGCCATCGTAGTCAGGAAATAGCAAAGACAAAGGAAGCCGTCAAGGGTCGAGATGAACGCTCCGCGCCCTTGACGGCTTCCTCCGTCTTTGCTGTGTGGTATTAAGCGGGCGCAAGCAGAAATCCGCTTGCGCCCACTGCTATTATGACGTTTGTACCTACGCATTTAGAGGGTAGAAAAATCCGATGTTACCGGAGCTTTCTGGCGTGGTTGGAGCGCCGGAAGCATCTTACTATCCTTACCCTTGCAAGTGCGGTTTGAAATGCGTAGAAAACCAGCGTGCCATTTCATTGTGAAATAACACGCCGGTTCATTTTGGCAACCCTGTTTGTCAGCCGTTAAGTTAGTGTGTTTTTGATACTTCCTTATCGGCGTTCACCAAAACGGAAAGAGTCCTCTTTTCAAGAACCGTTCGCGTTGCGATGGTGGTCACGGTTTACTGCCTTCTACCCAGTTGAGTACGTCCTCTAATGTGTAGAAATCCTTGAGCGGGGAATCCCCCCAAAACTGCTCTGTAAATTCTGCGTTTTCCCATGCCTCCCGGCTGGAAAAAACGGTCTGCGTCCCATCTTCCCCCAATGCAAGCCACGATCCATCGGGCAGCTCATGGCCTGAGCAGCGGAAGGAGGATGGGTCGGTTGTTATGATTTTTGACGGGAATAGTTTTGCCTGCAATCCCTGCCCGTCTAAAATATTCATTTCCTTCAGGACATCGAGCAACTCAAAACGCCGGAAAACCGGCAGGTCTCCGCAATCCCCATACCGCTCCTCGAGGAATTTCATGTTGGCGCTGGACCAGCCGTTTTGGTTCGGTACCTCCAGCGGCGGCTGCTGGGCTTTCCATTCCTTGTACTGCGCGAGGATGTCCTCCCGTGTGACGCCAACCTGACAAGGTTGGCCGAGCGCATCGGTGGAGCCGATCCAATAAACCGGTTCGGCGCAGTCGAGTGACCGGCTGGCATAGTCGGAACGGAGCTGCGAAGCCAGGTCGGCCTGCAAAGCTGTGTTGGCTTGGGAAATATTGCGCAAATACGGATAATAATTTGCATTCATGCTGATTTTCACTGTGATCCCCCCGAATCATCCATTGCGGTTTCGATGGATGTGCCGTTTACCGGTTTTGCCATCATCATGATCGTATCGCCTTTGTAGCAAAAAGTCAATGAGAAGTCAAGAAAAAATACAGGGGGACCTGGCACAAAGAGTTCAGAGGATAGCAAAACAGCCATACCCTGGGAGGGGTATGGCTGTTTGCATACAGGCAGACAAAGGGTGCGGCAACGCATGTTATTCGTCCGCCTCGCGGTCACGCAGCTCCTCGCGCCGGAGCTTCTGCTCGTTGGCGTAGACGCGGTGTTGCAGGCGGCACAGCTCCTGCGCGAGCGGGTCGGGCAGGTGGATTTGGTCGAGGTCGTAGGACGGCACGCGCTGGCCGTCGATCTTGACGACGCGCGCCTTCATGCCGACGACCGTCGAGTTGGGCGGCACCTCCTGCAGCACGACCGCGTTCGCGCCGATGCGGCTGTTGTCGCCGACGTGGAACGGGCCGAGCACCTTGGCGCCTGTCGAGATCAGCACGTTGTTGCCGATCGTTGGGTGGCGCTTGCCGGTGTCGTGGCCAGTGCCGCCGAGGGTGACGCCATGGTAGATCGTGCAGTCGTCGCCGATCTCGGCCGTCTCGCCGATGACGATGCCCATGCCGTGATCGATGAACAGGCGGCGGCCGATCGTCGCGCCCGGGTGGATCTCGATGCCGGTCAGGTGGCGCGCAAACTGGGACAGCCAGCGCGCGAGGAAAAAGCGCTTGTGCTGGTACAGCCAGTGCGCCTGCCGGTGCAGGATAAGCGCGTGAAAGCCCTGATAAAGCAGAAAGACCTCGAGCGTGGTGCGCGCGGCCGGGTCGCGGTCGCGGATCGAGCGCGCGTCGTCGAGCAGTCCCTTGAAGATCATAATACCTACATCCTATCATTTCAGTATGAAATCGGGTCACTAACCATTATAGCCGCTTTGCGCGGAAAATTCAAACACTACGTTGAATTCTGAGAAAAAAGTGGTATAATGATTAAAGAATGTCGATAAAGAGGTTTTGAAATTATGAAAATTACTGTCATGGGTCTGGGCTATATCGGCCTGCCGACCGCTATTACGCTGGCCGAAGCCGGTTTTGAGGTCTGCGGCTTTGACGTGAACGAAAAAACGATCGAAACGCTGCAGGGCGGGCATATCCACATCGTCGAGCCCGGTTTGCAGCAGGCGTTCGAGACCGCCGTTTCGCACGGCCACCTGCATTTCTCGAGCGAGCTGGGTAAGTCCGATGTGTTCTACATCGCCGTGCCCACCCCGTTCTATCAGGACGAGACCGGCAGTCACAAGGCTGACCTCAAGTACGTCGAGTCCGCCGGCCGCATGGCGGGCAAGCTGCTCGAGCCGTCCAATCTGGTCATCCTCGAGTCGACCGTGCCGCCGCACACGAGCGAGATGCTCGCGCGCGTGCTCTCCGAGGAGTCCGGCATCGACATGGACAAGATCCACGTCGCGCACTGCCCGGAGCGCGTCATCCCGGGCAACATGATGTATGAGCTCAAGAACAACGACCGCATTGTCGGCGCGCGCACGCCGGAAGCTGCTGAGATGGCCGCGTCCATCTATGAAAAGGTGCTCGAGAAGGGCGTCGTGCACAAGACCGACGACCTGACCGCCGAGATGTGCAAGCTGACCGAGAATACCTTCCGCGATGTCAATATTGCATACGCGAACGAGCTGTCGGTCATCTGCGACAAGATGGGTATCGACGTGTTTGAGCTGATCAAGCTCGCTAACTGCCACCCGCGCGTCAATATCCTGACCCCGGGCGTCGGCGTCGGCGGCCACTGCATCGCGGTCGACCCGTGGTTCATCTATGAGCAGTTCCCGGCCGAGGCCAAGGTCATTCTCGCCGCGCGCGAGCGCAACGAGAACAAGCCGCGCTTTGTCGCGGAAAAGGTCGTGTCCAAGCTGGCCAAGGTCACCGACACGGTCGGCGTGCTCGGCCTGAGCTACAAGCCGGACGTCGACGACCTGCGCGAGTCGCCCTCGATCGAGCTGTGCCACATTTTGCAGGAAAAGGGCGTCAAGGTGCTGGCCTGCGAGCCGTTCGCCAAGGACAGCGAGGTGCAGGGCATTGAGAACGTGTCCTTTGACGAAGTGCTCGCCAAGGCGGATTATTTGGTCGTCACGCTCGGCCACACGCTCTTCAAGGAGAACAAGGACAAGATCGCCGCAAAGCCGTATTACGACTGCGTCGGCCTGATGGAATAAATGACAGCCCCAAGCCGACGCTGCGGTATGCAGCGCCGGCTTTTTGCTGCGGCGTCCCTTTGTGACGTTTTTGTGATTTTGCTTGTATCGGCGCAGAAAAAGTGCTATACTGTTAAAAGTCTGTTCAGATTACACAATAAGGAGTGTCTTGATATGAGCAAAATGATGCAGCGCGCGGTGGCGCTGGTTGTGATGCTGGCAGTCGTCATGGGCGGCACCATTTGGGGCGTCGACAGCATGACCATCCGGTACGAGCAGCCCGTCACCGACGCGCCGGTCGTGCTGACGGTCAACGGCGACGAGGTGCGCGCGGACGAATATGCGGGCTATATGCTGTACAATATGATGTATTACGCCAATATGTATGCGCAGTTTGGCATGAGCAACGTGTGGGACGACGAGTATGCGGCGGCGACGCTGGGTTCGTCCATGCCTGCGGCGGCAAAGGACCAGTCGGTCTATGCGCGCGTCGTGCTGCAAAAGTTCAACGAGCTGGGCCTCAAGATGAACTACAATCAGGAAAAAGAGATGGGGCAGCTGCGGCAGGACACCATCGATATGCTGGGCTATGACGGCTACCTGAGTCAGGTGGGCAGCTTCGGCTTCACGGACGAGAGCTACACCAATTTTGTGTACATCAGCCAGTGCTATCAGGCGCTGAACGATTATTATTTCGGGGAAAACGGCGTCAATGTGCCGAGCGACGACGAGCTGCGCCAGTATTTTGCGGATAACTACCTGTCGGCCAAGCACATCCTGATCTCGACCGTGGACTCGACCACCGGCGAGACCCTCCGCACGGACGCGGAAGCCAAGGCCGAGGCACAGGCCATCCTCGATCGCATCAACGCGGGGGAGGACTTTGATACGCTGATGAACGAGTACAGCGAGGACCCCGGCCTGACAGGCAACCCGGACGGTTACATCTTTACCGAGGGCGAGATGGTCACTTCTTTCTATGACGCGGCCAAGGCGCTCGGCGAGGGCGAGGTTTCCGGCCTAGTGCAGTCGGATTACGGCTATCACATCATCAAGCGCGAGCCGCTCGACGTAGACGGCCAGTTCGAAAACTATAAGGGGCTGCTGGTTACCATGTCTGTCGGCACGATGGACGACCTGCTCGACCAGTGGATGCAGGAGGCCGAGGTGCAGACCACAGAGGTGTTCGACGAGATCACCTACCAGAACGTGCGCGACTATGTATACGCGGACGTCAAGGCCGTGCTCGACGCGCAGGACGCAGCGCGTGACGCGACGGACGAGGCTGCGACCGATGACGTTGCAACGGAAGACGCCGATGTCGCTGCAACGGACGGCGGCACCGAAACTTCCGAAACCGCAGAATAACATCCAACGAAAAAAGGACGCCTTGGGGCGTCCTTTTTTGCATTATTCCAGCTGCCACGCAAGCGGCGTGCGGTCGAACAGGCTGTTGTGCAGCAGCGTCAGCGCCGACCACGTCGCGCGGTCGGTGATACCGGTCGCGGGCAGGCGGAACCAGCCCTGCGCGGCGCGGATGCCCGCCTCGGTGTCCGCGTCGTATTCGCCGGTCAGCGGCACGGGCAGGACGCTGTCGAAATGCGGCGCGGCCGTGCCCAGCATCAGCTGCAAAACGAACACGCTCGGCCCCTTATCGCCGGGCGACAGCGTGGCCGCGGCGGCGGGCGGGAAAAACGCAACCGCGGGCGGCAGCGCATCGCCGCCGGTAAGCGCCAGATAGGCGGCATAGATGGCCGACCATGTGGCAAAATCCGCTGTGCCGGTCACGGGCAGGCGGTTCCGGCGCTGGAAATCGCGCACGGCGGCCGCGGTCTCCGCGCCGAAGATGCCGTCGGGCGCGAGCGGCTGCGGCGCGCCCTGTGCCTGCTGGATACGGCGCAGAAAGCGCTGCAAATCATAGATATGCGTGCGGCGCTGGCTTTCGGTATACATCAGGCGCCCTCCTCTCCGACCGGGTAGCCCGGATACTGTCCCTCGCTGGTTTGTGACGCGGCCAGCACGTCGCGCGCAAGCAGCGTCATGTTTTCCCATGTCAGCGGGCCGATCGCGCCGGTTGCGGGCAGGCCGGCGATCGACTGGATGACCGAGACGGCGTTGCGCGTCGCCGGGCCGAAAATGCCGTCGACCGCAACGGACGGCACCTGCGGGTAGCCGCGCGCGATGATGTTGATCAGCTGCTGCGCCTCGCGCACGGCCTCGCCGCGCATGCCTTCGACGAGGAAAATGTCGGGCAGGCCGGCGACTTCATCCAGAAAGCCCTGGTCGGGCTGGGCGGCCAGCACGGACTGGTAGGTCGACACCAGCGCGTTCCAGGTGTTCCGGCCGACGATGCCGTCGACCGTCAGCCCCATCATGCGCTGGTAGGCCTCGACGGCTGCGCGCGTGCCCGGCCCGAAAATACCGTCGATCTGGTCGGCCTGCCAGCGGGGCAGCTGCTCATAATACTCGCCCACGATGGCGAGGAAATACTGCAACAGCTGCACGCCGGGGCCGGTCGCGCCCTCGCGCAGCGTTTCGGGGAACTGGCGCGAGACCTCGTCGAGCAGCAGGCCCTCGCTGTCCAGCTCGGACAGGCGCTTGACGTTGTTGTAGATGAACGCGATGCGGTACCACGTCGCGCGGCCGACAATGCCGTCCACGCCGAGGTTGAACTGCTTTTGGAAGGCGCGTACCGCGCGTTCGGTGTCCGCGTCGAAGATGCCGTCGACCGGATAGATTTTCGGGATGTTGGGATAGTTGGTCGAAATGCGGTTGAGCCGGTTCTGGATGATGCGCACCTCCTCGGACACGTCGCCCAGCCGGAACGCGATGCCCGGCCACGAGCCGCCGAGGTTGGGCGCGATCGGCGCGTTGCGCACAATGTTGATGTCGTCCCCGTAATAGTACCGCACAATTTCCTCCGCTGTCATGCCCTGTTCGGCCAGCGGCACCGTGCCCCACTGGCTCAGCCCGCCCGGGCAGGTGACCGTCGTGCCGTTACAGTATTGCGCGAACAGCGGCTCGATGTTGTCCCCGCGCACCAGATAGTTGTTAAACATGTCGTCGACAATGGTCGAAATGTTCTCAAAGATACCGCGTCCGGGCACAAAGGACTGGTCGTACCGGGTGGAGTTGGTGATATCAAAGTCGTAGCCCTGCGCGCGGTACCATTCGGTGAACACGCGGTTGAGCACATAGGAGATCTGCGCATAGATGTTGGCGCGGATGGCCTCCTCCGGCCAGGTGGGGTAGATTTCGGACGAGGCGACGTTTTTGATGTAGTCGGCAAAGGGCACGGTGATGTTGGGGGCGTCCGACGAGGGCACGCCCAGATGCACCGTGATGGTTTCCGGGATGGTCACCGGGGATTGGGGCAAAGCGCATCACTCCTCTGGGTCAAAGTCGGGTTCGGCGTGGTAGAGCACCTGCGGCTCGCCGGTCGCGGTCAGGTCGGTGGGGGCGGACGACTGGTTTTCGGGCAGCGGCGTGAGCGCGACCGGCAGCACGGCGGGCACGCCCGAGAACATGGTCACATGCAGGGCGGACCCGGGCGTAAAGCCCGGGTGGGCGACCTCGACCGTGTAGACCGCATAGGGCAGGCCGCCGTCCGGCGTCATGGAATTGGCGCGCGGCGGGGTGGGCAGCGACATGGGCGGCGTCATGCCGCCGGAATCGGTCGTGACGGCATAGAGCAGCTCACGCGCGCCGGTCTCGTCGGCCGCAGTCGACACCGTGACCGACGCGCCCTCAACGGGCAGCGCGCCGCGCGCGGTCGTGACGACGACGCGCAGCTCAGCCGAGTCGTCGGAAGGGGTAGGCATGGGCAAAACCTCCTTGTCAACAGGGGTGAAAAAGGCGTATAATGTCATAAAACACCGAAAGGCAGGAACAGGGTATGCAGGAGATGGAAAAGCTGCTCGCGCAGTGCGGGCAGGAGGAGGAACAGCTGCAATTTGCGTCGTTTTCGCGGGCGGATGCGCTCGCGCTCGGGCTGCGCATCATCGAGGATGCGAAGGAACTGCCCGCCCCGGTCGCGGTCGAGATCACGGTCAACGGCCTTGTCGTGTTCCGGTATTTCCCGGACGGCGCGCGGCCGGACAGCGAACTGTGGCTCGCGCGCAAGCGCCGCTCGGTCGAGCTGATGGAGATGAGCTCGCTGCACTTCCTCGCGTGGCTCGAGACAAACGGCGAAACGCTCGAAAGCCGCAAGCTGCCGCCGGACGATTACGCCGCGGGCGGCGGCGGGTTCCCGATCCGCGTGCGCGGCACGGGCGTGATCGGCGCGGTGTGCGTCTCCGGCCTGCCCGACCACCGGGATGACCACCGTCTGGTGACCGGCGCGCTGGCCGCGCTGTGCGGCTGACGCGGCGGCGTTCGCCGCACCGGCATGGTCACACCAGCCGCACGCGGTAGCGGCGGAACCAGCGGTCGAGCTGGATGATATAGGCGAAAATCTGCGGCGTGCGCATCAGCTGGCCGTACCACGGCTCGGACAGGCTTTCCGGGCGCTCCATCAGCGCTTCGACCGCCGCGTGGTTGAACAGCCGTGACACAGGGGAGTCGCTGTCGGCAAAAATGCGGCGCACATAGTCCGCGCACAAGCGGGTGTAGGCTGGGTGGAAGGTCTTGGGGTAGGGGCTTTTCTTGCGGTGGACGATCGCGTCCGGCAGCTCGCCCGCGAAGGCGCGGCGCACGATGCCCTTTTCCCGGCCGTCCAGCGCCTTGAAGTCCCACGGCATATTGTAGGCATATTCGACGATGCGGTGGTCGCAGAACGGCACGCGGACTTCCAGACCGGAATACATGCTCATGCGGTCCTTGCGGTCGCGCCGCGTTGCAAAAGGATAGCGGACAAGGCCGTGCTGCCGGCGTGCGCGGCATGCGCCCGTCCGTGGTTGGCCGTCTGCCGCCGCGGCGTTCCGATGCGGCGCGCAGGTCGGAGGACACGGGACGCTGGGGTGAAAATGTAAAAAAGCCGTGAAAAAAGGGTATACACCGCGTGCGAAAAATGTTATCCTTTTAACAGATAGTTTGCGGATGAAACGGATAAGGAAGAATGGGAAGCATGGAATTATTGAAAGAGAGGATCCGGAAGGACGGCGTGATCAAGGCGGGCAATGTGCTCAAGGTGGACAATTTCCTCAACCACCAGATGGATATTGGGCTGTTCAACGCGATCGGCAAGGAGTTCAAGCGGCGCTTTGCCGATGTGCAGGTGGACAAGATCCTGACGATCGAGGCTTCAGGCATCGGCATTGCGGCGATCGCGGCGCAATACTTCGGCGTGCCGGTCGTGTTTGCCAAAAAGGCGCAGTCGATCAACCTCGACGGCACGATGCTGTCCGCGCCGGTCGAATCGTTCACCCATAAGCGCCGGTATGAGGTCATTGTGGCCAGCCGGTTTTTGCAGCCGGGCGAGCATGTGCTCATCATCGACGATTTCCTCGCCAACGGCTGCGCGGCCATGGGTCTGTGCCAGATCGCGCAGGCGGCGCACGCCACGGTCGCGGGCATCGGCATTGTGATCGAAAAGGGCTTCCAGTGCGGCGGCAAGCTGCTGCGCGAGCAGGGGCTGCGGGTCGAGTCGCTGGCGATCGTCGACGGTATGGACGAGGAGACCCAGACGGTGCGTTTCCGGGAATGAGGGCCGCACGGCCCCATTCCCGTTTTTGTGCGCAACACAAGATACAGGGGAGGATACAATGAAGAAAGAAAACCAATCTGCCGGTGCGGCCAAAGAAAAGGCATTTTTCGGGCCGTATGACTTCCACGCCAAGCTGCCGCTCGCGCAGGCCATCCCGCTCGGCCTGCAGCATGTGCTGGCGATGTTCGTGGGCAACCTGACGCCCATCCTGATCATCACGAGCGCGTGCGCCGCGATGAGCGACGCGGAGCAGTTCGCCGCCATTCAGGTATCGCTGCTGCAAAACGCGATGCTGATCGCGGGCATTGTGACGCTGGTGCAGTTGTTCGCCATCGGCCCGGTCGGCGGCAAGGTGCCGATCATCATGGGCACAAGCTCGGGCTTCATTGGCGTGTTCCAGAGCGTGGCCAATGTCATGGGCGGCGGCATCCTCGCCTATGGGGCGATCATGGGCGCGTCGATCATCGGCGGCCTGTTTGAAGGCGTACTGGGCTTTTTCCTCAAGCCGCTGCGCCGGTTTTTCCCGGCGGTCGTGACCGGTACGGTCGTGCTGTCGATCGGCCTGTCGCTCATCAGCGTGGGCGTGGCCTCGTTCGGCGGCGGTTCGGGCGCGCAGGATTACGGCTCGGTCGAAAACCTGCTGATCGCGCTGGCGGTGCTGGTCGTCATCCTGATTTTCAAGCACTGCACCAAGGGCGTATTCAGCTATTCCTGCATCCTGCTGGGCATCATCTTCGGTTACATCCTGTGCGCGGTGCTGCCGCTGTTCCTGTCGCCGACGGGCGTTACCGCCGAGGGCGTCGAGTACACCAAGGCGTGGGTGATCAACTGGGACAAGGTCGCCGCGGCCAGTTGGTTTGCCATCCCGGAGATCCTGCCGGTCAAGCCGGTGTTTGACATGCGCGCCATCGCACCTGTTCTGATCATGTTCATCGTCACCGCGGTCGAGACCGTGGGCGATATTTCGGGCGTAATGGAGGGCGGCATGGGTCGTGAGGCGACCGATAAGGAGCTGTCCGGCGGTATCGTGTGCGACGGCCTCGGTTCGTCGTTTGCGGCGGTGTTCGGCGTGCTGCCCAACACCTCGTTCAGTCAGAACGTCGGCCTTGTCACGATGACCAAGGTTGTCAACCGCTTTGCACTTGCGTGCGGCGCGGTGTTCCTCATCCTGTGCGGCCTGTTCCCCAAGCTGGCGGCGGTCGTGTCGATCATGCCGCAGAGCGTGCTCGGCGGCGCAGCGGTCATCATGTTCTCGTCGATCGTCATGAGCGGCATCCAGTTGATCACCCGCGAGCCGCTGACCGCGCGCAGCATGACCATCGTGTCGGTGGCGCTCGGCCTGGGCTACGGCCTCGGCGCGAACAGCGCGGTGCTGGCCGGCCTGCCGCAGGCGGTGCAGCTGGTGTTCGGCGGCTCGGGCATCGTGCCCGCGGCCTTCGTCGCGATCATCCTGAATATCCTGCTGCCCAAGGACAAGACAGTGGAAAACTGAAAGTATAATGAAAGCTCCCCTGCATGACGCAGGGGAGCTTTTTGTATAGAGAAAACCACTCGCTAGGCGAGTGGTTCAAAAAAGCCTATGGCGATGAACATGATAAAAAAACTCCCTTTGCTATAATGAGAGTGCGGTCTGTCAACTGCACAACGATAGCAAAGGGAGGACATTCAGATGGGACTGAATGACATCAATAGTTTATCGCACACGCGATGGAATTGCAAATATCATATTGTGTTTGCCCCAAAGTACCGTAGGAAGGTATTTTATCAGGAAAAGAAAGCGGCGATAGGGAGAATCCTGCGACAGTTATGTGAGTGGAAAGGGGTAAAAATTATAGAAGCGGAAGCGTGCCCGAACCATATCCACCTGTTTGTCGAGATACCGCCGAAAATGTCAGTGTCGCACTTTATGGGGTATCTGAAAGGGAAGAGCAGCACAATGCTGTATGAGCAATTCGGCGAGTTGAAATACAAGTACCGGAACCGAGAATTTTGGTGCAGAGGGTATTATGTAGATACAGTAGGGAAAAACGAGAGCCGAATTGCCGAGTATGTGAGGAATCAGCTAAAAGAGGACGAGATGGGAGAGCAACTGAGAATCCCATCTAGCGGCCCGTTTACGGGCGGCAAGTAACAGTCTTTACGCAGCTGGCAGACCGTATTACGCGTTGCACGCGTCTGCGAGGAACAAAGGGCTATGCCCGCATAGTGACATCCACCAGCTTCGCTGGTGGATGTGTTCATTGCTGTCAGTTTAGCGCGCCATAACGGTATACGCCGCGCAGCCGGACAAGATAATAGATGGAAACTGCAATGCCAAGTATCTCAGCCGCGGGCACGGCCAGCCAAACGCCGGTTTCCCCTATCAGCAGGGGCAGGAGCAGCAGCATACCGACCAGAAACACCAGCGTGCGGGCGAAGGAGATGATTGCGGACACGCGCCCATCGGAAAAGGCGGTAAACAGCGAGGAGGCGAAAATGCTTATACCCATGAACAGGAAAGATATGGCGTAGATCGGGAAGCCCTCGATCGTAATGGCAAACACATGGCTGCCGATATCGGTGAACAGCGCAAGGCATGGCCGGATGATCGCGAGCGAAAGTCCGGTGCAGAATACCGAGCACAGGATGACAAAGACAATGCAGTAGCGGAACAGCTGCCGCAGCTGCGGCGCGTCCTGTGCGCCATACTTATAACTGAACACGGGGGCGATCCCCATGGAAAAGCCGAAAAACACCGCGGTAAACACAAACTGGAAATACAGCACAATCGTGATGGATGCCACGCCATCCTCGCCCCAGTAGCGCAGGAAAATCAGGTTGAACAGGTAGGTCGTGATGGCGTTTGCGACGTTGGTGACCATTTCAGATGAGCCGTTGGCGCAAGCGAACAGCAGCATGCGCCAGTCTGCGTGCGGGCGCACGAAAAACAGTGTACCGCGCCGGTTCAGGGTGAAAAAGACCAGCCCAACTACGGCGGGCACAAGATAGCCCAATCCGGTGGCGACTGCCGCACCCGCGATGCCCCAGTGCAGGCGCGCGATGAATACATAGTCGAGCACGATGTTGGTCAGGCCGCCGCCCACGGTCGCCGCAAGGCCAAGTCCGGGCCGTCCCGCTGTGATAAACAGCGTTTGGAATGCGGTTTGCAGGAACAATGCTGGCGAAAAAAGCATCAGCAGCTGTGCATAGGTGCGGCACAGGTCAAACTGAGCCTCGCTGGTGCCGAGTGCAGCAATAATAGGGTCGAGAAAGAAGAGGGCCGACAGCAAAAAAACCAGACTGACCGCGACCGACACAGCGACCAGAAAGGAAAAATTGCGCCGCGCCCTGTCCTGACTGCCCTCCCCCAATTGCCGTGCGATCACCGCGCTGCCGCCCGAAGCGAGCATGATACCCAGCGCCAGCTCCAAACAGTTGAGCGGATAGGTCATGTTGACCGCACTCAGCGCGAGCGTGCCGGCATAGCGTGAGATAAACATTCCGTCTACGATGGTATACATGGAGAGGAAAACCATCATAATGATATTAGGCAGCGCAAAGCGCATCAGGGACAGCAGGGTAAACTGCCGCGCCAGCGCGTTATTCTCCGGCATGGCCGCGCACCTCCTCCTCCAACCGTTCCGCAAAGGCAAGGTTGCACTCGATAAAAATATCGGTCAGCGGCTGTCCAAGCGAGCGCAGTGCGCGCGATTCCATCTTGTACAGCTCGTGCAGGCAGCTGTCAGCATAGGCACGGCCGGGTTCCGTCAGGCAGACGACCTTCTGCTTGCTGCCGGGCAGTGGCTCAAAACGGATATAGCCCAGCCGCTCCAGTTCCTTGATGATCGTGTTGACCGTCTGTTTTGGGATGAGCCATTCGTCCGCGATCTGCTTTTGCGTGCATTTGCGCGACTGCCCCAATGCGTAAAGCGTCATCATGGTGTTGTAGCTCATGCCGTGCCGCTTGGCCCAGGTGCGGTACAGCTCGGTCATTTTGCAGACGCAGGTGTTGAGCTGCTCCATTTTGGCGCGCAGTTCCATAAACACTTCCCTCCATAGTCCGAATTCGGATTATAGTATAGTCCGGTTTCGGACTAAAGTCAAGCGGAGGAAATGGAAAAACGGATTCTGTGGAAAAATAGCGGAAACCGCTTTGGAAAAACCGCTTTCTGTGATATAATGACTGCAAAGAGGGTGGAAACATCGGCGCGGGCAAAACGGGCAGGCGCGGCCCAAGGCCACGGCCGGATATTGAAAAACAAGGACGGAAGGATGGGAAAGGTGCTTTCGATCAATCAATATGTGCGGGCGCAGAGTCTGGATGAGGCATACACGCTATGCCAGAAGAAAAATAATGTGGTGCTGGGCGGCATGCTGTGGCTCAAGATGCAGCGCCGGACGGTCGGTACGGCGATCGACCTGTGCGATTTGGGGCTGGACCAGATCGAAGAGACCGAGACCGACTACCGCATTGGCGCGATGGTTTCGCTGCGCGCGCTCGAAACGCACGAAGGGTTGGCGGCGCTCACGGACGGCGCGATGGCCGAGGCCGTGCGTCACATCGTCGGCGTGCAGTTCCGCAACGGCGCGACGCTGGGCGGCAGCCTGTGGGGGCGGTTCGGCTTTTCCGACGTGCTGACGCTGTTTTTGGCGCTCGGCGCGCGGGTGCGGCTGCACCACGCGGGCGAAATGGCGCTTGCGGACTTCGCCGCGCTGCCGCGCACGACGCGCGATATCCTCGTCGGTGTCATCGTGCCCAAGGCGGCGGAGCGCGTCGTCTACCTGTCGCAGCGCAATATTTCGACCGACTTCCCCGTGCTCACGGTCGCGCTGGCCGCGCGGGACGGGGGCTATACCTGCGTGGTCGGCGCGCGGCCGATGCCCGCCGCCGTCTTTGCGGACGAGCAGGGCGTTCTGGCGCAGGGCATCACAGAGGACAGCGCGCGCGCTTTTGCCGAGGATATCGCATCCCGCGCGGTGTTTGGCAGCAATACGCGCGCGGGCGCGGACTATCGCCGCGAAATCTGCAAGGTGCTGGTGCGCCGCGCGGCGCTCGCACTGGCAAAGGAGGGGTAAGGCATGGAGATCAAACTGACGCTCAACGGCAAGCCGGTGTCGGCGTCTGTCGACGCGGATACGCTGCTCATTGACTTTGTGCGTGACCACGGCTGCTATTCGGTCAAGCGCGGCTGTGAGACCGCCAACTGCGGCCTGTGCACCGTGCTGATGGACGGCACGCCGGTGCTGTCGTGCAGCATGCTGGCCGCCCGCGCGGCCGGGCACCATATCCAGACGCTCGAGGGCCTGCAGGAGGAGGCGGCCGACTTTGTCGGCTTTATCGCCGATCAGGGCGCGGAGCAGTGCGGCTTCTGCAACCCCGGCTTTGTGATGAACACGGTGGCGCTGCTGCGCGAGAACCCCGACCCGACCGACGACGAGATCCGCGCCTACCTCGCGGGCAACCTGTGCCGCTGCTCGGGCTATGAGGGACAGCTGCGCGGTATCCGCGCCTATCTGGACAGCAGAAAGGGGGAGGCGTGATGGTCGAGCGGAATTACCGGGTGGTCAACCAGCCCGTCCGCAAAAAGGACGCGATGCAGCTGCTGCTGGGCAAGCCCGCCTACGTCGACGACGTGACCCCGAAGGACTGTCTGGTCGTCAAGGTGCTGCGCTCGCCCCACGCCCATGCGCTGATTGAGGACATCAATACAGATATTGCGTGCAAGGTGTCGGGCATTGTCGCGGTGTACACGTGGAAGGACGTGCCGAACAAGCGCTTCACGATGGCCGGGCAGACCTTTCCCGAGCCGTCGCCCTACGACCGGCTCATCCTCGACCGGCGCGTGCGCTTTGTCGGCGACGCGGTCGCGATCGTCGCGGGCGAGACCGAAAAGGCGGTCGACAAGGCGTTAAAGCTCATCAAGGTGCAGTACGAGGTGCTTGAGCCGGTGATGGATTTCCACACGGCCAAGGACAACCCGATTCTGGTGCACCCGGAGGAAAACTGGCGCTCGCTCTGCCCGGTCGGGGCGGACAACAAACGCAACCTGTGCGCGAGCGAAACGAGCGGCCACGGCGACGTGGACGCGGTGCTCGCCGATTGCGAAGAAGTCGTCGAGCACACCTACCGTGTGCCCGCGGTCAATCAGGCGATGATGGAGACCTTCCGCACCTACACCGAGATCGACCACTACGGCCGCCTGCACGTCGTTTCGTCGACGCAGATCGTGTTCCATGTGCGCCGTATCCTCGCGAATGCGCTGGACATCCCGAAAAGCAAGATCCACGTCGAAAAGCCGCGCATCGGCGGCGGCTTCGGCGCCAAGCAGACGGTGGTGGCCGAGGTCTATCCGGCGTTTGTGACGTGGAAGACCGGCCGCGCCGCCAAAATGATCTATACCCGCGAGGAAAGCCAGATCGCGGCCTCGCCGCGGCACGAGATGGAGGTCACGGTGCGCGTCGGCGCAAGCCGCGACGGCACCATCCGCGCGATCGACGTATACACGCTGTCCAACACCGGCGCGTTCGGCGAGCACGGACCGACGACGGTCGGCCTGTCCGGCCACAAGTCCATCCCGCTGTACACCGGCAACCTCGAGGCGCACCGCTTCGCCTACGACGTGGTGTACACCAACCACCAGTCGTCGGGTGCGTACCGCGGGTACGGCGCGACGCAGGGCATCTTCGCGGTCGAGTGCGCAGTGACCGAGCTGGCCGACCGCTTGGGGATTGACCCGGTCGCCATCCGCGAACAGAACATGGTGCGCGAGGGGCAGATCATGCCCGCCTATTACAGCGAACCGGCCAACGCCTGCGCGCTCGACCGCTGCATGGCGCGCTGCAAGGAACTGTTCGGCTGGGATGAGAAATACCCGGTGCGCGACATGGGGAACGGCAAGGTGCGCACAGCGGGCGTTGCGATGGCGATGCAGGGCTCGGGCATCTCGGGCGTCGACGTCGGCTCGGCGACCATCAAGCTGAGCGACGAGGGCTTTTACAACCTGACGATCGGCGCGGCCGACATGGGCACGGGCTGCGATACCATCCTCGCCCAGATGGCCGCCGAGTGTCTGGACTGCCCGGTGGACGATATCGCGGTGTTCGGCGCGGACTCGGACGCCTCGCCCTACGACTCCGGCTCTTACGCGTCCTCGACGACCTATGTCACCGGCAAGGCGGTCGAGAAGGCGTGCGAGCAGCTGAAAGAAAATATCTGCACGGTCGCGGCCGGCATGCTGGATTGCGACGTGGCCGAGGTCGAATTTGCCGGCAAGGCCGTGCGCCGGCTCGACGGCTCGGACGAGGTCTCGCTCTTTGATATCGCGACCAAGTCGATGTGCGGCAGCGGCACCGCCGTGCAGGCGACCGCATCGCACACCTCGCCGATCTCGCCGCCGCCGTTCATGGTCGGCATGGTCGAGATTGAGCTCGACCGCGAGACCGGGCAGGTCGACGTGCTGGACTACGTTGCGGTCGTTGACTGCGGCACGCCGGTCAACCCCAACCTCGCCCGCGTGCAGACCGAGGGCGGCATTGTGCAGGGTATCGGCATGGCGTTGTTTGAGAACATCCAGTACACCGACAGGGGCGCGCTGGTCGAAAACTCGCTGATGCAATATAAAATCCCGACGCGGCTCGACATGGGCAGGCTGCGTGTCGAGTTTGAGTCGAGCTATGAGCCGACCGGGCCGTTCGGCGCAAAATCCATCGGGGAAATCGTCATCAACACACCGGCGCCCGCCATCGCGCACGCGGTCTGGCACGCGACCGGCGTCTGGCACCGCGAGCTGCCGATCACGCCGGAAAAGGTGCTGTGGGGTATCAAGAAAGGGCAGGCATGAAACATATTCTTTATCTTGCGTCGGGCAGCAGCCGGCGCTTCGGGGTCAATAAGCTGCTGTATGAGCTGGACGGCAGGCCGCTGTACCGGCACGGGCTGGACATGCTGGCCGCGCTGGTCGCCGGGCGCGACGACTGTACGCTGACCGTCGTGTCGCGCTATGCGGCCGTGCGCGAGGGCGCGCGCACCCTTGGGGTGCATGCCGTACCCAGCCCGGAAAGCGAAAAGGGTTTGTCGTATACCATCCGCGCGGGGCTGGCCGCGCTGCGGCTGATGCCGCGCGATTCGGTGGTATTCGTGGCGGCTGACCAGCCCTACCTGACCGGCGAGACCGTGGCGCGCCTGCTGGACGCGGCGGCGCCCGGGGTGCAGGCCGCGCGCGTGTGCTTCGGCGAGCGGCGCGGCAATCCGTGCCTGTTCGGCCCGGCGATGCTGCCCGCGCTACGCGCGCTGTCGGGCGACGAGGGCGGCCGCGACCTGCTGCGCGACACAGACTGCGTATATGTGCAGGCTGTGCGCGCGCGGGAACTGGACGATGTAGATACCACTGCCGACCTGTTGGACTGACGGCACAAAGGCCCCCGCGCAAGGTGCGCGGGGGCCTTTTCGATCACCGGGCACCGGTCTGGGCGCGGAACACGACCTCGACGCTGTCCTCATCGACCAGCACGCGCGCGATGGCCGCGCGGGCGACCGCCTTTTTCTCCGGGAGGGTGTAGCCCGGCCACTCGTCCGGCACCGCGTCAAACAGGGCTTCGAGCGTGTCCGGCCCGTCGCAGCGCAGCCGTGCGTCCCGCTGGGCGATGCAGGCGTTGCGGGCGTCGCTGGCCTGCTGGATCTGCGCGGCGACGATGCGGATGACATCCGGCTCGCGGATGTGGGCAAGGTTTTGCGTCAGCTGGGCGATGTCGGCCTCGTGACGGGCGATCGCCACTTCCAGCCGGTTGGCCTGCGCGTCCCGGCGCTGCGGCAGCTGGAGCGGCGCGGCGCGCAGCTGACGCAGGTGCCGCAGCAGCGCGGCCTCGGCCGCGCCCTCAATCTGCTCCAGTGTGACCGTTTTGCTGCGGCCGGGGCAGACCGCCGCGCCGCGCTTGCGTCCCCCGCAGTTGATGTAATGCCCGCCCATGCCGGCGGGCTTGCCGACCACGGTGATGGCATAGCCGCATTTGCGGCAGCGCATCAGGCCGGACAGCCAGCTGTGCGTGCCCGCGCCGCTGCGCTTGAGCGCACGTCCCGCGTCCAGCTTGTGCTGCACGGCCAGCCAGCAGTCCGCGTCCACCAGCCCTTCGTGCGGGGCGAGGGTGATGAAGCTGCCGGTCAGGTCGGAAAATTTGCGCCGCGTCGGGCGCTGGCCGGGCGGCGCGGTGGACAGCGGCGCGTAGCAGTAGCAGCCGCGGCGCTGGTCGTAAGCCTCGACCGGGTCGTTCATCGCCGCGCCCCGGCTTTGCAGATAGCGGTAGACCGCCGCGTCCGCGCGGACAAAGGCTGGGTTGCGCAGCAGTCGGCCGAGCGGCAGCGTTGACCAGCTGCCGCCGCGCGCGGCGGGCAGGCCGTCGGCGTTCAGCCGCCGCACGAGCGAGCCGAGCGTTTCGCCGTCCTGCAAATAGCGTGCAAACAGCGCCGCCGCCTGCGCGGCCTGCGTCGGGTGCGGGACGTAGCAGGCGGTACGCCGCCCGTCGACCGTGGTCTGCCCTTTGGCAAAGCCGAACGGCGGCCGGCCGCCCAGATACATGCCGGTTTTGGCGCGGGCGAAGTAGTTGTCGGTCACACGGCGCTGGATGGTTTCGCGCTCAAACTGGGCGAACACCATCATGATCTGCGCCATGACCGTGCCCGAGGGGGAGTTGTCGAGCGTGACGCCCTCGGTGACCGACTGGAAATGCACGCCCTGTGCGGACAGGCGCGCGCACAGTCCGGTAAAGTCGTGCACCGAGCGGCTGATACGGTCGAGCCGGTAAACGAGGATTTTATCGACCAGACCGGCATCCGCATCGGTCAGCAGCTGCTGTAGGGCGGGGCGGTCGATGTTTTTGCCGGAAAAGCCCTTGTCGGTATAGACCCGGCAGGACTGCGCCTCGCGCGCGGGCAGCGCGTCGCGGCACAGCTGCGCCTGCTGCTCGACCGAGATGCTGTCCGCGCGCTCGACCGACTGGCGGGTATAGATGGCGACCATGCAGCCATCTCCTTTCGGTGGGATCAGGGGTGTGGGGCGGGGGACGGCGGCGGCCGGTCGAAGCCCTGCCGGATGCGGATGATCTCCGCCTTGACCGCGGCGGCGGACAACGCCGTCCTGTCGGATGCGGTGGAAACGAGGGTGGTCATCGGGTCTGCGCCTCCTTTGGTTCCGGTGTGTGCGGCGGCCCCGGCAAGCGTGCGTGCGGCCGCACGCACGGGCTTAAAATGCACAATTTAGGTCGAAAATGAAAATGGGATAGGATTTGACACGAAAATAAGTTGCAAACAGAAAAAAGCGGATAAAATGTAGTTATTTGGGCAAAATAAAAAGATATGCGTTTTGCGGGAGGAAATGATGAAATTGTATTGAACTGGAAGATTGTCACATGATATAATGAGGCATACCGACTCCGGTTGTGCAACACGACGAACCAGACAAGGAGACCAGCCTATGAGCAGGATGTGGGATTTTTTTGAAAACCTGGATGAAATGGTCTATGCCGCAAACATTGACACCTATGAATTGGTATATATGAACCGCCAGCTGCGTGAATGCCTGGGTTACCGCTACCATGAGGAGTATATCGGCGGCAAGTGCTACAAGATCTTGCAGGGCAAAGACCGTCCGTGCCTGTTTTGTACCAACAGCAGGCTTCGCGCCGGGGAGTTTGTTTCATGGGTGCATAAGAACCCGGTGCTCGACCGACGGATGCTGCTCAAGGATACGCTGGTGCATGAGGATGGGCAGGATTACCGGCTGGAGATTGCCATCAATGCGGATGCGGAGGGCGCAGCCAAGACGCCGTATTACTACGCACGCAGCGAAACCGTCCTCAATGAATGCCTGCAGTATATTTTTTCTGACGCAAATGTGGAGGAATCGCTGCGCCGCATACTCTCCTATATTGGGAGCACCTTTGACTGTGACCGGTCGTACATCTTCGAACTGGCGGACGAAAACACTGCGGTCAACACCTACGAATGGTGTGCACCCAACGTAACGCCACAGATTGATGCGCTGCAGGAGGTGCCGCTGTCCGCGATCGAGTGGTGGCTGTCAATATTTGTCGAGGACGGTGTGACTATCATCCGGGAGATGGAGGACATCCGCACGGTCTATCCCGAAGCGTACGCCATCCTTAAACCGCAGGATATCCATTGTCTGGCCGCCGGGCCGATCAAGCTGGATGGCTGTGTGATCGGCTTTATCGGTGTGGACAACCCGGACGAGCAGATGATGCCGATCATCGAATCGTTCCTAAATGTCATCGGGTATTTTACCGCCTCGCTGATGCGGCGGCGCGATATGCTGCAGCACCTGAGCAACTTAAGCTACCGTGACCAGCTGACCGGCGCTTACAACCGCCACGCGCTGACCGAGATGTTCGGCCAGCTGGCGGTCAACTCGATCGGCGTGATCTACTGCGATGTGACCGGCCTCAAGCGTATCAACGATGAGCAGGGGCATGAGGCGGGCGACCGCATGATCCAGCATTGCTGCGACCTGCTGCGCGAGACTGTGGACACCGAACTGGTCTACCGCACGGGCGGCGACGAATTCGTCACGCTGTACCTTAACTGCAAGGAACCGGAGTTTTTGGAGACGCTGCAGCGGCTGCGCGACCGGATCGCCGCGGACGAGTTCAACATGGCGGTCGGCTACGCATGGTCGGATGAAAGCGCGATCGACCTGGAACACCTGATGAAAGTAGCCGACCAGCACATGTATGAGGACAAGCGGGCCTATTACCAGAAAAACAGCGGCCTGCCGGGGGTCGAGCGCCGTTCGGAAAACCGGCGGCTGCCCGGCCGGCACCGTGATACGCAGACCATCCCGCTGACGGCGTTCCAGACGTTTTTGAGCAGCGCTTACTGCGATACAGAGTCGCTGTTCCAATCGGTGTCCAGGGACAACCATTCCAGCTATTTCTATATGGGCGACATGCAGAGCGACCAGTTCTATATTTCGGACAACATGCGGGATGCCTTCGGTTTTCCGAGCAATCTGGTCAAGGGCCTGATCCCGATCTGGGCAGAACGCATCAGCACGCCCGAGTACCGGCAGTTGTACTGGCAGGATATCAACAGTATGCTGGCCGAAAAACGCACCATCCACGACCTGCGCTACCGCGTGCGCGATGTCAACGGCGACAACCAATGGATCCGCTGCTACGGCATCCTGAAGTGGAGCAAGGACAAGACCAAACCGCTCTTTTTCTCCGGCCGGATCACGCATCAGGACGAGCGCTTTGTCGTCGACCCGGTTACCGGTTTTTTGCGGGAGCACGGGGCGTTCCAACAGCTGGAGGAGCTGCGCAAGAACGGCGGCAAGGCCATGGTCATCGGCTTCTGCCTCAACGGCATCACCGAGATCAACAGTACGCGCGGCCGCGCCTATGGAGACAGGCTGCTGCGCCGGATGGCCAATGCACTGGTGGAAAACCTGTCTGACCGGCTTTCCTTCTATCGGTTGGAGGGTGTGCGCTGCATGGCGCTGACGCAGCCGGGCTGCGCGCAGGAGGAGGTTGGCCAGCTGGTGCGCGAGATCCGGCAGATGGCGCACGGCTGTTATGAGGACATGGGCATCACGGTGCAGAATGTGTGCTCATTCGGTGTGATCGAGTATCCGAACGGCGATATGTCGTCCGATGATCTGGTGGAAAACCTGTCCTCGCTTATCCGGGTGGCGCGGCAGGAGACCAAGCAGGAATATGTGGATTTTTCGCTGCGCAACATCCAGCGCATCCGGCGGATGTCCAACATGGCGCTGCGCCTGAGCGAGGATGTGGTGCACGATATGGAGCATTTCCGCATCGTCATCCAGCCTGTGGTACGCGCCAGCGAAGGCAGGGCCATCGGCGGCGAGGTGCTGCTGCGCTGGCAGTTTGAGGGGCATGACGTTTCGCCCATGCAGTTTATCCCGCTGCTGGAAAAGGACGGGCTGATCCAGCAGGTCGGCCGGTGGGTGTTTGAGCAGGTTGTGCGTGCCTGCGCCCGCCTGCGGCAGCACAACCCGGACTTTTACCTGACGTTCAACGTCAGCCTGCACCAGCTGTCCGACCCCATGTTCCTGCCGTTCATGCGGGACACGCTGGAACAATACCAGCTGGACGGCGGCGGACTGGTGGCGGAGCTGACCGAAAGCGCGCTGGACGAACAGCCCGAGGAGCTGACCCGTTTTGTGCGGGAATGCCAGAAGATGGGGCTTTCGATCGCGCTGGATGACTTTGGCAGCGGCTATTCCTCGTTGCGCATGCTGCTGCAATATCCCATGAGCATCATCAAGCTCGACCAGTCGCTCGTACGCGAGGTGACCGAGTCCGAGGCGAAGATGAATTTTATCCGCAGTATCGTGTTCGCCTGCCATCAGTTCGGCAAAACCGTGTGCATGGAGGGCGTCGAGCATGCGTCGCAGAATGAGATCATCCTCAACACTGGCTGCGACCTGATTCAGGGCTACTTCTATTACCGGCCGATGGAATTGCAGGATGTGTACCATCTGGTTGGCGGGGGCGGGGGACCCGCGCGGGGCGCGCAAATGGATGCGGTCGACAAGCGGTAAAGGATCCCTTTGGAAAGGATGGAAGAGGTATGAATTATGGGGAAGGCGTTGCAAACAAATGGAGGAATGACCCCGTTTATACCGCGGTAGCGCATTTTTTCGATTGCTACCTGACGCGGCGGGACGCCGCCGCAACGCTGGCGATGCTGCCGGATGATTTTTGCAGCGTCGGCACAGGGGAGGGTGAGATTGCGGTGGGCAAGGCGGCGTTTGCCGAGCTGCTGCGCACCGAGCTGGAACAGCTGCCCGACCCGATCGGATTTACCATTGAGGACTACTATCAGAAAGAGCGGGGGGAAAACTGCTGGCACATCCTTTGCAGCATGGAAATGTCCATCGACATGCCGGATGGCGGTCAGGTGCGATACCATGCGCGCGTCACGGCTGGGCTGCACCGGACGGGCACACGCTTCTGGCTGGACACGGTGCACGCATCCGAGGCGAGCAAGTACCAGCAGGAGGGCGAGTTTTTCCCGCTGCAATATGTTTCGCGCAGCGATGAGCAGCTCAGCCGGGAAAACCGTTATGAGCTGCTGGAGCTGATCGGCAAGGCCATGCCAGGCGGCATTGTCGGCGGGTACCACGAGCCGGGCTTCCCGCTCTATCTGGCCAACGACCGGCTGGTCGAGATGATGGGTTACCAAAGTCTGGAGGACTATGAGGCCGGCATTCGGGGAATGGTGCTCAACTGCGTCCACCCGGAGGACCGCGGATTTGTGTTCGACGAGATCGCGGCGGCGGTCGCGCGCAACGAGCAGTATGAACTGGATTGCCGCCTGAAAAAGCGCGACGGCAGCGACCTGTGGGTGCATGGTATCGGACGCAAGACGGTCACGGCGGAGGGGCGCGAGGTCGTCATCAGCGTGCTGTTTGATATGTCCCGGCAGGTCGACGCGCAGACCTCGCTCAAGCTGGAGGCGGTCAGCGACCCGCTGACCGGCGTGTACAACCGCAAGGGCGCGCAGGCGCGCATCATCGAGGCGATGCAGCACGTTTCGTGCTATCTGTTCTTTATGCTCGATCTGGATAACTTCAAGCGGATCAACGACCTGTACGGCCACCAGCAGGGCGACGAGGCGCTGCGCTTTGTGGCCGAGCAGCTGTCCAAGCGTTTCCGGTCGACCGATATGGTCTGCCGGCTGGGCGGCGATGAGTTTGCGGTGTTCGTAGCCGACTGTAAGCAACTGCTGGTCATCCAGCAGAAGCTGCTGCACATGAGCGACGCATACTGCCGCATGATGCAGCAGCGCTGGCCGGAGGCCGGCTCGACCATGTCGGCGGGCGGCGTGTTCGGACGCAAGCACCGCTCCTTTGACGAGCTGTACCGGATCGCCGACGAGGTGCTTTACGAGATCAAAAAAGGCCGCAAGGGGCATTTCAAGCTGCGCGTGCTCGACTGACGGGCGGTACACCGATCACTGGACGAAAGCCGCAGGCACGGGGCAGGCCCCGTGCCTGCGGCGTTTTTTTGGACGGTATCCTTTTGCAACGCGGCCTTCGAGCAGGGTCGCCATAAACCAGTCCAGATTGAGCACGAACATTTCGCGCATGCGCGCGTCCTTGGGACTGTCCGAGGGCAGTCCGGGCGCGCGGCGGCAGGTGGCCAGATAGTGCTCACGGACGAACGCCGCGCCATCCCGCACGATGCCGGGCGCGAGCAGACCGAGCCGCAGGCCGACCGACCGCGACCACGGGAAGGTATCCTCGAACAAGATTTCCTCGCGGTGGTACCATGGGTAGCCGCCGAACAGTTCGTCAGCGCATTCGCCCGACAGGCACACGGTCGTGCCGCCGTTTTTGACCGCCGCGCAGAACAGCAGCAGCGACGAGTCGACGTCGGCCATGCCGGGCAAGTCGCGCGCGTCGGTTGCGGGCAGCAGCGCGGCGCACAGGGCGTCCGGCTCGATAACGACATTGTGGTGGCGGGTGCCGAGCGTGTCTGCCATCATCTGGATGAATTCGTTGTCGCCGCTCGGCTGGAAGCTGTTTTTGGTGAAGTATTTGTCGTTGTCGCGGTAGTCGACCGACCAGGTGTGCAGCGTTTCGCCGCGCGCGGCGTATTCCTTAGCTGCCAGCATGGACAGGATGGACGAGTCCAGCCCGCCGGACAGGAAGCAGGCGAGCGGGACGTCGCTCACCAGCTGCCGCTTTGCGGCGTCGCAGATCAGCTCATGCGTCCGTTCGATGGTCTGTTCCAGCGTGTCGGTATGCTCGCGTGCCTCGAGCTGCCAATAAGCGCGGTCGGTGTAGCCCTCGGGCGTGAAAACCGCGTAGTGGCCGGGCAGCAGCGAGTCGATCTGCCGGAACACGCCCGAGGCGGGCGGGCGCGCCGGGCCGAGTAGCAGCAGCGCGCGCAGGCCGTCCTCGTCGACCTCGGGCTCGACCGCCGGGTGGCACAACACCGCGCCGATCGTCGAGCCGAACACCAGCCCGCCGTGCAGCCGCGCGACGAACAGGGGCTTGACGCCCAGCCGGTCACGGCACAGCACCAGCCGCCGCGCGCGCGGCTGCCAGAAGGCGCAGGCAAAGATGCCGTTGAGCCGGGCGAAGGCATCCGTGTCCCACTCGAGGAAGGCGTGCAGCAGCACCTCGGTGTCCGCATGGCTGCGGAAGGTGTGCCCGCGCGCGAGCAGGTCTTTGCGTATTTCTTCTGTATTATATAACTCTCCGTTATATACCAGCACGGTGTCCCCGTCGGGCGCATGCATGGGCTGCGCGCCGCCCTCCGGGTCGATGACGATCAGGCGGCGGTGCACCAGCACCGCGTCCGCGTCCTGATATTCGCCCGCCGCGTCCGGGCCGCGCGGCGTGAGCGCATGCTGCATGCGGTGCGCGGCCGCGGCATAGTGGCGCGCGTCGCGCTTGTAATCGACAAAGCCGCCGATTCCACACATAGGCGTTTCCTCCTTTATTCCGTTGGCCTTCCATCTTTATTATGCGGGCGCGGTGCGGAATATGCGCGAAAGCGCGCGCAAAGCCGCGGCGGCGGGCGTGCCGGGTGATACAAAATGTAAACATCCAACCGGATTCGACAAGGGGTAAACGCTATGGGCACAGAACAAAAAAACGGTCGAAAATCTGTGGGTAAAAGTGTGTTAAATCCTTGACATATTTGCGCCAAACGATATAATATAAATAGACATGCTCCAAAGTAGGGTGTTGACGCAGGGCACAGCACGAAGGCCGCAGGGCGTCGCCGGCTGTGCTTTTCTATGGCATCCGCGAATATTTTTTGGGAGGTATATGGCATGGATTTTAGGCTTACAAAAGAAGAAGCACTGTTCCAGAAGATGTGCCGCGAATTCGCGCTGAACGAAGTTGAGCCGATCGCCGCTGAGATCGACGAGCAGGAGCGCTACCCGGAAGAGACTGTCCAGAAGCTGATGAAGTACGGCCTGATGGGCATCCAGTTCCCGAAGGAAGTCGGCGGCTCCGGCGGCAATTACATTTGCTACTCGATCGCCATTGAAGAGATGAGCCGCGTTTGCGGTACCACGGGCGGCATCATGTCCGCACATGGCACGCTGGGCGCCTGGCCGATCTACGCGTTTGGCACCGAGGAGCAGAAGGAAAAGTGGCTCCGCCCGCTGATCGAGCCCAAGGAAGGCGCTAAGATCGGCGCGTTCGGCCTGACCGAGCCTAATGCCGGTACCGACTCCGCTGCGCAGCAGACCGTTGCTGTCAAGCAGCCGGACGGTTCCTATATCATGAACGGCACCAAGGTGTTCATCACCGGCGGCGGCCGTGCGGATACTTACGTTGTCTTTGCCATGACCGACAAGACCAAGGGCAACAAGGGCATTTCCGCTTTCATCGTCGACAAGGACGACCCGGGCTTCTCGATCGGCAAGATCGAGCATAAGATGGGCATCCGCGGCTCGCAGACCGCTGAGCTGATCTTTGAGGACGTACATCTTCCGGCAGACCGTCTGCTCGGCAAGGAGAACGGCGGCTTCAAGATCGCGATGATGACCCTCGACGGCGGCCGTATCGGCATCGCGTCGCAGGCGCTCGGCATCGCGCAGGGCGCGCTGGACAAGGCGATCCAGTACATGAAGGAGCGCGTCCAGTTCGGCAAGACGCTGGACAAGTTCCAGGGCCTGCAGTGGATGGTAGCCGATATGTACACCAATATCGAGGCTGCCCGTCTGCTCGTCCGCCGCGCGGCGTTTAACCACGACGTCGGCCTGCCGTTCACCAAGGAAGCTGCTATGGCCAAGCTGTACGCTTCCGAGGTCGCTATGGACGTTACCACCAAGTGCGTACAGATCTACGGCGGCTACGGCTACATCCGTGAGTACCCGATGGAGCGCATGATGCGTGACGCCAAGATCACCGAGATCTACGAGGGCACTTCTCAGGTTCAGAGAATGGTCATCGCCGGTCAGGTTCTGCGCTAAGGATAAGGAGGATTACTGAACTATGAAGGCTATTGTTTGTGTAAAGCAGGTTCCGGATACCTCCGGCAAGGTTGCGGTCAATCCCGACGGCACCCTGAACCGCGCTTCCATGGAAACCATCACCAACCCGGACGACCTCAACGCGGTTGAGGCTGCCCTCAAGCTCAAGGACGAGACCGGCTGCAAGGTCGTTGTCGTCACCATGGGTCCCCCGCCGGCAGAAGGCATGCTCCGCGAGTTGATCGCGCGCGGCGCGGACGAAGGCGTGCTGGTTTCCGCCCGTGAGTTCGGCGGTTCCGACACCTTTGCGACCTCCCAGATCCTCGCCGCTGCGGTCAACAAGATCGGCCTCGAGGACGACGACATCGTGTTCTGCGGCCGTCAGGCGATCGACGGCGATACCGCACAGGTAGGCTCCCAGATCGCGGAGAAGCTGCACATCCCGCAGATTTCCTACGCTGCCGACATCAAGAAGGAAGGCAACACCGTTACCGTCAAGCGTATGCTCGAGGACGGCTACATGACCATCCAGTGCCAGACCCCCTGCCTGCTGACCTGCATCAAGGAGCTCAACGCGCCGCGTTACATGTCGCTGGGCGGCATCATGGACTGCTACTCCAAGCCGGTTACGGTTTATGATTACAACACCCTCAAGGACGATCCGCTGATCGATCCCACCACCATCGGCCTGAAGGGTTCTCCGACCAACATCTTCAAGTCCTTCACGCCCCCGCAGAAGGGTCAGGGCAAGATGCTCGAAGGTGCTGACAAGGCTACCTGCGAGACCCTCGCAGCAGAGCTTCTCAAGAAGCACATCATCTGATCGAAAGGAGAAACTACAATGGCTGAATTCAATAACACCAACCTCGCCGATTTTTCCGGCGTATGGGTATTCTGTGAGCAGCGCCAGGGCAAGCTGCAGCCGACCGTTCTGGAGCTGATCAGCGAGGCGCGCAAGCTGGCGGACGACATGGGCGTCGAGGTATGCGGCCTGCTGCTGGGCGGTAAGGGCGTTGGCGACTCTATGGCCAAGGAGCTGGGCGCTTACGGCGCGGACAAGGTTCTGGTTTGTGAGAACGACCTGCTCGAGACCTATACCACTGACGCATATGCAAAGGTCATTTGCGACACCGTCATGGACAAGAAGCCCGAGATCATGCTGATCGCGGCGACCAACATTGGCCGCGACCTCGGCCCGCGCTGCGCAGCCCGTCTGCACACCGGCCTGACCGCCGACTGCACGCACCTCGACGTCGACGTTGAGAAGTACGCTGCGTTCCTGCAGGAAGCTTCCACCCTGCCGCAGGCGCAGATCGACGCGCTCGACCGTGCTGACCGCAACCTGAAGATGACCCGTCCAGCGTTCGGCGGCCATCTGATGGCGACCATCATCTGCCCGCGCTTCCGTCCCCAGATGGCGACCGTCCGTCCGGGCGTGCTCAAGAAGGGCGAGTACGACGAAGCCAAGGCAAACGCAGTTGTCGTCGAGAAGATCGAGGCGCAGCTGTCCGACGCCGACATCCAGACCAAGGTTCTGGAAGTTGTCAAGGAAGCCAAGGAACTGGTCGACCTGACCGGCGCTGACGTGGTCGTTTCCGTCGGCCGCGGCATCTCCAAGGACGTTGAGACCGGCATCAAGCTGGCCGAAGAGCTGGCCGGCCTGTTCGGCGGCGTTGTCGGCGGTTCCCGTGCGGCGATCGACTCCGGCTGGCTGACGGCTGACCATCAGGTAGGTCAGACCGGCAAGACCGTACATCCGAAGCTGTATGTTGCGCTGGGCATCTCCGGTGCGATCCAGCACAAGGCTGGCATGCAGGATTCCGAGTGCATCGTAGCCGTCAACAAGTCCGACTCCGCGCCGATCTTCGACGTAGCGGACTACGGCATCTGCGGCGACCTGTTCAAGGTTGTCCCGATGATGATCGAGGCCATCAAGGCTGCGCAGGCTTCCAAGTAAGTCTGGTTTTGGAACAAAAGGAAGAGCCTGTCCGAAAGGACAGGCTCTTTTTTGTCGGTAAAAGATCAGAAAAAGGAGTATTGCGGCTTCTAAAAAAATGCGAGGGCTTCTCATCGCATGGCAAAGCAAAACGCCTGAAAGCGGCTGTGCCGCTCTCAGGCGTTATTGTGTTCCGGTGTTCCGGATTTGGTTAGGTATTTCGCGTCTATGCTAAAGCTTAGCCCTGCGAAATCGCGCCTACCGGGCAGGTACCTGCGCAGCTGCCGCAATCGATGCAAGCGTCCGGATTGATCTCGTACTTGCCGTCGCCCTCAGAGATAGCGCCTACCGGGCACTCGCCCGCGCAGGAACCACAGCTGATGCAAGCGCCACTGATAACATATGCCATTGGTATTGCACCTCCATTTGAATTTACACACTTATTGTATCACAAGTTTGGGAAAAATCAATAAAAAGGATGGGTTAGCATTGGATAACTTTTGACAGGGGAAAGAAAATCAGAATGCATAAAAACAGGAGAAAAAGAGAGATTGCGTGAGTATCGGGGAGATAACGCTGGATTTCTCCCGCATAAGGAAAACTGAAGGTCAGAAATGGTCAGAATTTTCTCTTGCATTCGCGGCGGCGAGCGGTTATAATAGAGACAAAGGTCAGGAAAGGTCAAACAAAGACCGGACGGAAGGAGGTGGCAGCATGAAGATGTCGGATATCATTGCCGATTTCATCGGCGAGATGCTCTCGTCCGGCGGCGGCGTGGCTGAAGTGCAGCGCAAAAGTCTGGCCGACCGGTTTTCGTGCGTGCCCAGCCAGATCAACTACGTTATCGAAACGCGGTTCACGCCCGAGCACGGTTATCTGGTCGAAAGCCAGCGCGGCGGCGGCGGTTACATCCGCATCGTGCGGCTGATGGACGACAAGCAGCGCACACTGCTCGAGGCTGCGCGCGGTATCGGCGGACGGCTGACGCAGAACGATGCGGCGCGGTTGACGCGCGCGCTGCTCTCTGCCGAGCTGCTCAGCCCGCGCGAGGCGCAGCTGCTGCTCTCGGCCTGCTCGGACGGCGCGCTCGCCGAGGTCGACAAGGCCGACCGCGACCGCCTGCGTGCGGCGATCTTCCGATGCGCAGTCATGGGCATCGCAACTGCCTGACGGCCTCTAAGGGGGATTCCGGCAATCAAGCTGAAAAACCAGCCACTGGCTGCTTTTTCACCACTTGCTCGAAAATCGCAAGTGGCCGCTTGAAGTTCGATTGTGCAACGTAAAACGTTATTCTATGGCGCAATCTCACTCCCTTAGATACGAAAAAAGTTCCAGCAGAAACTTTTTTCGATAACCCCCTCTCGTCTGCACGGCAGACGAGGCCGCGCCGCGGCGGCGCGGGCAGCGGTATCAAACCGCGGCAAAGCTGCGGTTTGATCAATCCGAACGGCTGGCGCCGTATCGATTGAAACTGTACAACCAACCCTTTTGAAAGGAGTTTTGACTTATGAAATGCGAAAAATGCGGCAAGAATGAAGCGACCATGTATTACAAGGAAAACATCAACGGTGTGACGCGCGAAATGCACCTGTGCGAAGACTGCGCGCAGAAGGAGAACATCGGCGGCGCGTTTGAGAGCGCATTTCAGTCGATGAACCATTTCTGGAGCGACCCGTTCCACTCCTTCCTCGGCGGCGGCTTCGGCAGCCTGTGGAACGACATGCTGGGCGCGCCGACGGCGACCCTGCTCGGCACCGAGCGCAAATGCCCGACCTGCGGCATGACCGAAAGCCAGCTGCGGCAGGGCGGCCGCGTCGGCTGCCCGGACTGCTACCAGACCTTTGCCGACATCCTCAACCCCTATGTGGAAAAGGTGCACGGCGCCAAGCAGCACATCGGCGCGGCGCCCGCCGCGCCCGAGCAGCCGAAGCAAGACCCGGTCGAGGCGCTGCGCGCGCAGCTGAAAACGGCAGTCGAAAATGAGGAATATGAGCAGGCCGCACGCCTGCGCGACGAGATCCGCAGAATGGAGGGCGGGCAGAAATGAGTATGTTTGAAATTCATGGCGGCTTTGACGGCCTTGCAGCATCCAGCCGCGTGCGCCTGGCGCGCAATATCAAGGGGTATCCGTTCCATCTGTCGGAAGCCCAGCACAAGGAAGTGGCCGACAAGGTGTTCGCAGCCTTGCAGGCCAACCCGACCATCGGGCCGGAATTTACGCAAAAGCAGGTCATCCCGCGTTCGACCGAAGCGTCCCAGCTGGTCGAGGAGCACCTGATCTCGCCCGAGCTGGCGCAGAACGGCGGCTGGCTGATCGTCTCAAACGACGGCGGCGTCGCCATCATGGTCGGCGAGGAAGACCACCTGCGCCTGCAGGTGATCGGCACCGGGCTTTGCCCCAAGGAGTGCCTGCAAACGGCCGAGCGCATCGCCTCGCTCATCGAAGCGGCGCTGCCGTTTGCCTATGACGCGCGGCTGGGCTACCTGACCGCCTGCCCGACCAACATCGGCACCGGCCTGCGCGCGTCCATCATGCTGCACCTGCCGCTGCTGACGGCGGCGGGCGAGATCGGCCGCATGACCGGCTACGCGGGCAGCCGCGGCTGCGCGGTGCGCGGCGCGTACGGCGAAGGCTCCAAGGCGGTCGGCGGGTTCTATCAGATTTCCAACCAGGTCACGCTGGGCGCGTCTGCGGCCGAACTGACCGACCAGCTGGTCGAGACCGCGACCGCGATCATCGACGCCGAAAAGAAGATGCGCGAACGGGTGCGCAGCCAGGACGAGGACGCCCTGCACGACCGCGTCTGGCGCGCGGCGGGCACGCTGCGCTCGGCCTACCGCATCGACACTGCCGAGGCCGTGCAGTGCATTTCGGATGTGCTGGTCGGCCTGCAAATGGGTCTGCTGACCGGCGTCGAGCCACAGACGCTGTACCGTCTGGAGCAGCGCATCCGCCCGGCCATGCTGGCGGGCGCGCCGCACGAGCGCGACAAAAAACGCGCCGCACTGCTGCGTGACGCGGCAGACGGCCTGACCTTACAATAACTGAAGCATCCCACCAGTCACGAAAGGAGTGTTGACTGATGTTCTATCAAAACCGTTTCACCGAGCGCGCCCAGCAGGCGCTGGCCAAGGCCCAGCAGGCCGCAGGCTCGTTCGGACACAGCTATATCGGCTCGGAGCACCTGCTGCTCGGCCTGCTGCAGGAAGGCGGCGGCCCGGCGGCTAAGGCGCTCACCGCCTGCGGCGTCACCGAGGACGCGCTGGTCGGCCAGATCGAGCAGCTTTCCGGCCGCGGCACCCCCGACGCCGCCGCCCCGCAGGGCATGACCCCGCGCACCAAGCGCATCATTGAACTGTCCATCCAGTCCGCCGCCCAGATGGGCGCGAGCTACGTCGGCACCGAACACCTGCTGCTCGGCCTGCTGCGCGAGGGGCAGAACGTCGGCCTGACCGCGCTGGCCAACCTGGGGGTCACGCCGCAGCAGCTGGCTGAAAAGCTGAGCGAGGCGCTCGGCGGCGGCCAGCCGGACGGCATGGAGGCTGCGGGCGCATCCGGCAAGGGCAACGGCAAGGACGGGGCGCTCGGCCAGTTTGGCCGCGACCTGACCGCCGCCGCCCGCGAGGGCAAGCTCGACCCGGTCATCGGCCGCGACAAGGAGATTCAGCGCGTCATCCAGATTTTGTCGCGCCGCACCAAGAACAACCCCGCGCTGATCGGCGACCCGGGCGTCGGCAAGACGGCTGTGGTCGAGGGTCTGGCGCAGAAGATCGTCGCGGGCGACGTGCCCGAGACGCTGAAGGACAAGCGCGTCGTGTCGCTCGACCTGACCGGCATGATCGCGGGCACCAAGTACCGCGGCGAGTTTGAGGAGCGTATCAAAAAGGTCATCGAGGAGCTGACCCAAAACAAGGACACCATCCTGTTCGTCGACGAGATGCACATGCTGATGGGCGCGGGCGCCGCCGAGGGCGCAGCCGACGCGGCCAACATCTTGAAGCCCGCGCTGAGCCGCGGCGAGGTGCAGGTCATCGGCGCGACCACGCTCGACGAGTACCGTAAGAACATCGAGAAGGACGCCGCGCTCGAGCGCCGCTTCCAGCCCGTGCAGATCGAGGAGCCGAGCCCGGAGGACGCGGTCGAAATCCTGAAGGGGCTGCGCGACCGCTATGAGGCGCACCACCGCATCAAGATCCCGGACGAGGCCATCGAGGCCGCGGTCAAGCTGTCCGTGCGCTATGTGACCGGCCGCTTCCTGCCCGACAAGGCGATCGACGTGATCGACGAGGCGTGCTCGCGCGTCCGTCTGTCCACGCTGACCGCGCCGCCCGACCTCAAGCAGCTCGAGGACGAGATCACCGCCCTTGCCGCACGCAAGGAGGAGGCCGTCAAGGGGCAGGACTACGAGAACGCGGCCAAGCTGCGCGACGAGGAGAAGTCCAAGCGCGACGCGCTCGAAGCCCGCAAGAAGGAGTGGGCGGACGAGCAGACCACGGCGCACGACGCGGTCACGACCGACGACATTGCCGCCGTCATCGCGGGCTGGACGGGCATCCCGGTCGCCCAGATGACCGAGGACGAGGGACAGCGCCTGCTGCACCTCGAGGATACGCTGCACCAGCGCGTGATCGGTCAGGACGCCGCAGTCACCGCGGTTTCCAAGGCCATCCGCCGCGGCCGTGTCGGCCTGCGCGACCCCAAGCGCCCGATCGGTTCGTTCCTGTTCCTCGGCCCGACCGGCGTGGGCAAGACCGAGCTGTCCAAGGCGCTGGCCGAGGCCATGTTCGGCGACGAGAACGCGATGATCCGCATCGACATGTCCGAATATATGGAAAAGCACGCGGTCTCCCGCATGATCGGCTCGCCCCCGGGCTATGTCGGCTATGACGAGGGCGGCCAGCTGTCCGAAAAGGTGCGCCGCCACCCGTATTCGGTCGTGCTGTTCGACGAAATTGAGAAGGCGCACCCCGATGTGTTCAATATCCTGCTGCAGATCCTCGAGGACGGCGTGCTGACCGACGGGCAGGGACGCCATGTCGATTTCCGCAACACCATCATCATCATGACCTCCAACATCGGCGCGCACAAGATCACCGGCAGCGGCCGCAAGTCGCTCGGCTTTGCCGACGGCGAGGCCGCGACCCCGGAGCGCACCTTTGAACAGATCAAGGAGGACGTGCTGGCCGAGCTGAAAAACGCCGTGCGGCCGGAATTCCTCAACCGCATCGACGATATCATCGTCTTTGACCGTTTGAGCGAGGACGAGATCGCGCAGATCGCGGACGGCATGCTGCGGCAGGTGGCCGCGCGCATGCACGATATGGATATCACGATGGACTGGACGGACGAGGCCAAGCGCCACCTTGCCAAGGCGGGCTTCGACCCGGTCTACGGCGCGCGCCCGCTGCGCCGCGCAGTGACGGGCGAGGTCGAGGACCTGGTGGCCGAGCAGTCGCTCGCAGGCCAGATCAAGGCCGGCGACCATGTCACACTCGACGTAGACGGCGACAAGCTGACGCTGCGCCCGGCGGCGCAGGCAGCCGAAACCGCCGCGCCGAGCGACGCGGAATAATATGCCCCCAATACTTCCCATGATCCAGCGCCCCCGATGCGTCATTGCAGCGGGGGCGCTTTTGCGTGTGCCGCGCAAAAGCTGCAAGCGGCTGGAAGGTCTGGCAGGGGTTGTTAACATCCCGTGAAAAAAACGCCGTGCTTGGTGCGAAAGCACAAAAGAATTGATCGGAAATGCGACAAATACCGGGGAAATGAATATTGAAAAGTTTTCAAGGCGGGGAGTATAATAGGTCGGTAAAAAAATAATGGAAACAGCGCGGGCGCGGACGGCGTTTCGCGCGGGAAAGGGGTAAGAAAATGAATACCATGCAAATCCTTTCCGTTGTGGTCTTTCTGCTCGTCATGGCAGCGATTGTCTCCGAGAAGATCCACCGCACGGTGGCAGCGGTCGCGGGCGCGGTCGTGCTGGTCTGCCTGCATGTGCTGACGGTGGACGACGCGGTCGGCTATATCGACTTCAACACCATCGGTGTGCTGATCGGTATGATGCTGTTTGTCGCGGTCGTGCGCAATTCCGGCCTGTTCGAGTATGTGGCGATCAAGGCGGCCAAGATCGCAAAGGGCAATCCTTGGAAGATCATGCTGTTGTTCACCATCCTGACCGCGTTGCTTTCCGCGTTTCTGGATAACGTGACGACCGTGCTGCTGGTGGGCCCGATGGCGATCGCGATCACCGGCATCCTGGGCATCGATCCGGTGCCTTTCCTGCTGGCGCAGATCCTTGCCTCCAACATCGGCGGTACGGCGACCCTGATCGGTGACCCGCCGAATATCATGATCGGTTCGCAGGCGGGCCTGAGCTTCATGGATTTCGTGGCCAACACCGGCGTTGCAGTTGTATTTATCATGGCGGCGCTGTGTGTGAGCTTCTATTTCATGTTCGGCAAAAAGCTCATCGTCGAACCGGACAAGATGGCAGCTGTTATGCAGCTGGACGAAAATAAGTCGATCAAGGACCACGCACTGCTGGTCAAGAGCGTTGTGATGATTATCCTTGTCGTGTTCGGCTTTGTATTCCACAGCTCGCTTGGCGTGGATTCTTGCATTATCGCACTGGGAAGTGCTACAATAATGTTGCTGATTGGCAAGCAGGATACCGAAGAAATCGTGCTCGGCGTCGAGTGGTCGACTATCCTGTTCTTCACCGGGCTGTTCGTTGTGGTCGGCGGCATGCAGCAGACGGGTATCATCACTATGCTGGGCAACGCACTGGTCGAGGCGACCGGCGGCAACGCCATGCTGCTGATGCTGCTCATCCTGTGGGGCTCGGCGATTTTCTCGTCCTTCCTCGACAACATCCCGTTCGTCGCGACCATGATCCCGCTGATCCTGTCCATGCAGGCGGATGGTATGGATGTATCCGCGCTGTGGTGGGCGCTGTCGCTGGGCGCATGTCTGGGCGGCAACGGCACGCTGATCGGCGCGTCGGCCAATGTGGTGCTGTCCGGCATCTCGGCCAAGCACGGCCATCCGATCACCTTCGCGCGCTACCTGCGCGTCGGCTTCCCGATGATGCTGCTGTCGGTCGCGATTTCGACTGCGTACTTATTGGTCCGCTTCCATTGACGTTTGACCGGATGAGAAAGAAGGAAATATTATGATAACAAGCAGTTTCTCCGGCGATATCATCAACGTATCGCTGCGTCAGATCGGCGCGACCTCAATCAAGGAGGTGCGCAACGGCATCCTGTATATCGCCAAGTTCGAACTGGCCGACGACCTGTGCGTCACCTATGTATTTAATGTGACCAAGCGGGACAAATACTATTTGCAGCGCGTCGAGCCGTATCCGATCTCCTACGGCGATTTCGAGGGCGCGGGCGAGGTGGTCGAGTTCATCCGCCGCGATATCCGAAAGTTCCGCAACGCGATGCAGTCGCATAACTTCCCGCAGTTCCTTGAGACCGCCAACGATATGGTGCGCCTGTCGCACGCGATCGAGCTGCTGTTCCTCGAGCGTAACGTGTCCGCCGGGGATATGGAGGCGCTGCGCCGCAGCCTGCAGGACAGCGTGGAAACGATCAAGCAGATCCGCGAGCATTCGCCCAAAGTGGGGGGGTGACGACGGCCGAAGGGGTGTGACCGTGCACGCGGCGCATCGGATTTGTGCATACTGCTCGGAATGAGTGACGCTTTTTGGCGAAAATGACGGGTGGTTTTTTCCGGTTGGGCGTGTCCGACTTAGAAAAAAGTTGTATAATGATAGATATTCCTTTATTGAGCAGAAAGGGCGGGGGAACCATGTCTTATGATTTTCTTTTGACGCTGGCGATCATCATGCTGTTTACCAAGATTTTTGGCCTGACCTCGGAGCGTGTCCATATGCCGCAGGTAGTCGGCGCGCTGGTGGCCGGTGTGCTGGTCGGTCCGAGCGGGATCGCTTGGGTAGGGGAGACTGACTTCCTGGTCAAGGCGGCCGAGATCGGCGTCATCATCCTGATGTTCAATGCCGGTTTGGATACCGACCTGAAGGAGCTCAAGAGCACTGGCGTCGCTTCGTTTGTCATTGCGGTCATCGGCGTAGTCGTGCCGCTGCTGGGCGGCATCGGTTGCTATCTGGCATTCAGCAACCGGCCAGATGACCCGATGAATATGCTCAAGGCTGCGTTTATCGGCGTGGTGCTGACCGCGACCTCGGTGTCGATCACGGTCGAGACGCTGCGCGAAATGGGCAAGCTCAAAAGCAAGGTGGGCACGGCGATTCTGGGCGCTGCCGTCATTGACGACATCCTCGGTATCGTGGTGCTGACCGTACTGACCGCGTTCACCGACCCGGCAGTCAAGCCGCTGCTGGTGTTCGGGCGTATCGTGGCGTTCTTTGTGTTCGTGCTGGTCGTCGGTTTTGTGATGTACAAGGCCTTTGTCAAGATGGATCAGATGTGGCACAAGCACCGCCGCATTGCGATCTACGCACTGGTGTTCGCGTTTTTGATGAGCTATGTGGCTGAGCGCTTTTTCGGCATTGCGGATATCACGGGCGCGTACTTTGCAGGCATCGTGCTGTGCAACCTGTCGGCCACGCGCGACTATGTTGCCAGCAAGACCAACGTGCTGGGGTATATGCTGTTTTCACCGCTGTTCTTTGCATCGATCGGCATCAAGACCAATCTGGAAGGGCTGACCGGCTCGCTGATCCTGTTCGCCGTCGCGCTGACCGTCGTGGCCATCCTGACCAAGATCATCGGCTGCGGGTTGGGCGCGCGCGTGATGGGCTTTGAGGCGTACGATGCGCTGTCTATCGGTCTGGGCATGGTGTCCCGCGGCGAGGTCGCGCTGATCGTTGCGCAGAAGGGCGCGCAGGCCGGCCTGATCGACCCGGCGATGTTCCCGGCGATCGTGCTGGTGGTCATCGTCACGACGCTGGCGACGCCCATCCTGCTCAAGTTCGGCATGAAGCGCGAAACCCCCGCAAATACCGAGTTTTCCGCAGTCGAGGCGGCCAAAATGCCAAACGCCAGTCGCCACTGAACCGCTGCATGCAAACGTCCCCTGCCGGGAGACCGACAAGGGACGTTTTTGTATCCGCGCTTGAAGCCGGGCACGGTTTGTGCTATACTATCTCCGTATGGAAATCCGTTCTGGAGGGAAACACATGAACCGAATCAAGTTTCTGCCGGGTCTGGCGGTCGTGCTGTGCGTGCCGGGTGTGGTGGTGCGCGCACTGCATATGCTCAACGGCTTTGATGTGGCCACCGGCCTGCCCGCTGTGGGCGGCGCGTGGGTCTGGTATTTTACGGCTTTTCTGCTCATCGCGGCGGCGGCCTACGCAGTGCTGGCGTGGCCGCTGCGCGCGCGGCGTGAGCAGCCGTTTGAGCAATTGCTTGGCACGCAGAACACGATGTTCCGCATGCTGGCGGTCATTTCGGGGCTGCTGCTGGCCGTGGGCGGCGCGGGTTACCTGTACCTGACGCTGACGACGGTCGAGCAGGACGCCGCGGCGTGGGCACGGGTGCTCGAGCTGGTCTACGCGGTGGTGACCGTGCTGTGCGGCGTGTGCGCGATCGGTTTGGCCAAGGCGCAGGGCGGCGAGATCACCGAGACATCGGCAAACCTGACGCTGGTGCCGCTCATCTGGAGCTGCCTGCACCTGTTGGTCAATTACCGCATGACCTGCGTCGACCCCAAGCTGGCCTCGTTTGCGTTCGGGCTGGTAGCGGACGTGATGCTGGTGCTCGCGTGCTATCATCTGGCGCGTCTGCTGTATGGCAAGCCGCGTCCGGCGCTGCTGGGCTTTTGCAGCGCGTGCGCGGTGACGATGGCGGTGTCCGACATGGGCGGCTACGGCCTTGCGCGCCTGATGGGCGTGGCGGCGCCCGCATGGTCGGATAAAATGGTGCTGCGCGGCGTGCTGTCGGTGGCGGCATGCGTGCTGGTGGCGGCCGAGCTGTTTGTGCTCTGCCGCGGCGCGCAGCAGGAACAGGTGTAAAAAGGAGGGAAACCATGTTATTTCTCTGCTATCCCCGTTGCTCTACCTGCCAGAAGGCGAAAAAGTGGCTGGAGGGGCAGGGCATCGCGGTTGATGTACGCGATATCAAAGCGGAGCGCCCGACTGAGGACGAGCTGCGCGCGTGGCACGCCCGCAGCGGCCTGCCGCTCAAGCGGTTTTTCAACACGAGCGGCACGCAGTATAAAGCGCTCGGGCTGAAGGACAGGCTGCCGGATATGACGGAGGACGAACAGCTGGCGTTGCTGGCAACCGACGGCATGCTGGTCAAGCGGCCGCTGCTGGTTGGCGACGGCTTTGTGCTGGTGGGCTTCAAACAGGATGCATGGGAGCAGGCGCTGAAAAACAGTTGACAACCCGGCCGAACGGTGATATAATATACCTTGCTTATCGGGCAAGATACGGAGCGGTATCGAAGTGGTCATAACGAGGCGGTCTTGAAAACCGTTTGTCCGAAAGGGCGCGTGGGTTCGAATCCCACCCGCTCCGCCATAGGATTACGGAGCTTGCAGGGTGAGGGATTCGAAAGGCGGCTCTTGGCAGCATGCCGGCGGCATGTTGCAACCGCCGTGGCTTTTTCCGCAGAAAAAGGAATCCCACCCGCTCCGCCATAGCATTACGGCGAAGCTACTGCTTGACATGGAGACGTACCCAAGCTGGTGAAGGGGCTCCCCTGCTAAGGGAGTAGGTCGGGAAACCGGCGCGAGAGTTCAAATCTCTCCGTCTCCGCCATCATCAACCCCGCAGTCGAATGACTGCGGGGTTTTTGCTATGCCGGTACGGCCGTGCGCAGGCAGGCGGCTTTTTTGCAGCAAAGAGGGACGAAAACTGTCGCGCGGGTTGAAAAGCTGGCGGGATGGTATATAATAAGAGCATAACCGCAGCCGTGCGCAAAAGGAGGATACCGAGATGATCTACACCGTAACCCTCAACCCGTCGCTGGACTATCTGGTGCGCACCGACGCGCTGCGCCCGGGGCGTCTGTGCCGCACCGACAGCGAGGCGCTCTATCCGGGCGGCAAGGGCGTCAATGTGTCGCTGGTGTGCGCGGCGCTTGGCCTGCCGACGCGCGCGCTCGGCTTTATTGCGGGGCGCACGGGCGCGCTGTTCGCTTCGCTGCTGTCCGAAACCGGGGTGGAATATGACTTCTGCCGTCTGGAAGAGGGCATGACGCGCATCAACGTCAAGGTGGCCGCGCGGGAGCAGACCGAGCTCAACGGCGCGGGCCCGGTTATCCCGCCCGAGGCGTTGGAGGAACTGGCCGGAACGCTGGATACGCTGGGCGAGGGCGATTGGCTGGTGCTGAGCGGGTCGCTGCCTGCCGGGGTATCGGCGGACGCCTATGCCAAGCTGCTCGGCCGCGTACAGGGGCGCGGCGTCCGGACGGTGGTGGATGCTGCGGGCGATGCGCTCAAAAACGCGCTGCCCTGTGCGCCCGACCTGATCGCGCTCGGCCTGCACGAGCTGGATGAACTGATCGGCGGCGCGCCGCACAGCGCGGTCGGCGTTGCGGCATGCGCGCGTGAGCTGCAGCAGACCGGCGCGCGCGATGTGCTGATTGCCTGCGACAAGGGCGTGGTGTACACGCCGCAGGCCGGGTCTGCGCTGTATCTGACCTATGCCCCGGGCGAGGCCGTCCAGCCGGTCGGTATGGGGACGGCGATGACCGCGGGCTGGCTGTATGCGCAGGCGCGCGGGCTGTCCGTGCCGGAAACGCTGCGCTGGGCGGTGGCCGCGGGCTGCGCGGCGCGTTCGGCGCCGTGGCTGCCCGGACGGGCGGAAATCGAGCGCGCGCTGGTCAAGACGGGCGCGCCCCATACGGTCTGACCGGCCGCAGCACAAGAGGAAAGGGATGGGGAATGCCATGGGTGTCATCAACCGTGTGTGGATCGCCGGGGCGAATGGGCGGCTTGGCTCGGCGCTGTGCCGCCGGTTTGCCAACAGTGCGTCCTGCAAGGTGCTCACAAGCGACCGGGACGTGCCGGTCGAGGACGGCAAACAGGTTGGCCGCTTTGCCGACCTCAACCACCCGGACGTCATCATCAATTGTGCCGGGCTGACCGACGTGCGCCGCTGCGAGGACTGCCCGGAGGAGGCGTATAAGATCAATGCGCTGGGCGCGCGCAATCTGGCGGTCGCAGCCCGGCGCATCGATGCCAAGCTGATCCAGATTTCGACTGACGATGTGTTTGACGGCACGGGCGACGCCGCGCTGTGCGAGTTTGACGACCCGCATCCGGTGACGATGTACGGCAAGAGCAAATATGCGGGCGAAAAGCTGGTACGCGAGCTGACCGATAAGCACGTCATCGTGCGTTCGTCGTGGCTGTACGGTGCGGGGACGTATGATTTTGTCGACCGTGTGCGGGAGGCGGCGGAAGCCGGGGAGCCGGTGCGCCTGCCCGCGGATGAAATTTCCTCGCCGACCTCGGCGGACGCGCTGGCAGGCTTCATCGAATACCTGATTACGGCGCGCGAATACGGGCTGTACCATGCCTCGTGTGAAGGGCGCTGTTCGCGCGCGGATTGGGCGCGCGAGATCCTGCGCCTGACGGGGCATCCGGACGCCGCAGTCGGGGAGGGCGCGGCGGGCAACACGCTGCGCCCGCGGTTTACCCTGCTCGACAATATGATGATGCGCATTACCGGCATCTACCGCATGCCGGATTGGAAGGACGCGCTGGCGGACTATCTGGCCGGGCGGCAGACAGGGGGACGGGCATGAGCGCTCAAACAAAAAAGCTGGGCCTGACCACCAAAATCTTTATCGCGCTGCTGCTGGGCGCGGCGGCCGGCGCGGCGCTGCATGCCTTTGCCGCCGATGTGCCCGTCGTGCAGGATATCCTGATCGGCGGTGTGTTTTATGTGGTCGGGCAGGGCTTTATCCGTCTGATGCAGATGCTGGTCGTGCCGCTGGTGTTCTGCTCGCTGGTGTGCGGCGCAGCCGCCATCGGCGACACCAAAACGCTGGGCAAGGTCGGCGTCAAGACGATCGGCTTCTATCTGGTTACGACCATGCTGGCCGTGGCCGTGGCGCTGGGGGTGGCGTCGGTGGTCAACCCCGGCCTTGGGCTGGATATGTCGCAGGTGCAGGCCGCCGAGACGGCCATCAGCGAAAGCCAGACGACCATGACCGAAACGCTGCTGGGCATCATCCCGAAAAACCCGGTCGAGGCGCTGGCCACCGGCAATATGCTGCAAATCATCCTGTTTGCGCTGCTCGTCGGCCTGATCCTTGCCAAGCTGCAGGACAAGGTGCAGTTGGTGACGAACTTCTTCCAGCAGGGCAACGATATCATGATGGAAATGACCATGATGATCATGCGGCTTGCGCCCATCGGCGTGTTCTGCCTGATCGCCAAAACCTTTTCCGAGCTGGGCTTTTCCGCGATGGTGCCCATGTTCAAGTATATGGGCGCGGTGCTGCTTGCGCTGGCGGTGCAGTGCTTTGGCGTGTACCAGCTTTTGCTCAAGCTGCTGACCGGGCTGAACCCGCTGCGTTTCATCCGGAAATTCGCGCCTGTCATGGGGTTTGCGTTTTCGACCGCGACCTCGAACGCGACTATCCCGCTGTCGATCGAGACGCTGGAGGAAAAGGTGGGCGTGTCGCGCCGCATTTCGTCCTTCACCATCCCGCTGGGCGCGACGATCAACATGGACGGCACCTCGATCATGCAGGGGGTGGCGGTCGTGTTCGTCGCGCAGGCGTTCGGCATTTCGCTCACCCCGGCCGACTACCTTACGGTGATCGCCACCGCGACGCTGGCCTCGATCGGTACGGCGGGTGTGCCCAGCGTCGGTCTGATCACACTGGCGATGGTGTTTGACTCGGTCGGTCTGCCGGTGGCCGGCATCGGCCTGATCATGGGCATCGACCGTATCCTCGACATGGCGCGCACCGCGGTCAACATCACGGGCGACGCGGTGTGCACCACGATCGTGGCGCATCAGGACGGTGCGCTTGACCGCGCGCTTTTTGAAAAAAAGTGACAGCATGCCGATATTTGACAGGCAAAACCGGGCGCGGCGTTTGACACGCCGCGCCCGGTCTGCTATAATCATGTCATGCCGCCATGGCGGAACTGGTAGACGCAGGGGACTTAAAATCCCCCGTGTCATATACGGTTTTGTTTCCGTGTCCGCTTGGCGCATATGCCTGATTTTATGTTTTATTGTGATATGGAATTTGAATCAGGAAAACAATCTAGTTAATTTCAAACTTTTTTCCAGAGTTTTATCCCTTGGGTGTTGGCAGATTTTTTTGTGGTTGCCAACATTTTGCCAACAAATTGTTATATAAATTGCAATACTATATGCCGCCATGACGGAATTGGTAGACGTATCAGACTTAAAATCTGAGGCTGATTTCAGCGTGCGGGTTCGATTCCCGCTGGCGGCACCAATATTTATGCTCGTATTTCTATTTTGAAATGCGAGCTTTTATCATTCACTCAAAATAAATCCTCCTTAGATATTGGCTGCACTCGTTAATATTCTTTCAGCAGCGGATGCAGTTCCTATTTTGTCCTTGTAGTCGAGATGTGTATAAATGTCAGCTGTGGTTTGATAAGTGGAATGTCCCAGCCAAATTTGTATTTCCTGAAGAGAAACTTTTTGACGGCACAGCATAGTAGCGCAGGTGTGTCTTAAATCATGAAATCGAATAACCTTCAAATTATTTTTATGTAAGATGGATTGAAAATGTCTGGTTACATAGTCAGGTTTGTATAGCTGTAAATGTCAATGAAAAAGTGAGCCAGGCGCTCATGAATTTTTGAGCCACCAACGCTCATAAAAAAGTGAGCCA
>NZ_CALWUN010000009.1 GCF_944384735.1 uncultured Agathobaculum sp. | reverse complement strand
GTGGCTCACTTTTTTATGAGCGTTGCTGGCTCAAAAATTCATGAGCGCCTGGCTCACTTTTTCATTGACATTTACACCCACAAACTTGTACTGAGGCAGGAAAAAGCACTGGTTTCAAACGAAACACAGTGCTTTTCTTTTCCCTGCGCTGACCCACGAAAAAATACATGCCTGCGCCCCACTGTTTCGACAAAATTTGTTGACAAAACCAGAACTGCATGCTATAATATTATCTGTCGCTGACAGTGATGCGACACGACGCAAAAGAGAATGCGAGTGTGCTGGAACTGGTAGACAGGCACGTTTGAGGGGCGTGTGTCAATCGACGTACGGGTTCAAGTCCCGTCACTCGCACCACCTTCTCACGATATAAAACAATAAAATATGCGGATGTGGCGGAATGGCAGACGCGCTAGCTTCAGGTGCTAGTGTTCGCAAGGACGTGGGGGTTCAAGTCCCCCCATCCGCACCAAAACAGGTGCCCTTATGGTATATTAAGCATAAGGGCACCTGTTTTTTTATCCAACTTTGGCCTCGCCTTACGTCCCGTCAGCCTGTGCCACGTTTCCCCCGACGGACAGCAATGCCGTCCCACCTCTACCGCCCCGGACTATGGTCCGGGGCGCGTTTATCCTGCACCCAAACGAAAAGGCGGCCGCTCCCGCGGCCGCCTCCCGGTTATTGTACTTCATCCGGCGCACCGCTCAGCAAACGGTGTAGCGCCGACAGCTCCATCGGCCGGTAATAATAAAACCCTTGGATCATATCACAACCGGTGTCGCGGATAATGGTGTTCTGGTCCTCCCGCTCGACGCCCTCCATGCACACCTTTTTGCCGAACTGGTGGCATGCATAGACGATACTGCCGATAAAATGCATTTTCTCATCCGATTCGGTGATTTCCTGCAGGAGCGAGCGGTCCAGCTTGATGATGCTGGACGGATATTGCAGCAGCATACGCAGCGAGGAATAGCCGCTGCCGAAGTCGTCCAGTGCGATACGCATGCCCAGCTTGCTGCAATGCTCCACCAGCTGCTCCAGCTTTTCCGGCTGCTCATCCAGACAGCTCTCGGTCAATTCCGCCACCAGATGCGAACCCGGCAGGTGGTACTTATCCAGCGTCTGCTGCATGAAGTCCAGCAGCTCGGTATCCGACAGCTGATGCAGGCTGATATTGAACGTGAGGTAGAAATCCGGGTTATAGGTCAGCATCTGCAGGCAGTTGCGCACCGCCTGCTCGAACACCCAGCGCCCCGCAATGTGGATCATACTGTTCTTTTCCAAAATCGGGATGAAAATACCGGGCGAAATATCCCGCCCTTCAAACTGCCAGCGCAGCAGCACCTCGCCGCCAATCACCTTGCCGGTCTGCGCCGCGACCACCGGCTGCACCACCACGCGGAAATTCTCCATGTCGTGCATCACGTCCTCGCCCAGCGCGAGCACCATGTTGGACATCTTTTTGATGCGCTTGAGGTTGTCCACAGAATATTCCATGAACGGCTGGTCGGTGTCCTGCTTGGCGATGCGGATGAGCGCAATGATGTTTTCCACCACGTCCTCCGGCGCCATATCCTCGCAAGGGTATTCCATCACGCCAAAGGAGCATGCATTGCGCACGGAAATGCCCATCGACTCATAACCCTCTTCGATGATCTCACGGATCTGCTGCACCACGTCTTCCTTCGGCTCCATGCACATGGCGTTGACGACCGCCATGCAGCGCATGCCCTCCAGACGGTGGAAGCTCATCTTCCACGACAGCATTTCCGTCAGCTTATCCGAGATATTCTTGAGCAGGCGGTCGGCATAGGCGCGCCCCTTGGTGCTGTTGATCTCCGTGATGCTGTTCAGGCTGAAGCCGACCACCACGGTTTTTTCCCCTTTACGGTTGATCTCATTGAGCTGGCTGAACGCCGCGTACTCACGCGGGAAATTGGTCACAGGGTCGACGACAAAGTTGTTATCCTGGTGCGAGATGCGGCCGGAGAAGAACAGCGGCGCGCTTTTATCCTCGTTCCATTTCATAATGCCGTAGCAATGAATCCATTTAATATTGCCGTTGACATCGCGCACCTGATAGCGCAGCTCGTGCGACTCGCGCTTTTCGCGCAGCATCGCGGAAATATCCTGCCAGAAAATATCCTGAAATTCCGGCGTGCTGATGCGCTGCGACCACAGGCGGAACAGCCCGTTCACCACGTTGCTTTGGAAACCAAAATCCTGCCGCATATTATCCGAAATATAGAACATGTCTTTCTGCATGTCGCCAAAATAGAAGTAGCTGGAAGAATTTTGCTGCGACATGGACTGGAACACAAACTCCATGTCGTAATAGGTGTTTTCCAAAAACCGTTGGAATTCACTTTTTTCTTCCGCCGCCCCATACTGTACCGGTTGCGTCATATTGCTCCTCCCGTCCTCCTTTGTCATGCGCTGCCAAGTATAATAGTCCCTTTTGTTCGCGTACATGTTTTGATCGGCTTGCGCGATCAGCTTATCCAAAATCAGTGGCTGTCGGTCCGACCAGACATGGCCGACCGCGATATGGTAATCATCCTGCTGGATCAGCCGGTGCAACAGCTGCACCTGCTTTAGGAACGCCTTCCTGCTGTAATTCGGGTACAGGATGACAAATTCATCGCCGCCCGTGCGGTAGACCAGGTCGGTATCCAGCTGCTCGCTGATCAGCTCGTAACAGTGGCGGATCATCCGGTCGCCCTGTACATGGCCAAATACATCGTTGACATGCTTCAGCCCTGTGATATCGCAGTAAATTACGCCCACCGCGTGCATCGGGGAATGATCGCAGTATTCCGCCAGCGCATTCCGGTTGTACGCGCCTGTCAGCTGGTCGTGAAAGCTCATTTCGCGCAGGTGCTGGAGCAGCGCGCGCCGCTTGAACAGCGAAGCGACGAAAAAACCGATCACTTCCAGCAGCGGCTGCAGCAGCCCCAGCATATTCTTGTTCGGCTCGTCCACCCCGACAAACCCAGCCAGCTTGCCGTCGCTCCGGATCGGCCCGGCGGCAAACGAGGAGATGTGCAGGGATTTGAAAAAGGCATGCTCTGCCGGATCGGTGTCGCTGATCTCGTCGACCGCCCGGAGTACGCTGACGCGGTCGTGCTCAAACAGGCGGAGCAGCCGGGCGACGCTGTCGGTCGAAACATCCTGCAGCAGCTCCTTTTGCGGCTCCACGCCCTTGGCGCACCACTCATAGGTGTTGTCCATCCGGTTCGCGCCGCGGAACTCGAAAATATAGACGCGGTCGCAAAGCAGCGTTTTGCCGATATAGGCCAGCATCCGCATCAGCGCCTCTTCCGGGCTGGTGGTGGAAAACACCTGCTGCAGGCAGCCGTTGAGGATTGCCCCGCTGCGCGCGGTAAACGCCGAGGACTGTACCTTCCACTGGGTCGCCATATCCATTGCCATCTCGATACGGTACTTCTTCCCGTCCAGCGTGACCAGACAGTCCTTGGTCAGCAGATCGCGGCCCTGCAGCGCGTTATGGCTCACCCGGGTGGCGTACTCCCCTTCCCGCAGGCCCTGGTTGTTGCAAAAGGAGCATGGCGTATCGCTGCCCTGCAAAACCGCATGGCACTTTTTCCCGCAATAGGCCAGATGTGATTCATACCCCAACGCATTGCGCAGGTTGGCGTTCATATAGACCAGCGCATTGGTTTGCACTTCGGACACATAAACCAATTCGCCCAGCTCTTTAAAAAATTCCCACATTGTATTCATACGCATTCCCCCTGCGCGTCCCATTGGGTCGACCCTGCCCCGGCCGGGCGGTGTGCGGCCTATTTTTCATCCAGCAAACGGTAAAATTCCTCATAGATATGTTCAAATGCCGCGGCCGTATGTTCGCCTTCCAGCAATACAGCGTGATAAATTGTCCGCTGGTGCTCTTCCAGCACTTTCAGCACATACGGACAGAGCTTGCCCGCCTCCCCCATGCGGTGCAGGATCTGCATCACTTCCTCCAGCGGGAACGCCGGCTTGTAGCTCCGCTGCTCGGACAGGGCGCTGACGATATCGCCCACCGCCACAATGCGCTGCGGCAGCGTCAGGTCGGCGGCGCACAGGCCGCGCGGGTAACCCGCGCCGTCCAGCGTCTCATGGTGGCGCACGGCGATCTGCAAAACTTCATCGCTGACCGTCCCTTGCAGGATATCCTCCGTCAGCATCACATGGGACTGCATGATCTGCCACACGCGGCCATCCAGCCTGCCCGGCGCCTCCAATATCTCGGCCGGGATGGCGATCTTGCCAAGGTCGTGCAAAATCGCGCCGATATGCACGTTTTGCAGGTCCTCCTCATCCAGTCCGCAATAACCGGCCAGCATATCGCTTGCCTGCACCATCATCGAGCAGTGCAGCGCCGTGTAGTGGCTCCGGAAGTCCATTGCGCACACCAGCGTCCGCAGCAGCGCCTGCTTTTCCATGTCGGACAGCGTCCACTGCATCAGCCGCTCTTTCAGCAGGTCATGGATATGCGCCGTCGTATCGGTCACCGCGGCCTGCATCGCCGTATCCGGTATATGCCCCAAGCCGAACAGGTTCAGCTGTCCCCGATAAAACGCAAGGATGTCCGCTTTATCACACTTCGGATGCTGCACGCTGTACAGGTCGGTGGCGTCAATGCAGCGCAGGTATTTGATTGCACGCCGGATCTGGTCGCAGACCTGTGCCTGCGCGATCATGTCCTCGCTGGCGTGGTGGTACCGGACGATCGGCGTAAAATGGGAAAATGGGAAGAACGTTTTCAGAAATACATATCCATACAGGGAATGTGCGTTCCGGGGGTCATTCTCCATCTGCACCAGATTCCATGTATCCGTGCGCCGGAAGCTGCCCATATCGTGGAACAGCACCGTCCATACGATCTGGCAAATCTGCTCCTGGGAAAACTGCCCGTCCTGCTCCAGCAGGGCCAGCACGCCATAGGCGACCCGTTCCCCGTGTCCCACCAACAGATCATTGACGCGATTGAGCGACCCGGTCAGAATCTCATATAATGCTCCGCTGGATAGTTCTGCCATCTGCATCTTCCTTCGTATGTCCGCATTATCCGCATTTGCAAATGGGGCGGCAAGGTGCTTGCTGTGTCCCTTGCCGCCGCCATTGCATTCGTGTGATCGGTCTTATGCCTATGTTCTTGCTGTTACTGTGCGTCAGTCTTGTCAGCCGCGGCTTCCCGTTCCGCCACCGGCGACGGATTGAGCATCTGATCCCAGATGCGGTTGACTTCTTCCATGCAGTTGAAGTAAATCGTGGCCAATTGCGCAGAGGGGATGCCCAGCGCCTCCGCGTTCTCCGTGATTTTCTTCCAGTCCGCCTTCTCATAGCTGATGACAAGATCCAGCAGCTTGCCGCCCGAACCCTCATGCCGCAGCAGCGCCTGCTTCAGTTCGTCCACCATCGGGATGTCCGCGATGATCTCTTCCATCGGTGCGTCGATCAGGTATTCCAGCGTGGAGAACATACCGAGCAGGTATGCCTCGGAGCGGGTCAGCACCGGACGCTTGACGTACTTCTGCAATTCGCTTGCAAAGCTTGCGCGCATGAAGGAAATCTTGATAAACTCCTCCGAATCCTGCAGGTGCGAATCGTCGGTATCGCCCGCACTGAGCAGGTATACCCAGCGCTTGAGCTGGCTCAGGCCGAGCGTGACGATCGCCTGCTGGATGGACGTCGTCTGCGTCCGGCGTGCAAAGTACGCGGAGTTTGCAATCTTGAGCAGGCTGTACGACAGCGTAACGTCGGTCGAGACGATCTGCTCGATCTCATGGATGTCCGGCTCCTCGCGCGTGACCGCGACGACAAGGCGGAAGAAGTTGCTGCGCAGATAGCTGCTCTGGTGCACCTTGTTGGCCAGCTGGTCGGCGATGTACTCGCCCTGCATGCCGTGCACGCCCAGGCTGGTCGCAATATCCCGCTGCTGCTGGGTATCCACGCCGGTCGCAATAACCTTTTTGTGCATGCTGTGCGCCACACGCATGATGTTCTCCGCCGCGCTGGCGCTCATCTGCGCCAGGTCGATTTTGATGTAGGACAGGTACTCCATCAGCGCCAGATAACGCGGCATGAACTGGAAATCGTTGGCCGCGATCTCGTACCCTTCCTTGACGTACTGCTGCACCAGATGCATGGCAAACGGGTGGATGATAACGCTGTCGTCGATCTGGATGACCAGATCCTTGCTTTTGAACAGATGCGGGGTGCGCTTGGCCAGCAACGAACTGGTGAACGTCATAAACGTTCTGGAATCGCGCAGCGCCTTTTCCGAGTTCTGCATCAGGAAATTATAAATCGTTTCCGCTGCCGAAACATCGTTGCCGCTTTCCCCACCGTAGGCCTCGCTGCCGGAATATTTGATCTCGTACCCAAGGATACGGTTATCCGCATCTTTGATGGCCTGTCTTACGATATATCTACTTCTTTCCATATGAATGCAGCCCCCCGTTTGTTAATTCGCGCCGCAACCCTGACGCGCCAGCAGGCCATCCATCACATCCACCAGATGGCCGATTTCCGGCTTGGACAGCTGCTCGTCCGCACCAAGCTGCTTGCCCTTGATGCGCATCTCCTCGGTAATGAGCGAGGAGAAAATGATGACCGGGATCTGCTTCAATACCTTATCCGACTTGATCAGCTTGGTCAGGCGGTGCCCGTCCATGCTGGGCATTTCAATATCCGTAATGACCATCGCGACCTTCTGCGGCAGCACCTCGGGGTAGCTAGCCAGCGGATGCAGGTAATCCCACAGCTCCTGCCCGTTGGAGAACATGGTCAGGTTGGTAAAGCCCGCCTTTTGCAGGGCTTCCTGAATCATGCGCGAGAGCAGGATGGAGTCCTCCGCGATGAGCACCGGGCAGTCATGGCTGATGCGGTTGCCCATCTTTTCGATCTCCCGCATCTGGATGGTGGTTTCCGGCGCGATCTCCGCGACGATCTTTTCAAAGTCCAGCACGGTGACCAGCTGGTCGTCGCACTGCGCGATGCCGGTCGCCACGCCCTCTTCACCGCCGGAAATGGTCTTATCCGGCTTCTGGATCGCCGTCCACGAAATGCGGCTGATGCCGACCACGGTATGTACGCGGAAGGCGATGTACATTTTATTGAAGTTTGTGACGATGAACAGCTGCTTGGGGTCCGGCTCGGACTTCTTCCCCGTCAGGTAAAACGGCAGGTCGACCACGGTCAGCACGGTATCGCGCGGCTTGAAGATGCCCTCCACCGCCGGATGCGCATGCGGCATCGACTTGACCGGCGCGCTCATCATGATCTCCCTGACCTTGGCCACATTGATCCCATAGAGATTATCGTCGATCGTAAACTGCATGATCTCAATTTCATTGGTACCCGATTCGAGCAAGATCTTTCCGCGTTCGTTCTCTTGCATGACAGTCACTCCTTTTTCACTCGCTATCACAAAAAGCGTTCCGCTTTGCCATATATCTTGATGCAGCCCTCTCCCGTGGCGACATCGAACAGCAGCGTGCGCGCGGTCGAACCGCCCACATCCTCCTTGAGCAGCCGGATGCGCTCCTGCTGCAATACATGGTGCACGCTGTCGATGTTGCGCTGGCCGATATTGCCCAAGGCGCCGTTTCCTGCCACATCAAACATCTTCGCGCCGCCCGCGATTTTTGCAACGATACGCGCGCGCTTGGCGCCCATCTGTTCCATTTTGCTCAAAGTCAGCCGGATGCCGGTATCTGCGTATTTCAGCGGCGACGTCCGGTTTGTCTCCATATTCAGCGGCAGCATGATATGGACCAGGGCACCCAGACGGATGAAAGGGTCATACAGGCAGATACCGATGCAGGAGCCCAATGCATAGGTGATCAGCACCCCTTCCCCCTTGGCCATTTTCATGTCTGCAATGCCAATTGTCAGTTTGTTCATTCCAATATCCCCAATCTGTGCAGCAGATAATTCAGGGATCGCATATCCGGCGCCAGCAGCAGCCGGCACGGCACTTCCTTGTGCTCCACCAGAAAGCTGCCGCCGATCAGCATGATGTAGTCCGACTGGTTGCCATAGGCCGCCATCGGCACCGTGATGATCGCGCCCTGCATATCAATGGAAAGCTGCGGCACAGACGGCGATATCCGCACGCCGGACAGGCCGGAAAGCGCATTGATGAACGAAGAAATCAGGATATTGCCGATCTCGATGACCGCCGAGTTCTCGATCTCGGTCAGCTCATCGTAATCATGGATTTTTTTACCCATCATCTTGCTCAGCAGCAGGTTGATCGCGTCGAGCTGGAACAGCGCCAGCATCAGGCCGTTGATCTCGCCGCGCAGGTCGGAGATGATGCCTGCGGCGATCGTTTCAAAGCCGCCCAGCTTTTCCACCGCCGCGTTGAATTCCAGAATCTGTACCTCGGGCAGCGGGATGCGTACTTCCATGCCCAGCATGCTGGACAGCGCCGTGGCGGCGTTGCCCGTGCCGATGCTGCCGATTTCACGCAGCGCGTCGATCTGTAAGGAGTTCATCTCCTCATATTTTCGTAGATCCAAAGATTACACTTCCTTTATCCATTCCGCAGACCATTGATGGTCGATTCGATTTCGTCCTGTGTCTGAACCATCTTGAGCGCATACGAGAACGAGCGCTGCGCCTCGATCACCTTGGCAAACTCGGTGCCGACATCCGCGTTGGAGGCCTCAAGCATCCCGTGGATCGCCGTACCTGTGCCAGCCATCACCGCGCCGTTCTTGGCGACCGGCGCAAAACGGTTGCTGCCCAGATGCAGCATGCCGTCGGTATTGGCAAAGTCGAACACCCCGACCGGGTAGTCCGCCTCGGTGTCGTCCCCCAGCTCGATCGGCTGCCCCGCCTGGTCGAGCACATAATAGCCGTCCGGGTCACACAGGTAAAAGACCGTGCCCTCCTGCTGCTGCACGCTGCCCCAGTGGAAATTGCCCGCCCGCGTATAGCTGACCGCGCCGGTCGCGGGGTCGCGCAGGGCGAAAAAGCCGTCCCCGCTGATCGCGTAATTCTGCCCTTCGGCCTTCTGCATCATGGCGCCCTGGGCGAAATCGGTCGTGGTCTGGATCATGCGGCTGCCCGAACCGCGCGGCAGCTGGGCGTCCTCCGGCCCTACCCAGTTGCGGTACAGCAGGTCGGAGAAGTTGGCCTGCTCCGCCTTGAAGCCTGCGGTGTTGACATTTGCCAGGTTGTTCGCCGTTACATTCAGGCGCTGCTGCTGCTGCGACGCCGCTACCGCGGCGGCATAAAAGGATTGGTTCACTTGGATGTACCCCCTTCCACCGGATTATACACGGCCGAGCTCGGTCGCGGTCTTGCTCATGATCTGGTCGTACATCTTGCTCAGCTGGGACGCGCTTTGCAGCGCCCGCTGGCAGGTGATCATCTCGGTCATCTGTTGGACAAGGTCGGTGTTGGCGCGTTCGATCATTTCATGGTGCACCACGGTATTGGCCGACAGCTGCGGCTGTCCGGCCGCCGTAAACATGCCCTCGTCCGCTTTTTGCAGGTCCTGCGCCGGGTCGGCAAAGGCGAAAATGCCCAGCTGGCCCAGCATCTGGCCGTCCTCGGTATAGATGGTGCCGTCCGACGTTGCGGTGATCTTATCCGTCCCCAGATAGAGCGCCTGCCCGTCCCGGCCCAGCACGCGCCCCTGCCCGGCAAGGTACAGGTAGCCCTGGTCGTCCAGCATGAACGAGCCGTTCCGGGTGTACAGCCGCCCGCCTTCGGCCTGCACGGCAAAATAGCCGTCGCCCTCCAGACCGAAGTCCAACGGTAGGCCGGTCGCCTGCAGCGCGCCCTGCGAATGGTCGGTGTAGACCTCATCGAGCGCGGTGATATAGCTGGTGGTCGTGCCAAGCTCCTGCGGCTGCTTTTCCTTGTTGCCGATCTGGCTGCGCATCACTTCGTCGAACGTCGTGTCCGCATACCGGTCGGCCTTGTAGCCGGTCGTCGCCGTGTTGCTCATGTTGTTGCCCACCACGTCCAGATTCCTCGTCTGCGTCAGCATGGCGGAAGTCAAATCATAAAACCCTTTAAACATAGTGCACTCCCCTCAGCATGGTGTGGTTTTGCCTTATGTACCACATACATATTTCTGCATGGAAACCCGCAGCTTGCGGATGGCGTTTGCATGGATCTGCGACACCCGCGGCTCGCTTACGCCGAGCACCTGCGCGATCTCCTTCATCTGATAGGCTTTTTGGTAATAGAGCGACAGCACCAGCTGCTCGTTTTCGCGCAGCTCGCTGATGCTGGTTTTCAGCACCTCATACATTTCTTTCTTTTGGAAATGCTCCTCCGGCTGGGCGTCCGCGTCGGTCTGCGGCAGATGCTTGGCCGGCAGGTCGGTATCCCGCTCATCGAGCAGCATATCCAGCGACATCACGTTGCACAGCGCCGTTTTGGCCAGCTCCTCCTGATAACGCGCCTCGGTCAGCCCCAGACTGGCCGCGATCTCCTTATCGGTCGGCGTGCGCCCCAGCTTGGTAAACAGCTCGTTGGTCGCCGTGTCGATCTCGCGCATGCGCTTGCGCACCGACCGCGGCAGCCAGTCCTGCCGCCGCGCCAGGTCGATGATCATGCCGCGCAGCCGTTTGGAAACAAAGGTCTCGAATTTGACGTTCTGGCTCAAGTCAAATTTATCCAGCGCGCCCATAAGCAGGATGATGCCCTCATTTATCATATCATCAACCTGCGCAAAACTCAAATAAACTCCGCGTAATTTTAGTGCAATATTTTTTACAAGGTAGACATAGCGCATCACCAGCACTTTTTTCAGCTCGGGGTCGCCCGTCTGCTTGTATTCCTCGAGGAGCGCCTCATTGGACATTTGCTCCCATTCCTTCTGCGATGCCACGGCGTTCCCCCCTCACATGCAAGACTTACGAAAGTGTGATATTGCCCAGCGCCTGAATCTGAACGCTTGTGATCACCTCGTTGAACGAAAGTACGATCAGCTCCGGATAGAATTGATCCAGCAGCCGGCTGAGATAGATGCGGATGATATGGCTGGTCAGCAAAATCGGCTTTTGCGACAGCTCGGAAAATTTCTTCAGGTGCTCATTGAGCTGGCCCAGCAGGCGCTGCATCAACTCCGGCCCGAGCGCAAGGTATACGCCCTGGTCGTTCTTGGTCAGGCTGGAGACGATCTTCTTCTCGACCTCGGCGTCCAGCGTGATAACGCTCAGGCGGCCGTCCTCGCAGAAGCGGTGCGTGATCGTGCGCTTGAGCTGCGCGCGCACGCTCTCGGTGATCAGGTCGACGTCGCGCGTGATGGCCAGCGCGTCGACCGTCGTCTCGACGATCGTTCCCATATCCTTGATCGGGATGCCCTCCTTGAGCAGGTTGCACAGGATCTTTTCCAGCATGGCGTAGGACACCACATTGGGAAAGGCTTCTTCGACCAGCTGCGGCGCGGTGCGCTTGAGGTTTTCGACCAGCTGGATGGTCTCCGCACGGTTGAGCAGTTCATAGGTGTGCTTTTTCACCGTTTCGGACAGGTGCGTCAGCATGACCGAAAGCGGGTCGATGACGGTGTAGCCGTAGATTTCCGCCATCTCCTTGTTCTCCGGCAAGATCCAGCGGGACGGGATGCCGTAGGCCGGCTCGATCGTCTCGATGCCTTCGATCTCGCCGGCGGGGTTGGCCGGTTCGAGCGCCAGATAGTAGTCGAGCAGGATCTCGCCGCGCGCGACCTCCTCGCCCTTGATCTTGATGACATACTGGTTGGTGCCCAGCATGGATGCGTCGCGCAGACGGATGGAGGGCACGACAAAGCCCATATCCTGCGCGTACTGCCGGCGGAAAATGACGATGCGGCTGATCAGCTTGCCGCCGCGGGACTCGTCCACCAGCGGGATCAGGCTGTAGCCGAACTCCATTTCGATCGGCTCGACATTGATCAGCGAATAGATGTTATTGACATCCTTGTAGTATTCCATTTCGGTCTGCTGTGCTTCGGCCTGCTTTTTGGCCTGCTCCTGCACGGCAGGCAGCGCCTCCTGCTCGCGCTGCAGCGCCAGCATGTTCTGCGTGACGCGGCGGCTGGTGAAAAACAGCGCCGCGGCAATCAAGATCAGCTGGATGTGCGGCGTCCCCGGCAGGATCGCAAACACGCCCAGAATGACGGCGGCGATCATCAGCGACTGCGGCTGCGCCAGGAACTGCTTGATGACGTCCTTGTTCAGGCTGTCCTCGGACACCGCACGGGTGACGATCATGCCCGTTGCCGTCGAGATCATCAGCGCGGGCAGCTGGGACACCAGGCCGTCGCCGATGGTGGCGATCGAGTAAACGCTGAGCACCTCGCTCAGCTCCATGCCCGACTGCACGATGCCGATGATCGAGCCTGCGATAAAGTTGATCGACGTGATGATGATCGACATGATCGCGTCGCCCTTGACGATCTTGGTTGCGCCGTCCATGGCGCCGTAGAAATCCGCTTCCCGCTGGATCTTATAGCGGCGCAGCTTGGCCTCCTGCTCGTTGATCAGGCCGGAGGACAGGTCGGCGTCAATGGCCATCTGCTTACCGGGCATCGAATCGAGCGTGAAGCGTGCGGCGACCTCGGCCACGCGCTCGGCGCCCTTGGTGATGACGATGAACTGCATCAAAACGATGATCAGGAAGATGATAACGCCGATGACCACGTTGCCTTGGATAACAAACTCACCGAACACCTGGATGACCTGACCGGCCTGACCGCCCTCCGACAAGATCAGACGGGTAGAGGATACGTTCAGCCCCAGACGGAACAGCGTTGTGATCAACAGCAGGGATGGGAAAATCGAAAACTCCAGCGGCTCATGGATATTCATGGTGATCAGCAAAATGATCAGCGACAGAGAGATGTTGACGATAAAGAATACGTCCAGCAGGAACGGCGGCAGTGGGATCAGCAGGAACAACACGATGACCACGACGAACACCGATATCACGTTGTCAAAAAGTCGTTTCATAACTCCACCATTTCTATCACCGTTTCACGATCTATTGCGGAAGGCTGCGGTGATTGAGCTTGTAAATGTAAACCAGGACCTCCGCGACCGGGCCGTACTGGTCGGGCGGGATCATCTGGCCGACCTCCGCGCCGGCATACAGCGCGCGGGCCAGCGGCCGGTTTTCGATCACGGTCACGCCGCTTTCCTCCGCCACCGCGACGATACGGAGCGCCAACTCATCCTGACCCTTGGCCACGACCACCGGCGCGGCGTCCTGACCCGGCTTGTACCGCAGCGCGACAGCGTAGTGCGTCGGGTTACGGATGACCACATCCGCGCCCGGCACGGCCTGCATCATGCGGGACTGCGCCAGCTTGCGCTGCGCTTCCTTGATCTTGCCCTTGATCTTGGGGTCGCCTTCAGTCTGCTTGTACTCTTCCTTGACCTCTTCCTTGGTCATTTTGAGCTGACGCTCAAAATCCCAGCGCTGATACAGGAAGTCAAAGAAGGCGAGCACCAGAAAGGCGACGCCGACCTCGAGGATCAGCTGGAAGGCCAGATCGCGCATCGAAGCCAACGCGACCGCCAGATCGGAATCCATATAGCGGGAAAACGTCAGCAGCGAACCGGTGACAAACCGGTAGATCAGGATCAACAGGATCGAGATCTTGAGCATGCCCTTGAGCGCTTCCACGATGCTTTTTAAGGAAAACAGACGTTTGATCCCCTCGAGCGGGTTCATCCGGCTGAATTTCGGCCGCAGGGACTCAAACGAGACCAGCAGCTTTGTCTGTGCAAAGGTCGCTACGACGGCGGAAAGCACCGTCGCCAACAGCGGGATTGCAACCGACTGCGCCAACGCCACCAACGTGCGGGACATCATTTCCGTCCCGATGGCGCTCGCGCCGCCGGTCGGCACACTGCCAACCAGACCGATGCAGTACTGCACCACGCTTGCCATGGCGTCCACCATGAGCGAAAGGCCAAACCGCAGCGCAACATAGCTGGCAAACAGCGTCGCAACCGCCACGGCGTCCCGGCTCATCATGACATTACCTTTTTTTCGTTCGTCACGCCGTTTTTTTGGTGTGGCTTTTTCTGTTTTTTCGCCTGCGCCACCCGGCATGGTACCTTTCCCCCCTTTGTAACGCCCGCTTTCAGGCCCCGGCGACCACTTTCATCGACTGCTCGATCGCAACCAGCATCTGCTTTTCCAGACCCAGCGCGAACTCCCCCATCAGCGGCAGGAGCAGCAGCACCATCGCCATGCCCAAAATAATCTTTAACTCAAAATTGATCGCAAATACATTGATCTGCGGGATGACTTTCATCAGGATACCCATACCCAGCTGGCCGAGCAGCTCGGCCGCCAAAATCGGCATACACAGCTTCATCGCCAGCACCGCACAGGAAGCGAACATTTCCAGCATATACGTCGCAGCCGACGTCCCCAAGGACACCGTCCCGAATGGGATGACCTGCCCGGAGCCGAGCAGGATGCGCAGCAGCGTGATATGCCCGCCCGCGGTGAAAAAGATCAGCACCATCATGATATTGAGCAGGTTGCCCGTCAGCGATACGTTGGTGCCCATCGCCGGGTCGTAGGTTTCCGACATATTCATGCCCATCTGGGCGTCGATCATCTGACCCGCCTGCAAAACCACATAAAAAAAGAAGTGGACCAGCACGGCGACCAGATACCCCAGTGCCAGCTCGAGCAGCGCCCGGACGGCAAATTCCACCACCGTCGCCGGCACCGCGGGCTGTGCCGGGTCGGTCAGGGAAAAGACCGCCACCGCCAGCACCATGGTCATGCCCGCCTTGATCAGGGACGGGATGCCGGAACGCCCGCCCAACAGCGGGTTGAACACCACAAACCCTGTCATGCGCATCAGGATATACAGGAACAGCGTCAGCTGTGCATAATCAATCATCCTGCCCGCCGTCCCCTCCTGATCAGCCTAACATCTGGGTGAATATCATTCTGGTAAAATCCTGCATGCTCGAAAGCATCCAACTGCCTGCCAACAGGAAAAATGCGACGATCAACAGCAATTTTGGAATAAACGACAACGTCTGCTCATGGATCTGCGTCGCCGCCTGAAAAATTGCCACCAGCACGCCGACCGCCATACTGAGCACCAGCATCGGCCCGCTGATTTTGAGCGCCACCCAGATCCCCTCGCGCAGGATATCGATAATCTGATTCTGATCCAAGGCTTAACCTCCCCTATGCGGCTACCGGAAGCCCTGTGCCAGCGTTGAAAACAGCAGCTGCCAACCGTCTACCGTGATAAACAGCAAAAGCTTGAACGGCATGGAAATCATTGCTGGCGGCAGCATGATCATGCCCATGCTCATCAGGGTGGATGAAACCACGATATCGATCAGCATGAAAGGGATATACAGGAAAAACCCGATCTGGAACGCTGCTTTGAGCTCGCTTGTCATGTAGGACGGGATGACCACGCGCAGCGGCAGCGCCATTGCCGCGGCATCGTCGGCCGGCTCGTCCACGCCCGCAAGGTCGCAGAACAGCGTCAGCGAAGAGCCCTCGGTATTGCGCAGCATAAATTCCTTGATCGGCACCTGCGCCCGTTCGAGCGCCTCCTCCTGCGTGATCTCCTGCCGGGTATACGGCTCGTACGCCTCCTGCTGGATCTGCGTCAGCACCGGGTTCATGATGAACAGCGTCAAAAACAACGCAATGCCGATCAGAACCATATTGGGCGGGTTCTGCTGCGTACCCATCGCGGTGCGCAAAAAGGAGAGCGAAATGATGATGCGCGAAAACGACGTCATCATCACGAGAATGGACGGCAGCAGGGTAATGACCGTCGTCAGGAACAGGATCTCCAGCGTTTGCACGCTGTCGCCGTTTACATTGATCAAGCCTTCCGTCATTTACTCGTCCCCCCCCTGCTGCCTGTCATGCCGTTTGCCGCGCAGGGCATCCGAAAGAATATCCGCAAAGCGGGGGGGCGCCGCCTGTTCGCCGTTCCGTCTGGTCTGGCGCCAGATGCGCGACTCCTCCTCAGACAGCTCGGTCACGAGCGTGATCTGCTGGTCCGCCACGCCAAGCACCAGCCACCGCACGCCGACACGCACGATCACCAGTGATTTATTCTGCCCCAGTGCCAGCCGGTCATAGACCCGGATGTTGTTGCCTGCCGCGCCGACCCCTGCCCCGCTCCCCATGGCCACGCGCCGCGTGAACCAGTAGGCCAGGTAGAGGATGACCGCGACACTCAGCACCATGCCGAGCAGTGGAAGCACCCATTCCATTGCTTACGGTGCGCCGACGATCGAGCTGACGGTCTTGATGATACGGTCCGGCTTAAAGGGCTTGACGATAAAGTCCTTCGCGCCCGACTTGATCGCTTCGATAACCATGGCTTCCTGACCCATCGCGGAACACATGACCACCGAAGCGCTCGGGTCGGCCTTGCGGATCGCCTTGAGCGCTTCCAGACCGTCCATGTTCGGCATGGTGATGTCCATGATGACCAGGTCAGGCTGCAGCTCGGCATACTTGTTGACCGCTTCCGCACCGTCGCTGGCTTCGTATGTATCCGTGTAGCCGTTTTCGTTCAGGGTGTTCTTGACCATCATTCGCATGAACGCCGCATCATCTACCAATAAAATCTTAGCCATTGTTTTACCATCCTTTTCCATTTCAAAATATTTCAAATATTATTGTTTACTGTGATTTAGAGGTCTTCCAGCGCAAGCGGCTCGACAATCTCCGCAATGCGCAGGCCGAAGTTGTCATCCACCACGACAATATCGCCCTTGGCGATGCACTTACCGTTGACGTACAGGTCAGCGCGGTCGCCTGCCAGACGGTCGAGCACGACCAGCGAACCCTTGGTGTAGTTGAGGATATCCTTTACGCGGCGGCGGGTGCGGCCGATTTCGACCGCCACATCGACCGGTACGGACATCAGCAGGTCAAGGTTGCCCTCCTGCTCCTCGTTCAGGCTTGCCGCCTTTTCCTCAAACTTGGGCATTGCCGGCTTGCTGGTCTTGATCGTCTTAGGCTCCGCCGGGGCGGGCGCCGCGGCCGGCTGCTGCGGCGGCATATAGTACATCGGCGGATACGGCATCTGCATGCCATACGGATACGGCATACCGGCGTAAGCCTGTTGCATATCCTGCGGCATCTGCGGCATGCCCTGCATAGGCGGCATGCCTTGCTGCATCGGCGGTGCCTGCTGCGGCATTTGTGGCGCCGCGGCCTGCGGCTGCTGCGCCGGTGCAGGTTGTGCCGGGGCGGGCTGCGCAGGCGCTGCGGTCGGGGTGGGCTGCGCCGCCGGCATGCTCTGCGCCATCAGCTTTTCGATCTCTTCCTGACTGAGCGCAGCACCGCTGTCCTTGGCCGGTTCGGGTCCGGGGGCGGGCGCTGCCTGCTGTTCGGCAGCGAAGTTCTGCGCCATCAGCTTTTCGATCTCTTCCTGGCTGAGCGCAGCGCCGCTGTCCTTGGCCGGTTCCGGCTCGGGGGCGGGCGCCTCCTCCTGCTGGTCGTCCCCCAGTCCGACATCCGCGCCGCCGATACCGAAGCCCTGCAGCAGGTCGCGTGCAAGGTCGGTGCTCAGCGCGCTCATGAACTCGCTTTCGACCGCGTCCTCAATGCTGAATTTGAACCGGACGACCACCAATGTGCCGTTGGCCGGGAAATACTCGTCGACAAACTCCTGCAAGCTGCTGATCTCAAACGCCTGCGGCGTCGAGATGTTGACCATGCGGCTGAGGAAATCCGACATCGCGGTCGAGGCCGCGCCCATCATCTGGTTCATAACCTCGCAGATCGCGCTCATGTTGAGCTCATTGATCTCGAAGTCCTCGTCCTTGGTCGTCGACCCCATCAGGATATCCACGATCGCGCGGACGTCGCTTCTCTTGAGCAGCATGATATTGCTGCCGCTCAGGCCGGCCACATAGTCAATCTTAACGCCGATGGCCGGCTGCAGGTCTCCCAGCGTGAAATCCTTGGCGGAAACAACGCTGACCGTCGGCGTAGTGATATCCACGCGCCGCGCAAGCATGTTGGAAACTGCGGTTGCAGAGGAGCCCAGACTGATATTAAAGATTTCCCCAATCGCATCCATTGCCATTGGACTGAATAAACTCGATCCCATTCTTACTGCCTCTCTCCTTCATCCTGCGTATGTTCCATCTCGGACAGCACATATGTTTTGTCTATCCGGACCGCCTTGTTCTTCTGGAATACACCCAATTTGCCGTCGAACCAGCGCTTGCCCCCGATATTCAGGTAGATATTGGAGTCCTTTGGCTGGTCCAGGAAGATCACATCGCCCACGTGCAAATGGTAGACGTCTTCCAGACGCAGGGTTGTATGTTGAAATTCTGCCGTAATTTCCAAGTCGGATACGCGCAGGAAATCCATGATTTCTTCGCTGTCTCGCTGGCTGGCCTGCCGCACGCTGGCCGTTTCCCGGTTCATCAGGCCGAACACGTCGCTGAGCATCGTCCCCGGAAGCACGATGCTGAACCTCCCCCCGCTGACGGGTGTCCGGATGGTGATACCCACGATAACAACCGCTTCTTCCAGTCCGATCAGCTGCACCAGCGTTGGGTTTACCTCAACCCGCTGGTATTTGAAATTGATATCGATGTAATTCTTCCATGCGTTGGAAAGGCTGTCGACCATACTGGCCATAAAATCCGTATACAGGCGAAGCTCAATGTCTGTATACTGATAATCCGAGTTGATCTCGCTTTCCACGTCGCCGTCGCCGCCCAGCATCCTGTCGAGCATGCTGAGCATGATGCCGGTCGTCACATGGAACAATATCGGCTCCTTTTCCACCGCATCGTCAAAGGAATCCTCGGCCAAAGTCAGCACATCCCGCTCCGACAACGCATTGGAAAACTCAAAATACCGCTGTTCCTCCACCGAATCCACTTCCAACTCACAGGACATGTGCAGCATGGCGTTCAGCCGGGAAGATAATATCCGCACATAGCTCTCAAATACGCTGCTGATCATCTTCAGACGGTCGCGCGTAAACTTTTTCGGGCTATAGAAATCGTACTTGGGGTAACGCTTTTCCTCGGATTTATCTTTCTCAGCCGTCCCCATGTCCATGTCACCATTCCGTGCAGCGGCAAGCAGGGCATCGATTTGGCTTTGTGATAAAACTTCAGACATTATAACAAATCCTTTTATTTTTTAACTCTACTCGGCTCCGCCCTCACGGATCGTAAAGTATTTCTCCACACTGGTTTCCGCACTGTCCGGATTGAGTCCGGTAATCAACAGCTCCACCCGGCGGTTCTGCGCCCGTTCCGCATCGGTGTCAAACCCGGCGATCGGGCGCCACTGGCCGTAACCCACGCTGACCAGTTTATCCGGGTCAATCACATTTTTCTCCTGCAGGTATACCGTGACCGTTGCCGCACGGTTGGAGGCAAGGAACCGGTCTACCGTCGGGTCATTCGCCTTGTTCGGGTCGCCCTGCGAGGTGTGGCCCATGACACGCAGCTCATCGATCAGGCCGCTCTGCGGCGCGATCGCTGCGGCCACCTGGTCCAGCATGTGCTTGCCGCTGTCGAGCAGCTCCCAGCTGTCCCCGCCAAAGAACACGGCATTCTGGAAGGTGATAAAAACATAGTCCGCGCCTTGTGTGATGGACATCTGCTGCTGCAGGTTGTTCCGGTCGCTGTAATCGTTGAGCGCCATGGCGATCTGGTCGAGCGCCGCCGAAACATCCTCCTGCGTCAGCTCGTCGCTCGTATCGTCTTCCAGACCGGTGCCCTTTCCGGGCGTACCCATGGTTTCCGACGTGGTATCACGCTGGAAGCTCTGTACGATCATCGCCCACTTGGTCTCGTTGATGGTCGACATACTATACAACAGAACGAAGAAGCAGAGGAGCAGCGTGACCATATCGCCGTATGTATCCATCCAGCTGGCGCCGCCGCCGCCTTTTTTTACCCGTTTCATGGCCTACCCCTTTTCCGTCATTCCTCGTTTTGCGCAGCTTTCCCACGCTTGCCGCCCTTGCCGCCTTTTTCGTTTGTAGCCGTCTGCTCCAGATAGCCTTCCAGCTTTTCACGGATGAACTTGGGGTTTTCACCGGACTGGATGGACATGACGCCATCTACAATGATCTGCAGGCACAGGCACTCTTCCTCGTCGCGGGTACGCAGGTTGTTGGCGATCGGGTTGAAGATCAAGTGCGCCAGAATACAGCCGTAAAACGTCGTGATCAGCGCAACGCCCATATCCTTACCGATGGAGGAGCTGCCGCTCGACACGTCCATGCCGCTGAGCATGTTGATCAGGCCGATCAGCGTACCGATCATACCGAAGGCAGGCGCCGCGGACGAGGCTTTTTCGTACATCGAAGCTACGTCGTCGTGGCGGGTGCTCAGCTGGTCGATATCGCTTTGCAGCATTTCGCGCACCTTATCGGCGTCGTTACCATCGACGATGAGCATGATGCTCTTTTGGAAGAACGGGTTGTTCTCCATCTGGTTTGCACGCTCTTCCAGCGCCAGCAGACCGTTTTTACGGGCGATCTGCGCCAGCTCAACCACTTCGTCGATGATCGCCTTGGGGTCAAAGCGCTTCTGGTTCAGGATGATGCCCAGATGCTTGGGAAACTTGACCAGCGCACGGGGCGGGTTGCCCGCGATCATGGTGGCCAACGTGCCGCCGATAACGATCAGCACACTGGATGCATCCACAAAGCGGAACACCTGTGTAAAATTCAGGTTGATCAGCGAACCGTCGATGACAATACCGTATATGATCATGCCCAGGCCAAAGAGAATGCCAATAATAAATGTTAGATTTATTTTCATGTTATTCTCGCTTCCTGTCTGTTAATGTACTTCGTCTATCTTCAGTCCCCGCGTTTGTCGGAGATCGTGATTTCTCGGTAAATATCCCGCACGCGTGCGGTATAGTTTTCAATCTGGCGGACGACCGCCTCCGGCGTTTCCCTTACGATATAATAGTCATGATTCATCATAATGATCTTGGTTTCCGGGATCATTTCAATCGTTTCGATCTGCATATGGTTGAGAAGAAACACTTCCCTGTTCAGCTTTGTTAACCGAATCATGTTATATCACCTTTCCCATTCCCTTTTCTGACCAGGCCGCCCGGGGGCGCATGGCACGCCCCCGGCCGCCCGCCTCTCTATCTGCCTATTGCTTGGACTGCGCTGCTATCAGCGCTTCATGCTGACCAGGTCGGACAGCATCTCATCGGTCACCGTGATGATCTTGGTGTTTGCCTGGAAGCCGCGCTGCGTGGTGATCAGGTCGGCAAACTCGGTCGCGATGTCGGTCTTGGAGGATTCCAGACCGCCGGACAGGATCGAGGTCGTGCCGGCGCCAGTCAATGCAACCCGATCGGGATTTTGATCGTCGTCGTCATTATTTAGCCAGCCTTCTACCACACCGCCGCAGGTACCAACCACCACATCACCAGCATTGTTGCCCGCCTTATAATAGCCATCGCTTTCCTTGGTCAGGCCGTTCGGGTTTACTACGCTGCCAATCGGGATAACACCTACGGTAACCGCAATATTCCCCTGCGTAACCGCCGTGATTACGCCGTTCTGGTCAACACTCAGGTTTACGCTTTGCAGGTCGACACGCTTTTCTTCATCTACATCCACGCCAGCTACATCACCCGGATACGTCAATTGGTTATCATCATCTACTGCGGGATATAACGCCCCGCCCTCTTTCAGATCTGCATTTGTGGCATCGCTTGCCGGCGACATAACCGGAATCCGGATCGGGCGCAGGCAAGTATCCCAAACGACATTATCGCCATCCATGCGAATCGTACCGTTTGCATTACCTTGCGGCATAAAGCCGTAGACACAGTAGCCGTTGTTATCAACCAGATAGCCATACGAATCAAGGAAGAAATTGCCGACACGCTTAAGCGTCAGATCATTGGCATCTGCTACATAACCAATCGTCTTGTCCGGCTTCGGGCCAACCATAAAGAACCCGTTACCATCCAGATACAGGTGCGAGTTGATGCCGGTCGGCGCGTAGGTGCCGCCGGTCATATTCAGGTCGATCGAGGCCACCTGCGAGCCGTAGCCGATCTGCGAAGCGTTGGTGCCGCCGTATTGCGTGCCGCCCTCGGTACTGTTGCTGATTGAGGTGTACATCGACTCGCTGAACGACGTAACGCCCGGCTTAAAGCCATAGGTATTGGCATTGGCGATGTTATTGCCAATGACATTCATCTTCTGCATGTGGGTCTGCAGGCCCGCAATTGCAGCGTACATTGAACCTGTCATAAGTTATTTTTGCTCCTTCCAATCCGCACGGTGCTGCCGGGGCCGGTCAAACAGGCCGGGCCCCAAAGCACCCTAAAAGGACCTGCCTTCTTACTTGAGAAGGACAGCACCGTCAATATTGGTAAACACGTTATCCTGCATTTCCTCCTGCGAGATCGCAGTGATCACACGGTTTTGCGGCACGTTGACGATAAACGCCCGGCTTGCGTCAAAAACGAGGATGTTTTTGGCGCCCTTCTCCTGTGCCTTTTCCACAGAGTTCGCCAGCTGGGTCATCAGGTCGTCCGTCATTTCGATTCCGCGCTCCTGCGCGCGCTGCTGCGCATGCTTGGAAAACTCCACAGACGGCGCGGCCTGCTGGCCTGTGCCGAGCTGCTCCATGCGCTGCCGCAGCAGGTCGCCAAAGGTCCCGCCGCTGACAGAAGCCCCGCCGCCCTGCGTTTGCAGTTCATAGGGCAGGCTGCTGCCGCCGATCCGTTCGATCATACCGTATCGCCACCCTCCGGCTGCTCCGTGCTGTCGGCCGGCTCATCCGTGTCCGTCGTGCCACCGTCCGTGGTATCATCCTCGATTTCCGGCAGTTCGCCGACCGCCATGATCGAGCTGAGCTTATAGCTCTTACCGTTGACAAAGATGACCTGGTCGCCGTCATAAGTGCCGGTACCGGTCACCACACCGACGATCTCTTCCAAACCGCGGCCGCTGCTGTACTCACCGATGGTGACCGTCTTGCCGACCAGCGAAGCGGCGTAGGTCATGGTGGTCGCATCGGTCATCGTGGCCATGGACTGGATGGTGGACATCTGCATCAGCTGGTTCATCATGTCGCTCGTCGAAGCAGGGTTGTCAATGTCCTGATTCTGGAACTGCACGATCATCAGCTGGAGGAAGTCCTCCATCGTCAGCGTCAGGTTATCTGCGCTGCTGTCGGTCAGGTAGCCGATATTCTTATCGTCCGCTGTTTTTGAACTTGCATTTGTGCTGTTGGTATAAGTACCCTGCGTAGACGATCTTGCAATCGTCGGCATAAATAGGTCGCTCATAAGGCTTCACTCCTTTTCTCAAAGCGCTTCCAGCTGGGTCAAACCCAGACGCAGCTGCCCCAGAAAGCTGTCCTGCTCGGCCTTGCTCTGCTGCGGGTGCTGCTCCTGTTCCTGCTGCTGGTTCTGCTGATTATGGCCGTCATACTGCGGCTGCGGCTGCTGTTCCTGCTGCTGCACCTGGATCTGTACGACCTGGCCGCTGCGGTCTTCCAGCAGGGCGCCCAGATTGCCCGCATGCTGCGCCAGCAGCGATGTGGTCTTGGCGCTTTCCGCGTAGATGACCAGACCGAGCTTGCCGTCGTGCTGCACCATCTCAATGGTGATGCGGCCGAGGTTTGCCGGCTCCAGCTGAACCTCCACCTTGTCGCCTGCGGTTTTCAGGTTGGCCTCGATGGTGTCTGCCAGCTGCTTCTCCATGTCTGGCGCTTCGGTGTTGACCTTGGGCGTCGCCTCGCCGACCTTGACCGGCACGGTTTCCACCTCGCCGAACAGCGGCTGCTCCTGCTGCGCGACCGACACGGACGGCTCCTCCGTCTTTTTCGCACCGGCGGTGTCCATTGCGGTGTTTTGCTCACCGGCGGACTGCTGCTGCGGGTTTTGCGTCTGCGCCTGCTGCACGGCCTGCGGCTGCACGTTCTCCTGCGGGACGGCTGCCTGCTGGACTGCCTCCGTCATGTTCTGCCCGGATACGGCCTGCTGTGCAGTCTGCACGGCTGCGCCGGCCGTTTCCGCCTGCGGGACAACGGTTTGCTGCGCCGCCTGCTGCGGGACTGCTGCCGCCAGCTCCTGCACGGCTGCCTGCGGCGCTGCCGCCCCGGCCACCGGAACTGCCGCCACGGTTTCCGCCGCCTGCTGCGTCCCCACGTTGGCCTGCGGCACATACTGCTGGAAAACCATCGCCGCCAGCACCTGACGCACCTCATCGGATACCTCGGTCACCGGCGTGTCGGCCTCCTGCCCGGTCTGCTGTGCCTGACCGTCCTGCTGCGGCTGCTCCGTCTTGGACGGCTGCTGCTGGGACGTATCCTTCTGCGCGGAGGAAGCGACGTCCTGCTTCTGGTTCATCATATCCTGGAACGAGCTCTCCGAATCCTTGCCGGAGGACGAGCCGGATACCTGACCCTGCTGCATCACCATCTGCACCATCATGTTGATCTGCTCCATGTTCACTTTTCCACCCCCTTTCCCTGTTGGAATGGGCAGGCGCGGCGTGCTAAAGCACGGACGCCCGCGGTTTCTCTCAATGGATCGCCGCGCCTGCCATCACACGGGCGTTGGATACAAACTCGTCGATAAACTGCTCTTCGCTCTTCTGGACGGCCTTCTGATACATCTGATACTTTTTCTCTTTCAGCTTCTCAATGGTCGCCTTGTCGGTCTTGGCGTGGATGACTTCCTTGCGTTTGGCCTCCTCCGCACGCTTGCGCGCACGGAGCTCCTCGGTTGCCTTTTCGATTTCCTTCTCCTGCACCCGGAGCATCAGGTCATAGCCGACCGCGTCCGCGATCGTCATGCCCTGCTGTTTCCGGTCCCGATACTCCTCGTTGACCTCGTCGAACTGCTGCTGCAATGCCTGCAGAACCGCTTCCTGCTCACGCACACGGGCAATCGCCGCAGCGTGCTCGATGCGCAGTGAGTCCAGCAGCTGTTCCCGATAATGCAGCACAGTTTCCATGGAAAAACGGAATTTCTTCATCGGAACCATCTCCTTTGCCTTGGGTTTTCACATCTTGCCTTGGTTATTTCAAAATGGATTCCAGCTCTTTCAGGCTCTCGTCGTAGCTGAACGCCTCGTCGATGCCCTGCATCAGGAACCCGTTGATCTGGTCGATCTTGGATACCGCGTAATCCAGCCGGGGATTGGTGCCCGCCTTGTACGCGCCGATCGCCAGCAGGTCTTCGTTTTTTTCGTACACACTCAGGATGTCGCGCAGTTTGCCGGCCAGCGCCCGGTGCTTGGGCGAGACGATCTCGACCATCAGACGGGAAATGCTTGCCGACACGTCAATCGCCGGGAAGTGGTTTGCATTGGCCAGCTTACGCGACAGCACGATGTGTCCGTCCAGGATACCGCGCACGGTATCCGCGATCGGTTCGTTGGTATCGTCGCCCTCGACCAGCACGGTGTACACGCCGGTGATCGAGCCGCGCTCGAAATTGCCGCTGCGCTCGAGCAGCTTGGGCAGCTCGGCGTAGATCGACGGCGTATAGCCGCGCGCCACGGGCGGCTCGCCGACCGCAAGGCCGATCTCGCGCTGCGCCATCGCAAAGCGCGTCAGCGAGCCCATCATCAGCAGCACGTCCTTGCCCTGGTCGCGGAAATACTCGGCGATGGCAGTCGCCACCGACGGGCATTTCATGCGCAGCATGGCGGGCTGGTCGGAGGTCGCCACGACCAGGACCGACCGCCGCATGCCCTCCTCGCCCAAATCCTTCTGGACAAATTCCAAAACCTCGCGTCCGCGTTCGCCGACGAGCGCGATGACGTTGATGTCTGTCTTGACGTTTTTGGCAATCATGCCCATCAGCGTCGATTTACCGACGCCCGAACCGGCAAAGATGCCGATACGCTGTCCTTTGCCGATGGTCAGCGTCGAGTCGATCGCCCGCACGCCGAAATCGACGCGCTCGCGGATCGGTGGACGGCTGAGCGGGTTGATATAGGGGCTGTCGACAAAGTAGCTGTCCCCTTCCGGGAAGGGCGCCAGCCCGTCGATCGGCTTGCCCATCGCGTTGATGATGCGCCCCCGCAAGAAGTCGCCCACCTGCAGGCGCAGCCGCCGTCCAGTGTTGCGGACAAAGCTGCCGGGCGCCAGGCCATTCATATTCTGGTACGGCATCAGCAGCATCCGGTCGCTTTTGAACCCGACCACCTCGGCCAAAATCTGGCTGTTGGACTCGGCCGAATAAATGCGGCAGATATCGCCGATCGCGCCCCGGCCGCCCGACGCCTCGATCGACATGCCGACGATGTTTTCGATCTTGCCCGTGCGGCTCAGGGTATCCGTATCCTTGATTTGCTGAATGACTTGCTCAAACATGGTGCTCTCCCCAAATGGGTTTTAGGAGTAATTCTCGTGGATGACCGAGCGGATGTTCTCCAACTGGGTCGACGCGCTTGCGTCGATGATCTCATCCGGCATTTCAACAATGCAGGTGCCGGTCTCGGCATCCTTCATCGGTACGATCTTGATATGGTCGGACAGGCTGGACAGCGCCGCGGCCAGCGCGGGGTCGCTCTGCGCCACGCCCTTGACGTCGCAGTCGGCCACATAAATCTGCACCCACTCGCGGCGTTTGAGCTTTTCGGTCGCGGAGATGATCATGCGCTTGATGATCTCCGCGCTGCTTTTCAGGCTGACATGGATGACCTGTTCCGCCACCGCGACCGCCACATCCAGCACCTCGGCGCTGAGCCGGTCGATCTCGGCGTCGCGGGTCTGGTTGGCCTGCGCCAGAAAGCGCTGCACCGACTCCACCGCATCCTGGGCGGCCTTGCGCGTCGCAGCCGACGCCTCCTCCTGCCCCTTCTGGTGCCCTTCGGCATACCCTTGGTTATACCCATCCTCGCTTGCGCGCTGATAGATCCGTGCGACCTCGGTTTCGGCCGCCTGCTTGGCTTCTTCTATGATATGCTCGGCCTGCGCCTTGGCATGCTGGAGCAGGCGGTCGGCCTCGGCCTGCGCCAAGGACATCTCCTGCTCAAAGCTGCGGACCGGCGGCTCGGCCCTCTTTTCCCTGTGATCTTCAGCCTGCACCGGCTGGACGGGTTCGGCGGGCACTTGCTGATGCACCGTCTCCGTCCCGTCCCCCGGGATGCTCTCCTTCAGGCGTATCATTTCCTCCAGCTGGCTGATCAGCTGCTCTTCGTTGGGCAGCTCATAGTCCTCCGCCTTCGGTTTCATGAAATACTTCAGGATATTAGGCAATGATCTCATCCTTTCCGCCCTTCAGGATGATGATCTCATTGCGCTCCTCCAGGTCACGGATGATACCAACAATACGCTGCTGCGCCTCTTCGACGTCGCGGATACGCACGTTGGTGGTGATCTCGAGGTCTTCCTCGATATTCTGACGCATGCGCGTGGACATATTGGTAAACAGCTTGTTGGCCACCTCGCGGTTGGCGCCCTTGAGCGCCAGCACGATATCGCGCATGTCGCAGTCGCGGATGAAGCGCTGCACCGAGCGGTCGTCCATGTTGACAACGTCCTCGAAGACGAACATACGCTTGCGGATCTCCTCGGCCAGCGTCTCGTCCGTCTCGGACAGGCCATCGAAGATCGCCTTTTCGCTCGAACGCTCCAGATTGTTCATGATGGCTGCAATATGGTCCAGACCGCCGATCTGCACGTTCTCCGCCACGATGATGCTCGAGAACTTCTTTTGCAGTTCGTCCTCGATCATCTTGACCGCGGTCGGCGACGCGCTCTCCATGCGCGCGATGCTTCTGACCACGCGCAGCTTTTTCTTCGGCGGCAGCTCCTCGAGCACGGCCGCCGCCTTGTCGGGGTCGACGTAGGACAGCACCAATGCAATCGTCTGCGCGCGCTCATGCTGCAGGGTGGAAAGCAACGTCTTGGCGTCGGTCTTGTTGAGGAAGGAGAACGAACGGTTGCTCAGCGCCTTGGTGACCTTGCTGAGCAGCTGCTCGGCAGCCTGATCGCCAAAGGCCTTTTGCAGCACCGAACGCGCATATTCCATGCCGCCCTCGGTGATGGCCTTGTTGGTCAGGCACATCTGGTAAAAATCTTCCAGCACCTGCTCGGTGCTTGCCGGATCGACATAGCCCAGCTTGGCGACCTCGATGGTCAGTTGCTCGAGCTCATCCGGGTTCATATACTGGTAGATACGGGATGCCTTTTCCGTGCCAATGGCAACGATAACAGTCGCCGCTTTCTGCGCGGGCGTAAGCTCCTGCTGCTCAGCCATTTGCACCCTCCCCTCTCAGCCAGGTACGGATCATCTGCGCCGCGATCTCCGGGTTTTCCTCGGTGAACTTGCGGATATCCTGCTTCAGCTCCATACTCTTTTCGTTCTTGATCTCCAAAACATTGTCGACCTGCTCCTCGACGGCCATCGCGGCCGCAGCCTGCTCGGCCGCCCATGCCTCCTCCTGCTGCGCCAGCAGCAGCGCCTCGGCCTTCTTCCGCTTCTTGGCGCGGATGATGAGCAGCACGATCAGCAGCAGCAACAGACCCAGCACGCCGGCCGCCACATAGAGCGCCCACTTCGGGATCTGCAGGCCCTGCAGGATCGACGACGGGATGGTCTCGGTCGTCGGGTTGTAGAACGGCGCTACCAGCACGTTGATCTTATCCGCCTGCTGGTCGACCGAAATGCCCGCCGCGCGGGCGATATGACTGATCAGCTGCGCGGTGCCGACGTTGCCCGCCGTATCCTGATTGATGGTCACCGCGATCATGACGTCGGTCACCACGCCGGAGTTCAGCTCTGCCTGCTCCTTGGTGGTGTTGACGTTCATGTCCTCGCTGCCGCTGTTCTTGATATAGGTTTCATCGCCGTTGACCGCGCCCTCGGTCTCCATATAGGTCGGGATGTCCGCGTTGGTCGTCGTACCGACGACGCCGCCGACCTCGTCATCCTCGCCGCGGATCAGCTCCTGATCGTACTCGCGGTGGCCGATGATGCCCTCTCCGTCCGGCGCGCCCTCGGGCGTGTTGTACTCGGTCGTCTCCTGCACGCGGCGGCTGACATCCACCGTGCTCGTGACGCTGACGCGCACGTTATCCGTGCCGTAGATCGGGCTGAGCGCCTGCAGCACCTCGTTGCGCACACGGTTGTTGACCTGGTTTTCCAACCGCAGCTTGAGGTCGGACGCCGATGCGGTCGACGTATCCTGATTGCCCGGCGTATAGCTGTTGCCGATCGAGTCCGTGATGGTCACGCTCTCGAAATCCAGCCCCTGCACGCTGTGCGCCACAAAGTTGCCGATGGCGTCGACGTAATTTTCCGGCAGCGCGCCGCCGTCCGACATTTCGACGAACACCGCCGCCGACGCCGGGGTCGCGTTATCGCTGTCGAGCACATAGCGCTGGTCCGAACCGGGGGTAATATCCACCACCGCATTCTTCACGCCGGAAAAATTCCGGATGACCGCCGCCATGCGGTCCTGCAATTCATAATTCTTGAGCGTTTCCCGGTCGGATTCGCTTGACATCAGACCGATGTTATCCAGATATGTACCGTACAGGAAGCCGCTTTTCGGATAACCGTCGACCAGCAGCTTGGCCTGCAGGTTGGTGACCTGCGATTCCGGTACCTTGATCGTATCGCCCTCTATTTTATAATCCGTTGCGCCGTACTCCTCCAGCTTGGTCGCGATCGTCGACATTTCGTCGCTCGTCAGCCCGGTGACCAGTGTTTCATACGGCCGGTTATTCAAGATCAGCGCGATAATCACAGAAACGGCAATAACCACGACCAAAACGACCGCGGTGATTTTTATGTGTTTGGACTTTTGCTCGCCGGCATAAAAACCCTTTACCTTCTCCAGACCGCCCTGTAACTTCTCTTTCACTGTTTTCTCCGCCTCATTCCAGAGTTCCCCACATTCCGCCGATTATTTTTTGCTTAGATGCTCATGCGCGAGATTTCGCTGTACGCATCCAGCGCCCTGTTCCGCAGCTCTGCAAGCAGCTGTACGGAAAGCAGCGCCTTCGCACTTGCAATCGATCGCACGGACGGGTTATCCAGCTGGCCGGTCGCCAACAGGTACTCTGCCTCATTCTTTTCTGCATCGGTCTGCTTGACCGTGTCAAGCATATCCCGGAAAACATCCTCAAAGATGGGCATACCGCTTTGCAGCCGGTCGGTATCCTGACCGGTCTGCTCGGTGAAGAGCGAGTCCCACAAAGGTTGTATTGAGTTAATCGCCGCCATAAAAATTTTCCTCCCCTTTTATTTCCCGATGTCCAGCGCGCGCGTCGCAACCGTCTTGAGCGTGTTAAACGCGGTTACATTGGCCGAAAACGCCTGCGTGGCCGCCATCGCATCCGTGATCTCCTTGACCAGATCGACGTTGGGCATCTCTACATAGCCCTCTTCGTTCGCATCCGGATGGGACGGGTCGTACTGCAACTTAAACGGGCTGGTGTCCTCCACGATTTGCGTGACTCGAACCCCGCCCGTTTCTGATAAATCCCCTGTAGCCGCGGGAATACCGCCCGCAGCCTGTGCGAGCACTTCCCGGAATGTATTTCTGCCTTCGTCCGCCACCATGACGACCATTTTGCGCTGGTAGGGGCCGTCGCCGCCTTCCACGCGCGTGGTATTGATGTTCGATACATTTTCCGAAATCACATCCAGCCGGAGCTGCTGTGCCGTCAGCCCGGAGCCGGTAATATTCATCGAACTGAGAAAAGCCATGGTTCATTCCCCTCCTTACTGTCCACGGATCGCCGCACGGAGCAGCGCCAGATCATCCGATATCGCGTTCATCACGTGCTGCTGCTGCAGCGCGTTGCGCGCCAGCTCGATGCTCTGCTCGGTCGCATCCACGCCGTTCTCATCCATACGCGCGCTTTCGTTCTCCGCCACATGCACCGTCGCCCGCGCGCTTTCCAGCGTGTCGCGGATATCCGACGTCTTCCCCCCGGCCGCCGCCTGCAGCTGGGAGCGGAACGTTTCTTCAAACGTGACATACTTGGCTTTGTAGTTGGGCGTTTCCACGTTGGCAAGGTTATCCAGGATCGCCGTCTGCTTGGTCCATAGGAAGTCCAGCGACTTCTCCATCATCAACAGCGCATTGTTGGTAATCGATTCCATATTTCCCGGACCTCCAAAAATCTATTCCCATGCATAGATAGGTTTGTTTATATTTTACTATTAAACGCGCAATTTTTCAATAACTTCCGGCATTTTTTTCTCGACTTTCTTGTCACATTGCACAAATCCCGCTTTTTCCTTTGTATTTTTCGCATTTTTTATATATAAATGTGCCAAATTTGCAAAAGAACTATTATCTTACAAAGCATTTGCAGGTGATTTTTTTAACCGGATATTTTTTTGTGTACTTTGGTCCGCGCATCCGGAGCCGAAATCCCGCCCCCCTAAATATCATAATATCACCAGCTCTTCATAAAAATGGCAGGTGCGCATGGCCTGCCAAAAAGCGGCCCTGCGCACCTGCTGCACCCATCAGACATAAGAGGACGCCAACTGGATATAGCGGTATGCCCAATGTGTATACGGGACATCCGTGTAATATGTGGTTGTGCCGCCGGACGTGCGCCCAAGCACACGGGTCATCAGCGTGGCGACCTCGCTGCGCTCGATGTTGGCATACGGGCGGAACGAGCCGTCGTCGTAGCCGTTGACCCAACTGCGGTACGCCGCATAGCGGATGGCGTTGCTGTTTGGCACATTGCCGATGTCATTAAACGAGATCGCGCTGCCGCTCACGCTCGGCGAGCCGGACAGGCGGTAGAGCATTTCGGTCAGCTCCGCCCGGGTGATATAGCTGTCCGGGTAGAAATAGCTGGTCTGGTCGATGATGCCCGCATACGCAAACGCATTGACCTCCCGCGCGCACCACAGGGTCGACGGCACATCGCGGAAGGAACTGTCCACGACGCTGTTGTCCACATTGACCGAGCACAGGCGGTACAGCATAACCACCGCTTCCGCGCGCGTCATATAACTCTGCGGCCGGAACGTCCCGTCCGCGTACCCGTTCATAAACGCGCTGCGGCTGGATGTGTTGATCTTGATCATATTGCTCGGCTCGACCGGGCTGGTCGAATAGTACGACGTGGCCGAAACCGTGACATTCTCGTCGATATCGGTGACAAACAGCGTGACCGTGCCGCTCGCGCCACGGCTCATCTGATAGGTCTCGCCGCCGACACGGATATAGGTCTTATCCGCACTGACCGTGCGTGTATTGCTGCCGACCTTGAGCGTGATCTGGTCGACCTGATAATTGGTGCTGGGCGAGAAATAGAAATTCACATCGTCGCCCGCATCCACCCGGTTTGAAGAGACGCTCTTGGTGATCGTCACATGGCTGGAGGACTTGATTGTCAGCGTCGGACGGGACACCGTGCCCGAGCTGGATGAGGTCGCCGCCACCGTGACCGGCTCGGTGATGTTATCGACGTAAAGCGTATACTCGCCGTCGCCCACATCCTCGATCTCATAGGTTTTGCGCCCGACGCGGATCTCGCCGTCCGACGGGTCGGCCGAGCCCGTGCTGTCGCCAATGGTCAGCGTGACCTTTTTGACCGAATAGCTGTCCGAGGTCGTGTAGATGTAAAACTCCGCGTCGTCGCCGCGCGCTACGGTTTCCCCGCAGCTGCTGTCGATATTGATGCGCGAGCCTTCGTCGATCTCAATCGGGATATTATCCGGGTCGTAATCCGACGTAAAGGTGATGTCGGTATCCACATACACCTCCGGCAGGTAGAACCAGACCTCGCCGGACTTCTGCTGCACCTGTACGCGGTCATTGCCCATCTGCATGGCGCTCTGGCCGCTCGCCCAGGTCGCGTAGCTTTTGCCATACTTGATCGAGCAGTCGCTGATCAGGTAGCCCGTCTTGGCCTTGACGCGCACTTCCAGCGTTTCGCCTTGCAGCAGGCTGGTCACGCGGCTGCTTGGCCGCACCAGCTCCATGCCGCTGTCTACATCAATGGTAACATTATATTTGACCGGGATCTCCTCGACCACGGCCTCAACCGAAAGGTCGGCATACAGTTCGCCGGATACCGTGGTATTGCCCTCGGCATTCCACGTCACCTTCAAGCCATTCCAATCCGTGGATGCTGTGATCTGCTTCGGCTCTTCCTCGCCGTATGTAATCGTGAGACTGCTGAGTCGATAGCCATCGTCCGGCACGACACCGAGCGTCACCTCGCTGCCATATGCCACCTCATCATCACTGCCATTGGTGATCGCCGAGCCGCTTTTTTCCTCAATCCGCGCGCTGAACTTTGGCGAACTGGTCGAACAGGAAACCGTGACTGCACAGTCAGCCTCCAAAGCAGGATCTACCGCAATGGTCAACTCAACCGTACGCGTCCGCTCCGGCCATGCCTCTACCTTTGCCGTCAGCACGGAAGCTATCTCGCCGGATAGCTTGCTTACATCCAAGGTAACCGACGAATCTTCCGTATCCTTGTCCTCGTCTGCCACACTGATATGTATGGAATCGAGCTTTCTGCCCTCGGCCATGGTCAATTCATACGACTGGCTCCCGTCTGCCGCTATATCGGTTTCCGCATCCTTGTTCCACGTCCAGGAGTCACCGATGAAGGTGACCGTCGCCTTGCTGACACTGCCACCCGATCCGCCGTCTCCCCCTTCCGCATCGTCCCCGGCGAATGCCGCAGGCGACAATGCCAGAACCAGAGCCAGCATGAACGCAAGCGCCCGTCTCCATTTCTTCCACCTATCCAAATTGCCATCTCCTTCCTACGATCGCACAGCAATCCTCATATTTGTTATCGTCCGGCGCCTAACAAAGATAAGGCTGTAAAAGCAACGCCCCGCCCAAATGGGCGGGGCGTTGCAACTGCCTGCCGGTTAGTCCTGCCGCAGCTTGAACGCGCTGATCAGCGACTTGAGCATCTCGGCCTGACCGGAAAGCTCCTCGCTGGCCGCAGCGGACTCTTCCGCCGTAGCGGAGTTGGTCTGTACCACGCTGGAAATCTGGTCGATGCCCTGCGTGATTTGCAGCACAGCCTCGGTTTCACGCTGCACCGCTTCCGCAACCTCATCCATGCCGGTAACGGCAACCGATGCGGACTGCATCACGTTGTTGACTGCTTCAGAAACCTTATCCATCAGGCTTGCGCCGCTGTTGACTGCCTCAATGGATTTCTCGATCAGGTCCTTGGTCGCCTTAGCCGCCTGATCCGACTTGGAAGCCAGATTACGCACTTCATCCGCGACAACCGCAAAGCCCTTGCCTGCGGCGCCCGCACGGGCGGCCTCGACCGCGGCATTCAGCGCCAGGATATTGGTCTGGAACGCAATGTTTTCGATGGTGGTGATGATCTTGCTGATTTCCTGCGACGAATCCGAAATGTTCTTCATCGCATTGCCCAAGGTCTGGATGTACTCGTTGCTCGCGGTCAGCTCTGCGCCTGCACTGTCGGCCGCATGCTTCGATTCCATGGCCAGCTCCGCCGTGCGCTGGCTGTCGGTTGCAATCTCGTTGATGGTAGCGGACAGCTCTTCCACCGCGCTGGCCTGCTCGGTCGCGCCCTGTGCCAGCGATTGCGCGCCCGAGGATACCTGCTCCGCGCCTGCCGTGACCTGATTGGATGCCGTACCGATCTGCTGCATGGTATCGCTCAGCCCAATCGCGATCTGGCGGAAGTTGACCAACAACATCTCGTAGTCGCCCTTATAGAAATCACAGCTCTTGGAGCGGACGTCGAAATTGCCCTCCGACATCTCGCTCAGCAGGTAGACCATGTCGCCAATCAGATCCTGCAGGTTTTCCACGATCAGGCTTGTCTGCTGTGCCAGCCTGCCGGTCTCGTCCTTGGTCTTGATTTCGGGTACCGGGGAGGAAAGGTCGCCCTCGCTCAGCTTATGGATGCGCTCGGTGCACAGCTGCAGCGGACGGCCGATGGCGATTGCCATACGGATCGCAACCAGAATACCGATCAGCGTGACAATCACAATCAGCACACCGATCACGATTGCAGAGGTGTAAACTGAACCCATCATGTCGGAAAGCGGCACTGCAACGCCCAGGCTCCAACCGTCTGTATTTTCGACCGGCGCGTAAGCCAGCAGCTTATCCTCGCCGTTGATCGAGTACTCGCCTATGCCGCTGTTGCCCGCGCGCATATCCGCCGTGTACACCGCCAGCTGGGCAAGGGAGGGATCCGCCATGGCCTCTTCCTCGATATTCTGGGAGGCGATCGTTTCCATGGTCACGTCCGCAATGGTCACGCCGTCCTTATCCAGCATAAAGGCTTCGTTGTTCTCACTGATGTTGACCGACATCATGATATCGTTCAGGAAGGTCTCCTCCGGCACGAAGTACACGACGCCTACGATCTCGTTGGCGCTGTTGCCGCCTTCGTAAACCGGCGCTGCGACCAGAATGGACAGCTCGCCCGTTACCTTGCTGACCGTCGGCGTGGAGACAAAGCTCTCGCCTTCCTTGGCGCGCTGGAAGTACTCGCGGTCGGAATAGTTGTTGCCGTCAAACAGGCTGTCGCCGTTCAGGTCGAGCAGGTTGCCGCGCGTCATGCCGAATTGGGTCGCCATGCGGGAAATATACTCTTCCTTTTGCTGCAAGGTCGCCGTATCATCGGATAACAGCCCATTCTGCCCAGCCATCGCCGCGGTTTCGATATAGGAGCGCAGCTCAAACTCCACGCGGGCAGCCGCAATATCCGCCGTACCCTGCATCGATGTTTTCAGCATGGTTTTCGAACTTGCTAAGCTCAAAAAGATGCTTGTCAAGCCCACGACAAGCATACCAACCACGATGGTCGTCACCATACCGAGCAATATTTTACTTTTGACACTTTTCATGTGCAACCACCTTTTCCCCTCAGTAAGTCTTGTTGTCAAACATATCTAATATGTCGTCTTTCTGTATATCGTCCACACCTTGCCAAAGATAACAATTGCATAAAAATTTTTTAATATTTGTCAAACATTTTGGAAACCCCCGATTTTTTACCGTTTGCCCTTGCGTTTGGCTGGCAAACCATGTAGTATTAGACTATCGGGGCAATGTGCCATCGGGTCTGCGGCGCTTCGCATACGGTCTCGCGCCCGGAGGCGGCGCTCTTGCGCGCGCCAGCCGGACCCGCCAAACGGCGCGGCACTGCCTACATTGCGATTTTTGAAAGGAGCATCAACTGCAAACAGATGAAACGATATTGGGCATTGCTTCCTCTGATGCTGTGCGTCTTGCTTGCGGCCTGCGGCAAGGATGAAGCGGAGGATAATACGCTGGCCTACTACACCTTTGAAGGGGACAGCATCCCTTCGATCGAGCAGTTCCTGACCGATGAGACCGGCGGACAGCTGGTGGCCACGTTGTCGCCGTCCTCCGGCGAAGAAGAGGACGGCGAAGCTGCGGAGGAAGGCGACGAAGCAGAGGACGGCGGGGAGGACGGCGAAGCGTCCGACGAGACGGAAGATGCCGAAGGCGGAACGGCCGCTGCCGCGACCGAGGTGCAGGATTATATCGCCTATGACTATCAGCAGTTTTTGGAAGGCCAGCCGGGCGCCATCGTGCAGTCCTACGTTGCGCTGCTTGAGGGCGAGGAATACAGCCTGCAGTTGGAGGGCGGCGAGGACGAGCCGGTGTCCTACGACACCCGCGTCGGCTCGGTAACGCTGTACCGTCAGGCCGTCGCCACGGACGAAAGCGGCGCGCCGGTGCAGCTTTCCACGGCTTCCGCCAGCACCGGCGAAGAAGGCGGTGACGAAGAGCAGGCCGAGGAGCAGGAAGAAGAGGGCGAAAACGCCGAAGATGCGGCGCCTCTTGCCTATTCTGACTATGAGCACAACACCCAGCGGCGCTTCCGCGTGCGGGTGGACTGGACGCCGACCAGCTGCCTGATCACGCTGGACCAGATCGACGGGCAGGACTTCACCACTTCCCTGCAGGAAGCCGGCTCCTTCCTCTCGTTCTCCGGCGCCAAGGTGCTGATGAATTCGGTCACCCCGGAAGAGATCGGCCTGCCGGGTGAGTCGATGGCCGAATACAGCCTGAAACCCGGCCCCGGCTTTGTCATGGTGGATGGACAAGCCTGCCTGACGGTGTATGTATACGGCAAAAATGATGTCGGCACCAACTCTCTGATGGGTACCTACTTCATTTCGTCGGACACCTCGACGCTGTACCACCAGCTGGCGGACGGTTCGGACGAGGTGGAAAAGGTGCACCTGAGCGGCGACCTGCCGACCGACCTGCCGACCGAGGGCGATACCGCCATCAAAACCGGTACCGACCCCACCACAGCCCCGGAAACCACTGACGGGGAAGGCGAAGAAGACACTGGGGACGCAGAAGAATAAAACACAACGAGCAAACCGAAAGGGGCGGCATATATGCCGCCCCTTTCGGTCTTCCAGCCATACATCCCTGACAAGCAAAAGGACGGCACGCCGTGCCGTCCTTTTGTCATGCGTAAGTATCGATGATCTGCCCTGCACCCGAGGGGTCCGGCAGCATCTGCAGCAGACCCTGTGCGACAACTTCGGTCGCGTCCATTGCTTTCTTCGCCACAGAGATCGAAGCGCTCTGCTGCACCTGCGCCATGCCCATATTGACCGACATTGCGGCAACGCTATCCATCATCCGGCAACACCTCCTTCGTTCTGGCCGATACCTCGGCTTACACTTATCTTATCGACCGAACGTGCGGCCAGTTAACAGCCGCAGGACGATCCCCGTTTATTCATCAGGCGCGGTCTGCGCGCCCCGTTTTCGTCCGGATGCCGCGCATTTCCGCAAAGCACCGGGACGCCATGGCGCGGCGCCGCCTTGGCTTAATCCGTCAGGATATACACCTTGGCCGGGCGGACGCCAAAATCGTTGGCTTCATCGCCCGTCATAAAGAACAGGTCGATCTTTGCGCCCTTGATCAGGCCGCCGGTATCCTCGGCCAGCCCCGGCCCGTACGACCACGACTGGTCGCCGCCGTTGGACACGATGTACAACCGGCTGCCCAGCGGGATGACGGTCGGGTCAACCGCAATCGTGCCGTAGTCCGTCACCGTGCCGGACGCGGTGATTTCCCCACCGTCCTCAATGCGGTGATAGGCCGTGGCGGTGACGTCGATCACCGCCGAATAGGAAAAGCTCGACCCGTCGCCCGCGGTGATGACCTTGTTGACCGTGTCGTCCACAATGCCGGCGGGCACCGACCACACCTGCGACCGCCCCGCCGTGGACAGCCCGCCGCTGCTGCTGCCGGACTGCGTTGACGGCAGCGGCTTGTTTTCCGTCGTCTGCGCGGACGCTGCCTGCACCTGCTGGATCTCCTGCGTGCTGACCGGCTCGCGGATGCCCTGCTCGACCACACAGTTGACCGGCTGCTTGACTTCCGTTTCCGCGACCACCTCGCGCGCAACTTCTTCACCGTCGTGCATTTCCACCCGGTAGGAGATGCTTTTTTCACCCTCCTCGCCGTATGTCACGATCTTCTGGTCACCTTTCAGCCGCTGCTCGCTGTAAGTCACCTCGACCGAAAACGGGATGGGCTCGGTTTCGGTCACCTGCTGGAAGGTCACACGCGTGACGGTGATTTCGCTATGATCCGACAGCCAGCTGTCCAAATCGGGCGTGACGATATCGTTCGCGCCGACCAGGATGCCGTTCTGCTCAAGCAGCTCACCCACCGTGCAGGGCGCAGTGCGCACCGTGATGGTCTGCGCGCTGGTGCAGATGGACACGTCGAACGCTTCCTTCAGGGTCAGGTAGACCGTCCCGTCGTCCTCCTTCTGGCTGACGACCTGCACGTTCTGAAAGCCCGCCTTTTCACAGGCTTCCTCGATCGACCCCGGATAGAGCTTGACCGTCTCGTACCGCTCGCCGTCGGTCATCACATAGGTGCAGGCCGAGCTGTAAACGGTCAGGATATTCAAAATGGCATACAGCAGCAGGCCGGCGCCCGCCGCCGCCAGCGCGGCCATCCGCCAGTTGACGTACTGCACCCACGAAGGCTTCTTTTTCCGCCGTGTTGTCAAGCCGCCAGTCCCCTTTCACCATAGTCTGATATGATATCGGCAGCAAACACCGCCGGTTAACGCCGTAACGGCGACAGGCTGCGCCCTCCCTTTCGGGGAACGCAGCCTGTAAACAGATGCACCGGTTTAAGCAAAGGCAGACGCCAAAGACGAAAGGAGCTGTTCCCGGTCAAACGGTTTGTAGATGAAGCCCTTCGTGCCGATGTCACTCGCTTCGTTGATCGTATTGTCGTAGGCCAGCGAGGATACCATCAGCACACGCGCCTGCGGATGGGATTGGAGCAGCAAACGCGCCGCCTCCAGACCGGTCATACCCGGCATCAGAATATCCATCGTGACCAGATCCGGCTGTATCTCATCGTATTTTTCCAGGGCTTCCTCGCCGCTTTGGCAACAAATCACCACCTGGTACTCGGTGTCGGCGAGGATCCGCTTCATCTGTAGATGCACAACGCGTGAATCGTCGACAACCATGACTTTCTTTGACATAATGTTACGCTCCTTTTCCACAGTCTGCAACAAAAAACACGTCAGGCTGCGGTTAGCTGATGGATCAGCTTCGCACTTTCGTTACAGTCACTGGTATAATTGATGACGCCGTGCAGCTCTTCTTCCCCGTCTGGGATGAACCGCCCCGAGTAGAAAACCGGAATCCGGAAGCTTGCCGGCACATGAAACGCCCGGAACAGACCGGCCACGATCTGCCCGCAGATCACGTTAAAATATTCTTTTACCAAGTCCTCCAAGTCGTTTGGATCGATGATCTCCTCCTGCAACACGCGCTGCGCCAACCGCGTCATAAACGCGGTATCCGCACACAACACCAGCGGACCGTGATAACTCCCCTCAAACGTGGTGTACACTGTACAAATATCACCGGAGGGTTCGGAATCACGCTTGCAAAGCTGGATGCCGGCATAGCGCTCGGTCATATCGCGCATCACCTGATCCAAGATTTCCTGAACGTCTGCCTGCGCAAATGAATTCAACGCATTACCTCCTCCTACTTATCTTTCCAAGCCATTTTCCCCGTCCCGCCGGATCGCCTGCTGCGGTGCCCCGGCGGGGCCGTCAAATGTTACGCCATAAAACCCTTCAGCAAAGCCATTGTAAATCCCTTGCTTTGGAACCTCACCGCACCATTGCGTCTGCGGCAGCCTGCGCAAAGGCCGGATACGGGCTGCCCTGCGCCTGCGCCGAATGATGCAAGTATTCCCTTTACTTGTTGCGATTCCTGCTGCGCAGGTACGCCGCAAGCCGCTTATCCTCGTGGCGGATATGGTTGATCAGCACGCCCGCCTCGGTGTTGACATCGCTCAGGCTCTTTACCGTGGGGCCGTTGGCGCGGATGTCGTCCGCCAGCGCGCGGATCCTGCCCTCATATTCCACATGGAACGCATGATGCGGTTCATAATGCGGATAGTTGTTGTCAAGCTGCAGCTCTTCCTCATCGCTGAAATGCTTGTCGACATAATCGGCAAGGAATTCGGCGGTTTCGCCGATCTGGTCGCGCCCGCGGCCAGTGTGGCATGCATACAACAAATCATTGATCGCGTCGAACAGTGCGCGGTGTTCGGAGTCGATCAGCTCATTGCCGGTCTCCAGATCCGGCGTGACGCGATATTGCTTAATATTTTCCCTGGTCGTCGAAGTTGGGGCCAGCGAAGCTGCGCTGCTTTGCGGGAAAGGTATCCCCCGACGCGGGGGAACTACCTCCTGCATAAGAGCTGCCGCTGAATGCCGGGGTGGAGTTTAAGCTGTCAAAATCCGTTGCAGCAAACGAAGCGCCACCCGTGGTCTCGTCGTCCGCACCGACGCGGAACGCAGCAAATACCTGATGCAGCATATGCGCCTGGGAAGAAAGCTCCTGACTGGCTGCGGCGGATTCCTCGCTCGTCGCGGAGTTGGTCTGCACGACCGTTGCGATCTGGTCGATACCCTGTGTGATATTCTCGATAGATTCGGACTCTTGCTCTGCCGCCTTGGCGATCTGGGTCATCTGCTCGACAGCCTTGGTGGTCAGCTCCGTGCTGGTCGTGATCGTTTCCGCCGCAGCGTGCGCGATATTCGAGCCGTTCTCGACCGCCTTGATCGAATTTTCGATCAGCGCCGTCGTGTTCTTGGCCGCCTCGGCAGACTTGGACGCAAGGTTGCGCACCTCATCGGCAACGACGGCGAAGCCCTTGCCGGCGGAGCCGGCGCGCGCGGCCTCGACCGCAGCGTTCAGTGCAAGGATATTGGTCTGGAACGCGATATCCTCAATGGTCTTGATGATCTTGCTGATCTCCTGCGAAGTCGAGGTGATGTCGTTCATCGCAGCGATCATCTGCGTCATCTGCTCCTGACTCTCGGCGTTCTGCGCGCCGGCCATATCGGCATTTTCCTTGGCCGCCTTGGCGGAAGCCGCGTTGCGGCGCGCCGCAGTGGCAATATCATTGATGCTGGCCGACAGCTGCTCGACCGCGCTGGCCTGCTCGGTTGCGCCTTGGGCCAGCGACTGCGCGCCGTTGGACACCTGATCGGCGCCCGCCGCGACCTGATCGACCGAGGACTTGACGTTGGCAATCATCTGGCGCATCTGCTTGGTCAGCTGCGCCAGCGCCTCCGTAATGGTATGGAAGGAACCCGGCAGTTCTACCTCACAGTTGACGCGGAAGTCGCCGTCCACCATGGCGGTGGCGATGCGGGTGATCTCACTGCATGCGGACGACAGCATGGTCTGCGTCGAGCGGAGCGCGTCGGCCATGTCGCCGAACTCGTCCTTGCCCTCGTATGTAATATCCCGGCTCATGTCGCCCGTGCTCATTTCCACCAGCACCTGATGCGTCTCGCTGAGCGGCTTGAGGATCGAACGGATCAGGCCGACCGCAAAGATCACGATCAGGATAAGGAACAAGACCAGCAAGCCGATCATCAGGATCATCAGCAATACGATCAGCTGCTGCTGCTCGTGCTCGACCTCCGTGATGTGCGCGTCGATGGTGTTGGTCATCTGCTTGGCTACGTCGCGCAGCTCATTAAGCGCCGGCGTGCCTTCGTTGACCAGAATGGTCCTGGCTTCGTCAAAATTATCCGCGTCTACCGCGCTGGTGATTCTGGGGATGACATTCTCCCACGCCTGCACGGCGGCGATATAGCTTTTGTCCTGCCCGTCGTCCAGCATATAGTGGTCGGATATGTAGTCCCGCGCCGTACCCAGCTCATCCAACGCGCTGTTGAGCGACTGCTGGTTGGTATTGTAGTTCTCCTTTTCGGTATCCAACACAATATCGCGCGTATAGCGGGCCGCCGCGTTTATCTGGATACGGCAATTCAGGATCTGCTGCTCAAGCACGACATCATCGGACAACAGGCTCTCATACCGGCCGCGCAGCGAAAACATGCTGCAAACCGAAATCGTAAACAAGATGATCGACAAAGTTACCGGTATCACAAAGCCCAAAATTAGCCTGTGACTGATTTTCATGTCCCGTAGTCGCATAAATGGTTTGCCCCCTATAATATAAATTTCTTTTTATTCAAATCGACTCGTTGCTCTTAACTCGCCATATTTGCCTTTTTCAACGTCGCCGGCGACCTTACCGGCCACCAGCGTCACCACCCGGCGGCACATGATGTTGACGAAGTCCTTTGCATGGGTCGCCATGATCACCGTTGTCCCGCATCGGTTGATCTCACTGAGGAGGTTCATGATATCCCAGCCGGTATCGTAGTCGAGGTTGGCCGTGATCTCATCCACCAGCAGGATGGGCGGCTGGCAAACGATTGCCCGCGCCAGCTCCACCATTTTTACCTGCCCGCCGGACAGTTCAAACGGATACCGGTCCTCCATTGCGCGCATGCCAACAATCGACAGCGCCTTGCTGGTGTGCGTCGGGATCACCTTGGATTTTATCCCAAGCGCCCGTTGCACCAGCTCCAGATTCTGCCGGACCGTCTTTTTGCGCACCAAACTTGCATCCTGCCAGACCTGACCGATCATGCGACGATATGCCGCGCGGTGCCAGCTCCGCAGGCGGGTCAATTCCAGATTATCCACCCAGATCCGCCCGTCATCCACGGGAATCTGATTGGCAAGCAAACGCAGCAGCGTGGTTTTTCCCGCTCCGCTGCTGCCTATGATAAAGACAAACTCGCCCTGCTCGATCGATAGGGAAACATCATTGATTGCCGCAATCCGTTTTTGATCGTTGGTGAAATATTTCTTCACATGCTGTATTTCAATCTGCGGCACGATTCCGACTCCCCTTCCACTGTACCAACCAGCTTATTCCACGGCCGGTCTGGACAGAAGCCAAAGCGGCGCCCCCGCGGTCGAACTGCTGCTGAGCTCATTGAGGATCAGCGACGCATCCCACTCCTGCAGGCTTCGCTGCCGGCTGTTGGGGTCAGCCACCAGAATATTGCCTTCCAAGGTGACCCCGCGCAACAGGATAAAATGTCCTGTGCTGGTAAAATGTCCGCGGCTCATCAAAGCTACGGCAATGCGTCCGCCCGACAGCTGCATACGCAGGCTTTCCGGCGTCATAGAACTGAGCGAGGTGCATTCCAGCCCAAACGCGCTGGCCACACCGCGCACGATTGTATGGTAAGAGCCGCTTTTGGCAGCCCAGAAACCGTTTTTACTGCACCATTCCGCCATCGCCGCCGGATCGGTCGGCGTGTCGGTCAGGCTTCGGACCGCCATGGCCAACGCCGTCGGCCCGCAGCCGTACGGTCCGACCCGGTCGGTACCATAGGGCTGGTCCTTCCATGCCGGATCGCTCTGCGCAAAATAGCAGATGGAAACCGAACCGCCTGTCAGAACCTCCTGCCCGTCACGGGTCACCAGCTCGGTGACCGTCGGATCCGTCACATCGATGCCGCCGCCCAGAATCGCCGGTTCGCCGGCCTGCTGCGACTCGATCTGCTCCTGCTGCTCCTGAATGATCTCCTGCTGACGCAGGGCGATGCGTTCGGCAATTTTTTCCTGCACGCCACATGCAAAGCGGCGCACCTGCTCACTGCCGGTGCGCCACGCTCCCTCCGCTTTTTCCAAAACGGGATCGACCACCTTGTGGAAAACCGGCGGATCCAGCCAGTAACAAGCAGCTAACTCTGCCCCGCCAATGAAGATCAGCACGAGCAGAAAGACACCTATTCTTTTTTTCCATGAGCGTTTTTTCACGCGCTTACTTTCTTCCAGCCAAAGATTGGTTGATCCTGCTGTCGAGCGGCACCAGCCGGTCGATCAGACGCTTATTCTGCTGCATTTGCTTGACGACCATGTCCTCATCCGCGCTGTGCGGCGCGTCGCCATCCTGCAGCGACTGCCACCGTCCCTGTATCTCCGGCGCACTGGTCTCCCCAATGCGCCGGATGTTCTGATCCAGTTCCTGCATCCGGAGCAGCGGCTCCTGACGCATGGACAACAGCATGCTGAATGACTGGCCATCGTCCCGGTCAAGCGCTTCGCCCATCTGCACGGTCAGGTCATAGACCTCGGTCAAGGCGGAGTAGCGTTTTTTCAGCTGCACCAGCAGCGTCATCCATTGCTCGTTCATACTCCACCCGCCTTCTGCGCCTGACGGAATGTATCACGCAGGTCTGTCAGACGCGGTTTGACCTCCGCCAGCACCTTGGCATTCCGTCCGGCCTGCACGCGGCTCAATTCGTACGAAAAGTAATCGTACAGCCGGTGCAGGTCGCGGCTGATCGGATACTGGGGGTCAAGGGTATCATCCAGGTACCTTAGGATTTCCCGGCAACGGAGAATTGATTCCTCAAAGAGCGAATAATTTTCGTTTTTCAAGGCGATTTCCGCGCGGGTGAGCCGCTTGATGAGTTCATCATACAACAGCATCAGCAGCTCGCCCGGCGTCATGGTATTGATAGACTGTTCCTTATATTGCTGATAGCCATGTACATCCATAGCCGGAATACCCCGTCCTTCCTAATATTATATACCAGCAATTCCAATTGTCAATAGCTTCCTCCGCCCAAACTCGCCAAATACGAGCTCTGCGAATTCATCTGCGCGATCAGCATTTCCAGCTTGCTGAACTTGGAGGTGTAGTAATCGATCTTATCGTTGAGCTTGTCGGTCAGGCTATCGATGATATCGTCGTAGCTGTCGATCTTATCCTGCAGCGTATTCTGCAGCAGCGCCATCGGCGAGTACTGCGAACCAGCCTTTTGGATCAGGATGCCCTTAGTCGCGCCGGTTGTCGATGCATATTTATCAAGCTGCACCTTCAGGCGGGACATTGCACCGTCGGTTCCGTCCCCCGAGCCAGCCAGTGCATCCGAAACCGCTTCCGGATCGCTGGCCAGCGCCGAACGCAGCTTGCTTTCATCCAGCACAAGCTTTCCCTTATCCGAGTAGCTGCTCGATACACTGATGCCGATTGCATCCAGATCCAAACCAGAGAATACAAAACGCAGACCGCTCGACAGGCCGCCCAGATCATTATCGCCGAACAGCAGCCCCTGCTTTGCCTTGGCTTCGTACTCTTCGATCTGCTTTTCGGTCATATCTGCCTTCTGGTCATCGGTCAGCGGCTTATAATCCTTATCATGGTCGGGCTGGGTGGTATACTGCTCGTTGATCTCTGCGAGAACCTTGTTGTAATCCTCGACGAAACTCTTGACCGCGTCGACGACCTTATCCACGTCCACCTTTTTATCAAAGGAAACGCTCTCACCACTTGTAAACGTACCGTTCGCGGTAACCGTGAAACCGTCGATGTTAAACGTGTTGGTGCCGCTGGTCAAAGTCTTTGATACACCATTGATGAGGGCGGTTATCTCAGCATCCCGTCCCCTAATGATATTAATACCCTGATCTGTTCCACGTTGACTTTCACTTGTAATATTCCCGCTGTCATCATACTTCACGGTTCCGAACAACTTTGCCGCCAGATTTTCTTGGCCGTCCGTTGTTTTCGCGCTGATCTCAATCTGGCCTCCGGTACCGCCATGCGTAGATGTAAATACAAACTGGTTGGTGGTAGACGAATAGCTGACCTTCACGCCCGCCTGCTCATTGCTATTGATCTCGCTTATAATGGTATCGAGCGTTGTATCCGCCGTATACTCGCCAATCTTTACACCATTGATCTCAAAGATGCCCGAAAAATTATCACCCATTAGTTCCCCAATGGTTTTGCTGGTGTTGATGCGGTTAGATGCGCCCGCCTCCAAGCCAAAAATACTGTTTGCGCCTACCAGACTCGACGAACCAGAATTGATGACCAGCGTATCATTCTCACCCTGAACCTTCAAGCTTAACTGGAACTTATCTCCGCTGCCACCGTCCACTTTGATGCGATTGTATCCAAACGCCTGATCAAACTGGGTCTGCAGATAGTCAGATAAATCCCCAGCAGCATTCCCCGAAGAGAGGATTTTCTCCAATTCCTCCTTTTCAGGCATCTTGATGGTCGCCGTCGTGCCATTATAGGTCACGTTCATGGATGCTCCTGCGAGCAATTCACCCGTAGAAACTTTCTGAAACAAGGAATCCTCGTTAACCGCACTGCTTGCCTTAATGGTCTCACCCTTGCCCATTGTAGCATCCTTATCCAGATGCAGTGCCTCGAACACAGACGCAGACGTAGAATCCTTCAATTTCAGTGTGCTGGATTCATTCGGATCTTTAAATTCCAACAAGAAATTTCCGCTTTCATCCGCTTTTGCTTCAATCAGCTCACTCAGCTTCTTGCTGGAACCGCTTTCATAAGTAATGGACAGTTTATCCAGTTGCTCATTGATCTCCCTAGCCACATCTTGTGCGCTTTTATATTCCGTATCACTGCTAAACTGAATGGTAAAATCTTTGTTATTGTATTCAAACGCCAAGATCTTGCCTGCCAACTTACTGACGTTTTGCTCTGCTGTTAAATCCACCACTGTGCCTGTAATCGTTTTATACGCGTCGAGGCTGTTGGGATCGGAGGCCTTATTCAGGCCGGTAAAGCTGATGGTTTCGGTCTGCGCCAGATGCGTTACGCCTGTGATCTTGATATCGCTGGTGGTGCTGCCGGACGCCGAAATCTTGCTTGCATTCTCGCCGAGCGACGTAATGATGCTGGGCTGGAAGAACGCCGAGCTCATCAGGTTGGTCGACGA
>NZ_CALWUN010000008.1 GCF_944384735.1 uncultured Agathobaculum sp. | reverse complement strand
GCTGGATTTGGCATTGCAGGCCTCCCGCGTGGTGACCGGCCCCAAGTGCCGCGTGCCGGTGCTGCTGAGCAACACCGGCGTGGCCGAGTCGTTCACCATGACCGAGCTGCGGTTTTACGTCCGGCGGGTGACGGACGGCGCGCCCACGGGCGAGGAAATCCTGTATGCCACGGTAACCGACGAGACCGGCGACCCCATCCCGTCGGCGGCGCAGTCGCCCGGCTTTACGATTGAATGGGCGTTCGTGTTCCAGTTCGGCAACGCCAGCGAGGTCACCGTGACGCTCGACCCGGCCGGGCTGGTCAGCTGGGGCATGGTCGGCGCGCCGGGCGGCGTCGCGCCGCTGGACGGGGACGGCAAGGTGCCGCGGGAGAACCTGCCGGCGGGCGGGCTGACCGCCGCGGCGTTTCAGGCGTACTATAACGAAGGGGGACGGTGAATATGGCAAAAAGTATCACCAGTCTGGCAGTCGGCGATATCCTTAAAATCCGGGAGAATGGTGTACTAACTGATTTTGTGGTCGCACATATCGGAAAACCTTTATCTTTCGTATACAATGAAAAGAGGATTTATTATGATGCATCCTGTGACGGGGTATGGATACTGCGAACCAAGGAGCTTCCAAATCCCGTAAGCTATGGATCATTTGATTATACAAAGTCCAATATGCCATCTTACATGGAAAAATATTATGAAGATAGCTTTGATGAGCAAACGAAAGCGCTGATGCTGGAAGTCAAAATACCAACATATTATGACAGAACGGTGACCCAATTTGATTCGATTTGCTTCTTGCTGAGCGAAGCAGAGGTAAGTAAGCATCTTTTGGATTATTTCGGATTAGAAGAACTGCCGTTTACAACAGATAACTGGTGCTTTTGTAGAAGTGCAAGAAGATGGACCAATATAACCGATGGCATTTACCATGTGGAGTTAGACAGGTATTTAGGAAAAGAAACAACGCATGATCGAATATCTCAGCAACGATATGTACAACCGGTTTTTATTCTGACAAAAGGTGCCATGGTGTCTGATGGCAATGAGCTTTTGACATTCAATATTTTAAGCGTTACCGCCCCGGATATAATCATGCAGGGACAACACATCCCGCTTTCATGGTCGATTGCGGAAACCGCCACGGCCTACGTTTTGGAGCGCAAGGCGGACACCGAAGAGGCGTGGACGCAGGTTTACAGCGGTGCGGAAACCAGCTATGAGGATACAGCGGGGGAATGGACGACCGTTCAGTACCGCGTCAAAGCCGGGGATGGAACGGATTTTGGGGATTACACGGTCAGCGGTACCGTGCAAGTCCTGTCCACATCCGCACTGGCGATTTCCGGCGAGGATGCAGACCTCGGCACACTGACGGCTGACCTGCGCTACACCGTGCTGTCGGACACCGGCAAAAGCATTGCGCTGTCCTGCGTAGTGAACGGGCAGGCAATTGCATCGGTTGCGGTGGAAAATGGTTTTACCGGCACCATCCCGGTTCTCGACCTGCCGAGCGGCGCGGGAAAAATCGTTTTGCAGGCGAGTGTCGATTCGGACAGTGGACTGGTCACCGCAACCCGCACATGGACGTACCGCAAGCCTGCGGTGGCGTTCCCGGTGGCGGGCGGCGTAGCGCAGCTGACGCAGGACGGCAGCAACGTGTTCCCGCCCACGCTGGCCGAATGCGTGCGCGTACCGGCGGTGTTCGGCGGCGACCTGGGCAAGGCGCTGGAAATGCTGCTGCCGCTGCTTGGCATGGCGGCCATGGCGGTAGGCAGCTACGAGGGCACGGGGACGTTTGGAGAAGAAAGCCCGAACAGCCTGACGTTTGCATTTGCGCCGCAGATGGTGATCGTTTCCGGCGGCGGGCAGAGCCTGACGCTGTCCGGCGATTGCATCGAAGGGAATGCCGTCACCTGGCACAGCGACAGCGCGGAGAGCCAGATGAACCAACCTGGTGTGACCTATACCTATGCGGCAATCGGAAAGGCGGGCGCGTAATGTACTATTTGAATCCAAAACAGAATCCGTCCGGGGCGTACCCTGCGCCGCAGAGCACCCCGGCGGCCGGTCTGCTGCCGATCACAGATGCGCAGCGGGATATGGTGTTGCAGTATGGCGGCTTTGTCCGCCTTTCGCAGGGAGACGAGGGGGAAACCATCCTCATGCCGGATGAAACGGCATGGCGGGCATGGCAGGCCGTGCAGCCGTCCCAACTGGATGCTGAAAAAGCGGCCAAGCAGGCGCAGAACAAACAAGCCCTTGCGGACTGGCTGGCGGCGCACCCGCTGACGTGGACGGACGGCAACGTCTACGGCGTGACCGAGGAAGATCAAAACGAGATGTCACTCAATCTGGCGCAGTACCAGCTGGCCGTTGCCGCAGAGCAGCCCGCGGTGCTCGAGTGGCACGCGCAAAAGCAGCAGTGCCATAGCTTCACGATCGAGGAATATACGGCATTGTCGCTGGCTATCGCCGCGTATGTTTATCCGTATAGGCGATATCAGGAGACGGTCAAGGAGGCTATTTATGCGGCGGAAAGCAAGGATGAGTTGGATGCAATCGAAATCGACTACGGCAGCGTCGGCGCTGCTGCATAGCGTGCTGGCCGTGATCGGCGGCGTGACCTACATGGGCATTGAAACCCTCTGGCGCGGCTATACGCACTGGTCGATGGGGATTTTGGGCGGCGTCTGCTTTGTGCTCATCGGCCTGCTGGACGAAATCCAGGATCACCCGCCGCTTGTTCTGCAGATGCTCGAGGGCGCGGCGCTCGTCACCGCGCTCGAGCTCATCACCGGGCTGATCGTCAACCGGTGGCTCGGCTGGGGTGTCTGGGACTATTCCGATATGCCGCTGAATTTGTGGGGGCAGGTGTGCCTGCCGTTCGCGGCGGCGTGGTTTTTCCTGTCGGCGGCTGCGGTGTGGCTCGAGAACGCGCTGCACCGGCTGGCCGCACGGCTGAATCTTTGAGGGGGTGATGCCTATGCGTGTTTGACTGATTGACGGCAAAAACCGGGGCAAAGCGCCCCATTTATGAAATACGTTGGCCGAAACGGCCGGAAAGGAAGTTTATTATGTATCCGAACAACATCTACATCCAGAACCATGAGGAAGTCAAGGCCATGGGCGGCGACATCGGCGTGTGCCTCGATAAGTACGACCACAAGCACGGTCTCCAGCACGACGACCTCGCCCGCGCGCAGTACTGTCACTGGCGCAGCGTGCAGACCGGCGTGCCCGAGCTGCTGAGCGCGCCGGACAAGCAGCTGCTGATCGACAAGGGCTTCATCGCCGCGGACACGTGAGCCGAGGGGAGGTGACGGGGCGGGCGGCAGCCCGCCCCACCTTGCGATGAATGTGGAAATCATCCTGTCCTGCATCAGCCTGTTTGGCACGCTCGTGGGGTCGCTGGGCGGCATCCTGGTGTCCTCGCGGCTGACCAGCTACCGCATCGAGCAGCTGGAGAAAAAGGTAAACGAACACAACAAGGTCGTTGAGCGCACCTACAAGCTCGAAGGGCAGATGCTCGAGGTGCAGCACGACATCCGTGATATGAAAACCCAGTGACGGAAAGGGGAAAAGTCACATGAACTGGAAAATTCGATTGAAAAACCCGGTATTCTGGGCGCAGGTCGCCCTCGGTGCGTTTTTGACTGCGGTGGCCTATGCGGGGTTGACCGCCGCCGACCTGACGACATGGGCGAGCGTGTGGCAGGTCATCAAGGGCACGGCGGGCAACCCGTACTGCCTGTTTCTGATCGCGTCCAACGTCTGGTCGGCGTTCAACGACCCGACGACCAGCGGCCTGACCGACTCCGACCGCGCAAAAAGCTACACCGAACCCCTGCAGAAATAACAAAAGCCGCCCCAAAAGGCGGCAAATTGACACAGGGCGGCGCGTGATGGTATAATAAGTCGGGCGCTGTCGTTCCCAGCGGCGGGCGGTTGACCACTCTCCTGCAAAGGAGGTGGTGCATATGGGGATGAAACTGTTTCGTTTCTTCGTATGTATAGCAGCTTTGCTTTACATATTCACCATAAATGCAAAGTAACCGCCCCTCCGACCAAGAGTTAGCGGTTACTTTGTAACAGTTAATTCTAGGTCAGCCGTCTGCCGACAGCGCCCCTCTGTTAGATATTATACCACACGCCCCGCCAAAGTCAAGGCGGGGCGCTTTATTTGCCCCGGAAAGGAGAACCGATGAGCAGTATCCGATGTGATGTATACGACCCCAACGAGTGGGACATCTGGTTTGCGGCGGCGCCCTACGGCGCGGCCAGCAAGCCCGCCAAGACGCTGAAAACATGGGCGGCGGAGGAGCAGGCCGACGTGATGTACAACCTCTGCCTGTTCAACATGACGGGCAGCGGCAGCGACCAGTACGGCGTTATCCGCGGGCGCACGCTGCAGTACCTGCGCGCGAAGGGCGTCGACTGCGGCTACGGCGGCACGGCCGAGCGCCTGACCGTCAGCCCCGGCAACGTGGTTGCGGGCGTCAAGGTCGCGGTACGCGACGGCGTCGTGCTCGCGGGGCTGGACAAGGGCAGCTTCCGCAGCCGCAACATGATCGGCGCGCTGGCGGACGGCAGGATTATCGTCGTGCAGTCCTCGGACGGCTGCACCGAGGAGCAGGTCGCGCGGTATGCCGCAAAGCAGTACACGATCGACCTGCTGCTGGTGCAGGACGCGGGCGGCTCGACCGGCATGTACCGCGCCAGCGACGGCTACCTGTTCGCGCCGGAGCGCGAAGGCGCGGACGGCAGGCCGGTGTGCAGCGTAGTATGTATGAAGAAAAAGACTAAGGAGGGCAATCTCATGGGCAAGAAGAAGGTATTTCTGGGCGTCGGCCACGGCGGCAGCGATCCCGGCGCGGTTGGCTATCTGGTCGAGAAGGACATAAACCTCACGATGGCGTTGGCGTGCCGCGATTTCCTGACGGCCTGCGGCGTGGACGTCAAAATGTCCCGCACCAAGGACGAGAACGACACGGTGAATGACGAGGTGCGCGAGTGCAACGCCTACGACCCCGATCTCGCGGTTGACGTGCATAACAACTCGGGTGGCGGCGACGGCTTTGAGGTGTTCCACACCATCCACGGCGGTACGGGCAAGACGCTTGCGCAGAATATCGAGCGCCACGTCAAGGCCATCGGCCAGAACAGCCGCGGCGTGAAAACCCGTCAGGGCAACAATGGCGATTATTATGCGTTCATCCGCGAGACGGTCGCGCCGGCGGTCATCGTCGAGGGCGTGTTTGTCGACACCAAGGCCGACGCCGCCCAGGCCGACACGCTGGCTAAGCAGCAGGCGTTTGGCGTCGCCTACGCCAAGGGTATCCTGGATACCCTCGGTATCCCGTATGACGCGCCGGAGAACAAACCGGCGGCGGACGCACCGGACGATGCGTTCGAGACCGACGCAGAGGTGCAGTCCGCGATCACCAAGGTGCAGCGCACGGCTGGCCTCGCCGCGGAAACCATGCAGTACCTGCTGGCGTATGAGTACGGCGCGGAGCTGGTAGTGAAGCTCGCAAACGCCATGAAATAACGGTGTTCAATTTGGACACGGGAAAGCCCCGGACTTTCGGCCGGGGCTTTCCCGTGTGCCATGCGCATATATTGTGTTCTGCTTCGCAAAATTGCACAATGTGTTACCAGAGAACTTGGCTAAATTGCGTGTGGAGATTGCACTGCAAAGATGGTATAATACAAGAGCCACAAAGAGGCGTCTCAGGAGTGCTGCGTCGAGTGCGCGCGCGCCCATTTATTAGATTCTCAAATGCCAATACGGGTTGTCAAAGAAAGAATGGCGGTTCTTCTTTGACCACTTTACTTAGTGTTTTTTCTTGTTGGTCTTTTCTTCACATAAGCGTTTGACCAACTTCCGCAATACTTTTTTCTGATGGTGCTTTTCTTTACAACAGGAATAGAAAAGCGAGATAGCGATGATGAAGATCAGACTAAAGATGAATTGTAACCATACTGGCCAGTGAGTGATGACATAGACGATTGCGAGCGAGATAATGTAAACCATAGTATCCTCCTTTTGTTTTGTAGCGCGCGCGCACTCGACAAAACACAAAAGCCGCCAGCCTACAAAGCGACTGGCGGGCGAGGGGATATTTGATTTCGCCTCAGTCGATGCCATCTACAGATTTGAGGACGAGTTCTTGCAATTCTTTGATATAATTATAACAATCTTAGGGGTGGTTTGCAATTAGGGTTATCCCCAAATTTTTCATTAAATGTTCTCTGTTTTAATGAAAGGTTTTAATCAAAAAGCTCTTGAAATAGCAGGGTGATAGTGATATATTTATACATTATTTAAGCGTAGTGTTGTGCATAGGAAGCCTCTCTGGCGAAAGCTAGAGGGGCTTTATTCATGCTACGTCCCCAACGATGGTTTCACTTCAGGATTGTTAATATACCGTTTGGAATGTCTGCTTTGGTAGATCTTCAGAACTATCTGTTTTAACAATTAGCACCGCTAAATTGCAAAAGCAGATAGCACGATGCTATCTGCTCAGGCTGTCGAAAAAGTCCTCGCGCCGCAGCGCGCATTATTCAGCCGCTCTGTGAGCGGCATCAAAAAAGCGAGCTTTGCCCGCTTTTTTGATACATTTGATTCGATCGGAAGCGTGGTTCTGATCGAGAGGCTGTCGAAAACTGTGTTTTTCGACAGCCTCGTGCCCTGACTTCATGTCAGGGCTTTTTATCTGTATCCTCCCTGCCCTTATTCATACGTCATCAGGAGCACGGCGTCCGCCGCCGCCCCCAGCGCGGCATAGTCATGCGCCTCATACAGCAGCCCCGGCTGTCCGGCCGAGGTTTTTGGCGCGAGCGCGACCATGACCGTATACCCGGACGGCTCGAGCCGGGCGCGCACCGCGCGGATGAAGTCGGCGTAGGCCGCCGCGTCCTCGGCGGGGATGTACTCGAAGTCGATGTCCACGCCGCCGAAGCCCTGCGCGGCGAGCGTCTGCGCCAGATTTTCGATCAGCGCACCGCGAGCGGTCGGGTCGCGCAGCAGCTGCTGCGCCCGTGCGCTCGAAAACTGGCCGTCCTCGCCCAGCGTGGTCAGCACGAGCAGCGGACGCGCGCCGTACTGCCGCGCCAGCCGGGTCAGGTTTTCGGCATTCTGCGGCAGGATGCGGCCCAGACTGTCAAAGCCGTAGGAAAAAACCGATAAGTACGTCAGATAGGGCAGCGTTTTGCGCAGCACCTGCTGGTCGATCGACGGGTAGGCGTAGCCGTTGACCGCCAATTTGCCCAGCTTGGGGCCGTAGGAGATGACCAGCTCCTGCCCGGTGCGGATACGGTCGCTGCCGCCCAGCTGCGGGTTGTTTTGCAGCAGCGCGAGCACAGTCGTGCCGTAGTGCGCCGCGATCGCGGTGAGCGTCTCCCCCTGCCGGACGGTGTGCGTCTGCGTCGGCTGCGGCACGACGACCGTCTGCCCGGGCGTCAAGCGGTAAGGCTCGTGCAGCTCGTTCTGCTGGATGAGGAGCGGCAGCGGCGTCTGATAGGCCCGGGCGATGCGGTAAAGCGAGTCGCCGGGCTGGACCACATGGATCACCATAGAAAAACCACCTTTCCCCCCAATCTATGACAGGGCGGCCACCCGGGTGCGTGGTATCCGGCGGGGCGGCGGTTGACCGCGCGGCGCGCGTGCTCTGGCAAAGCGGGGCAGCCGTGCATCGGACGCGCTTTTGCACGCGCCGGCCGGCGGCTCGCCCGTTTTCAGCCGCCGATCGCTTCCAGCTTGGCGCGGAACGAGATCATGCGCGGCGTTTCCATGTCGTCGAACTTGACCAGATGCGCGCCCTTGTCCAGATCGACGCCCAGCACCGTGCCCGGCCCGAACATCGCATGCCGCACCCGCTGCCCCACCGGCAACGTGCCGTCCGCCTCGTCCATCGGCAGGCGGCGCAGGCTGCTGTCGATATAGTCCCGCGCCTGACGCAGCAGGCTTTGCTGCGGCGGCTTGGTGAAGGTGAGCAGGTCGGGGTCGATGTCGAGCACAAAGCGCGACGGGTAGCGCTGCGAGCCGTCGAAGTTGCGCCCGTCGGCCTGCGTCAGATACAGCCGCTTTTCGGCGCGCGTCAGCGCGACGAACGCCAGCCGCCGCTCCTCCTCCATGCCGGGCAGCGTGCGCACCTTGCGGGAGGGGAAGATGCCCTCGGACAGGCCGCACAAAAACAGACAGGGGAATTCCAACCCCTTGGCCGCGTGTACGGTCATCAGCCTGACCTTGTCCTCCTCCCCTGCCGCGTCGCTGTTGGTGAACAGCGCAACGTGCGACAGGTAGTGCTCGAGCGTGCTTTCCTCGCCGCAGGTGGTCTCGTATTCATATACCGACTGCTTGAGCTCGGCTAGGTTGTCCAGCCGCTCCTGACTGCCCTCGGTGCGCAGCATGGCCTCATAGCCGCTTTCGTCGAGCAGAGCGGCCAGCACCTCGGAGACCGGCCTGCCCGCGCTGTCCGCGGCAAAGCGCTCGACCAGCCCGACCAGCTGCGCGGCCTTGGTGCCCTTGCAGAACGGCCCGTCCAGATGGTCGCACAGCGCCTGATAGAGCGTGCACTGCTTTTCCGCGGCGTATTCCTCGAGCGCCGCCATGCGCCGCCGACCGAGGTTGCGCTTGGGCACGTTGGCCACCCGCCGGAAGGAAAGGTCGTCCCGGTAGACGACCAGCCGCAGGTAGCTCAGCGCGTCCTTGATCTCCATGCGGGCAAAGAACTGCACGCCGCTGTAGATTGTGTAAGGGATTTTATGCTGCAGCAGCGCCTGCTCGACCGCGCGCGTCACATAATGGGCGCGGTAGAGCACGGTCATATCGCGGTAGGGCGTGCCCTCGCCGTGCAGGCGCTGCATCTCGTCCGCGATCCACGCAGCTTCCGCATCCTGCGTTTCGGCAAAGTGGCACACGACGGGCGCGCCGTGCGGCAGCGTCGGGAGCAGGTCTTTTTTCATACGGAACTGGTTTTTGCCGATCAGCGCGTTTGCCGCCGCTATGATCTCGGGCGTCGAGCGGTAATTCTGCATCATCAGGATGGTTTGGGTGCCCGGAAAGACCTTGTCGAAGTCGAGCAGATACTTGACGTTCGCGCCGCGCCAGGTGTAGATCGTCTGGTCGGGGTCGCCGACGATGAACAGGTTTTTGTGGTAGCCGCACAGCACCTCCATCAGCTCGTATTGCAGCTGGTCGATGTCCTGAAACTCGTCGATCATGATGTATTCCAGCCGCTGCTGCCACTTCAGGCGGATGTCCGCATGCTCGCGGAAGATGTACAGCGAAAACTTGATCAGGTCGTTATAGTCCAGCCCAAAGCATTTTTTCTCCTGATATAAGTAGCCGTAGAAGATGATGTCGGCCGCGGTCTGCGCGCAGTCGTATTTTTCCCGCAGCGCGTCGAGCGACAGAGCGACCATGTCCTCGTAATAATCCGGCTCCTTGAACAGCTTGCGGATCTCGATCATGTCGCGCGCGCTGGAAAAGGTCATGTCGCGCAGCGTCAGCCCGCGCTCCTCATAGATCATTTGCAGCATCGCGTCGATATCCGCATTGTCGAGCACCAGAAAGCTCTTGGGGTACTGCACGGCATGGCTGTCCTCCTGCAGGATGGACACGCAGAAGCCGTGGAACGTGTTGATATAGCCGGTGTCGTTGTCGCCGGTCAGCAGGTGGATGCGCTGGCGCATCTCGGCGGCCGACTTGTTGGTAAACGTCACGCACAGGATGTTGCCCGGCAGGATGCCCAGCTCGCAGACCAGATAGGCAAAGCGGTGCGCCAGCGCGCGCGTTTTGCCCGAGCCCGCCCCCGCGATCACGCGCACAAAGCCCTCGGTCGTGGTGACCGCTTTGCGCTGTGCGTCATTCAACCCTTGCAGCAGTTCCATGCCCCCGCCTCCCATCATTCCTATGGGAAGTATAGCCCGCCGCGCCCGCCGCTGTCAATCCCCTGCGGACACGCGCCCACTTTACGACCGCCGCATTCTGTGCCATAATAGAAGGGCGGCACCGCAGCGCGCGGCCGGCGCCATGGGGCTGCTGCCGCAAGGGAGAACGCGCGGCGCACGCCCGCCGCCCATGCAGCGGGCGCGCGCCCTATCATCGGAAACAAGGAGGCGGCGCCACTGTGCCCACCGATATGAAACGGACGATCGCCGAGGCAGTGCAGACCTGCTGATCGAGCGCCATGTGAAAAAGCTGACCGTCAAGGACATCGTAGCCCAGTGCCACATCACCCGGCAGGCCTTCTACTACCATTTTGAGGGCATCCCCGAACTGCTCCGCTGGATGATCGACAGCTATTTCGAGCAGGTGATGGGGCGGGCGCTCGACCAGCAGGACCGCGAGGCAGGGCTGCGCTGCTTTTTCGTCCTTGCCATCAACGCCGCCCCCTACGTCGAGCACGGGATGCGGAGCAATTACGGGGAGGAGCTGAAACGGCTGCTGCGCCAGCGGTTCCAGTGGTATTTTTCCCAAGCGACCCAGCGGAAGGACTTCCACCCCAACTGCCCCCATTCCCAGCTGGCGATCATCCAGCGCTACCACTGTCAGGCGATCCTGAGCATGCTGAAAACGTGGACGGAGCAGGACACCCGGCAGCTGGACGAGATCGTCCACACCGTTTACCACATGCTGACGGCGGACATCCCGCCGTGGGACGGCCAGCCCGCAAGCGCCAAAGTGTAAGTTTTTTTACACTTTGGCGCTTTTTGTCTATACACCGCGGCAAAACTGCACATTGCGGGCGGCAGCCCCGCCCCGTACAATAGGATACAGAAGGGAGGCGGGACCATGGGGCATGAAATCCTCACCGTCAAGCTCTGCGAACTGGACGCGCGCTTTGCCCGGCTGCACCGCCGCATCCGGCAGAGCGAAACGGCCGGCCATCCGCAATTGCAGCAGGCCATGCGCGTGCTGCGTCAGGAGCACGACAAAACCGCGCTGGCGCTGCAAAACAGGCTGCGGCACTCCCGGACGGGCATGGCGGCCATCCTGGCCAACTGCTATGGCGAGATCGCGCAGAGCGTCCAAACGGCAACGGACGCCCTGCGGCAGCAGGCGCTCGACAGCGGCGACCCGGAGGCCGCTGCGGAGGAAAAGATTTTTCTGGCCGAGTATGCGCTCGATTTTGTGCTGCAAGGGGCCGATCGCGCGCTGCTGCTGGCCATGGAGGCCATCGACGCGCAATATGCCGGGCAGGAAGGAGACTCAAAATCGTTATGAAAGAAGTAAAAGAACCCAAAAAGCCGCTATTCTACTATTACGGCATCGTTCTGCTGATCGTTTTGCTGTTCAATCTGCTGGTCGCGCCGCTGCTCTCGCGCCACCAGACGACCGAGGTGGACTACGGCACCTTTATGGACATGATCGAGGCGCAGGACATCGGCATGGTGCAGGTGGAGGACACCCAGATCCTGTTCACCGACAAGGCGCGGGAGGCCGTCTACCAGACGACCCCCATGGACGACCCCACGCTGACACAACGCCTGCATGACGCCGGAGCCGAGTTTGCCCGCGTCATCGACGAGCCCATCTCGCCGTTCTGGAGCTTTGTGCTGACCTTTGTGCTGCCCATCCTCATCTTTGCGTGGCTGGGCCAGTATATGCGCAAAAGCTGCTCGAGCAGGCGGGCGGCGGCAAGGGCTCCATGACCTTCGGCATGGGCAAAAGCAACGCCAAAATCTATGTCCAATCCACGCAGGGCATCCATTTCAGCGATGTGGCGGGCGAGGACGAGGCCAAGGAAAGCCTGTCCGAGATCGTGGACTACCTGCATAACCCCGGCAAATACACCGAGGCCGGCGCGTCCATGCCCAAGGGCATCCTGCTTGTCGGCCCGCCGGGCACCGGCAAGACCATGCTGGCCAAGGCAGTGGCCGGCGAGGCGGGCGTGCCGTTCTTCTCGATCTCCGGCTCGGAGTTCGTCGAGATGTTCGTGGGCATGGGCGCCTCCAAGGTGCGCGACCTGTTTAGGCAGGCCAAGGAAAAGGCGCCCTGTATCGTATTCATCGACGAGATCGACGCGATCGGCCAGAAGCGCAGCTCGGGCAGCGGCTACGGCGGCAACGACGAGCGCGAGCAGACGCTCACCCAGCTGCTGACCGAAATGGACGGCTTTGCCGGCAACACCGGCGTGATGATTCTGGCGGCCACCAACCGTCCGGAAGCTCTCGACCCGGCGTTGACGCGCCCCGGCCGCTTTGACCGCCGCGTGCCGGTCGAGCTGCCCGACCTTGCCGGCCGCGAGGCCATCCTGCGCGTGCACGCCAAAAAGATCCACACCGCGGACGACGTCGACTTCCGCGTCATCGCTCGCATGGCCGCCGGCGCTTCGGGCGCCGAGCTGGCCAACATCATCAACGAGGCGGCGCTCCGGGCGGTGCGCAGCGGCCGCACGGTCGTGCAGCAGGCCGGTCTGGAAGAAAGCATCGAGGTCGTCATCGCGGGCTACCAGAAGAAAAACGCCGTCCTGTCCGACGCCGAGAAAAGGTGGTTGCCTATCACGAGATCGGCCACGCGATGGTGGCCGCCTTGCAGACGCAATCCGCCCCGGTGCAGAAAATCACCATCATCCCGCGCACCTCGGGCGCGCTGGGCTACACCATGCAGGTGGACACCGGCGACAAATACCTGCTGACCAAGCAGGAGTTGGAAAACAAGATCGCCACCTACACCGGCGGCCGCGCCGCCGAGGAGGTCGTGTGCGGCGAGGTCACGACCGGCGCATCCAACGACATCGAGCAGGCCGCCAAGCTGGAGCGTGCCATGGTCGCGCGCTACGGCATGTGCGACGACTTCGACATGGTGGCCATGGAAACCTTGCAGAACCAGTATCTGAGCGGCGACGCCTCGCTCGCCTGCCCGCCCGCGACCCCGCAGCAGATCGACCGCAAGGTGGTCGAGGTCATCAAGGCCCAGCACGAAAAAGCCCGCCGGATGCTGGAGCAGAACCGCGACAAGCTGGACCAGCTCGCCGCCTTCCTCTACGAAAAGGAGACCATCACCGGCGAGGCGTTCATGGACATCCTGACAGGGGGCGAAGCACAATGAAAAAGCGCTCCGGATTTGGCTGACTGGAGCTGGCCGTCAGCCGGATGGGACGGCCCTGGTGAGCGGGCGGCCGCAGGCAGCAAAAAAGGCAGCATATCGCTGCCTTTTTTGTTTGTCTGTCATTCCGCGGCGGTCTGGATGAACCGCATGAGCATGGCCGCAGCCTCGGCGCGGGTGGCGCTGGCCTGCGGGTTCAGGTTCGCGCCGCTGCCCTGCACGACGCCCGCGCCGCACGCCCACTGCATCGCGGGCACGGCGTACTCGCTGACTTCCTGCGCGTCGGCGTAGCTGAGGATGTTGGTGCTCTCCCCTACCGAAACGTCCGCGCCGGACTGCTGTGCATACCGGTACAAAATCGCCGCGAACTGCTCGCGGGTGATGGGCGCGTCGGGTTCAAAGGTCGTCGCGCCCGTGCCGGTGACGATACCCTCCGCCGCCGCCCAGCGGACGGCCTCGGTGTACCACTCCCCTGCCGCCACGTCAGTGAACGGCATCAGATAATTGACCTGTGGCTCGCCCGCCTGCCGGTGCAGGATGGTGACCAGCATCGCGCGGGTCATGGTGCCGTCCGGCTCAAAGAGGTAGGCCGACGTGCCGTTCATCAGCTCGTTCTGGTAGACGAAATCCACCGCGTCGTAGTACCAGTCGCTTGTCTTGACGTCCACAAACGGGAACGCCTTGGGCGTGTGGTCGCGGTCGTCGATGATAATAGCGTACTCGCTCGCGTGCGTGAACGGCAAACTGACCGTGCCGTCACGGCCGATGCGCGCCGCGGCTTCAAATTTCAGCGCGCCCGCGTCATAGTGGTACAAATTCGCCCACAAATCGGCGTATTCCTTGCCGAGCGGCGCGGTGAGCGTCAGCGTGAAGCCAAATTCGCCGTTGTGCTTGAGGGAAATCTGGATGGTGTCCACCTCGCCGGTGATGGCGTTGAACACATCGACCGGGATGGTGCTGGTGTTCATGGAAACGCCCATGTCAACGTCAGACAGGTTGGCATTTGCCGGGATGTCCAGCCCGTTGACCGTCCACGAAACACCGCCCGGCAGACTGATCTCGAGCGTCACGTCGCGGCCTGCCAGCGTCTCGAAAACCTCCTTATCCAGCGTGGTTTTGCCGGTTTTGAGCGTGATTTCGACCGTTGCGCCGTCCTTGGCGCTCTCAATCTTGTCCGCGGCCTGCTGGCTGGGGGTCTTGCTGGGGGTGGACGAACCGCCGGACGAGCCGCCCGAACTGCCGGACGAGCCGCTCGGGCTGCGCTGGGTGACCGTCACCTTGCAGGTGGCAGTGTAGTTGCCGTCCTGAGTTTGGACAGTGATGGTGGTGTCGCCCGCAGCCACGGCGGTGACGGCGCCGCCCTCTACGGTGGCGACATTGGCATTGTCGCTTTGCCAAGTCACATTTTGGTTGGTGGCATTGCTCGGCTGCACCGTGGCGGTCAGGGTCGCGGCGTCGCCGGTGTACAGCTCCAGAGTGGCCTTATCCAGTGAAACGCCGGTGACGGAGACCGGGGCGGGCTTCGCCTGCACCGTCAGGGTGGCGGCGGCGCTGACCACGCTGACGCGGCTGATAGTACCCGTCACCACACAGCGGTATTGGTAGCCACTCATGCTGGTGGTGGTTCCTGTGGTATAGCTGGCGCTGGTTGCGCTTTCGATATTTGTCCAGCTGCTGCCGCTGTCTGTGCTCTGCTGCCACTGGTAGGTCAGGGTTTCACTATCACCTGCGCTGGCGATAACAGAGAACTCGGCGGTGCTGCCCTCTGTCACCGTCTGGCCTGTGGGCTGGGCGGTGATGTTTGGCGTCGTGACCGTTGTGCCGCCGCTCAGGTTGCCCGACACGGTGCCGCCAGTCTCCACGAGGATCGTGCCTTTGTTGGTCAGGTTATTATTGCAGTCGAGCTTGGAACCATCCGGGACGGTCAGGGTCTCGCCGCTCTTAATTTCAAGGTCGTCCTGTAAGGTGACGGAACCGTACACGGTGCCGGCGCTGCCGTCAAAAACGATGCCGCCGTTTTCTTCGTTGCCTGTTCCGTACTGAATCGAAGTAGAAGAATTATTCGCAATCCCGCCGTTGGCCCGCACAATGGCATTGTTGCTGACGGTCACTGTGGGTGTGCCGGAGCCGGAAACACCGGAGCCAAACTGAAACCAGATATTAGCATTAACACTGGCGGTCAGACTGCCGCCGTTCACAGTCAGCGATACATCCGAGCCATCTTTGGCCTGCACTAAAACACCATTTTTGACAGCGCCATCAGCTGATGCAGTGACCTCGGCATTCTCGACACACAGGGCAGCATTGTTACCGTTGCTCTGAACCCAGATGCCGGTCTGACTGGCGCTGGCATTCAGACTGCCGTCGCCCTGGATGGTCAGGTTGGAGCTGCCGGTAGAAGCGGAGCTGGCCAATACAAAAATCCCTTTGCCGACGTTTGCGATTGTATTGGTGCCCACCAAGCTGATGGTCAATTCTGCATTGCCAGACTGATTGAACACGCCAATGGCCGAACCACTAATGAATGTGCCACCTTCAATACTCTCATTAAACTCCAATTCATTTTTAATGGTGGCGTCGTGCAGGGTCAGGACATTGTTCTCTGCGTCATAATGGATATAGTTGTCCGTCGGTGTTTCACCGGCTGTGGATGCGGTGACGTTTCCATCGCTGTCGGTCGTCCAGTAGCCGCCGCTTGTCACTTCTTTGCCGCCGACATAAATCACCTGGTTCTCCGGCGCATCCGCCAGCGCCGTGGCAGGCAGCAGGCCTGCCACCAGCGCAAACGCACAAAACAGGCTTAAAAGTCGTTTTTTCATACCGAAAACCTCCTTCGGGGCGGCAGGAGGTACCCCCTTGTATCCTTCATTTCCGTTTTCCCGCCCGCGCGGCGGGGCTGATTGCTTGCTGCTATTACTATACCATAAAAAAACCGGTTTTGCCAGCCCCCCTTTTGCGGCGGGCGCGGCCGCTGCACGCAACACAAAAAAACCTGCATTACCGCAAGGATAATGCAGGTTTTGTGGTGGAAGTTAACGGGCTCGAACCGCTGACCCTCTGCTTGTAAGGCAGATGCTCTCCCAGCTGAGCTAAACTTCCATATGGTGACCCGTGCGGGACTCGAACCCGCGTTACCGCCGTGAAAGGGCGGTGTCTTAACCGCTTGACCAACGGGCCAAGGGAAAATGGTAGCGGTAATTGGACTTGAACCAATGACCTTCCGGGTATGAACCGGACGCTCTAGCCAACTAAGCTATACCGCCATGCTTACTTTCCCGCGTCGCCCGTTCGCTGGCGACGAAATATATTATAGCCTGTCTTGCCCGTACTGTCAAGTTCTTTTTCGCGTTTTTTCGAAAATTATCAAAGACGGCCGTCCGGCGCGGATTTCCGCGATTGTATCCTGCGCCGCGGGGTGGTATGATAAAGGCAGTAGCCGGGACGCCGCACCGCGTCCCCACTTTTCGAAAAGGAGACCAAATGACATGGCACTGAGAAAATGCGCGTGCATCGACACGCTGTACACCGAGCTGGACTGGCCCGACCGCTTTCAGGCGGCCAAGGACGACGGCTTTGAGGCCGTCGAGTTCTGGGACTGGCGCATCCGCGATCTGGACGCGACGCGCGGGGCCGCCGAAAAGGCGGGCATCGCAATTTCGGGCTTCAACGGCGACGCGGACTATTCGCTCGTCGACCCGACGCACAAAGAGAAATACCTCGACTACTTAAAGCAGTCGATCGCGGCGGCAAAGCAGGTCGGCGCGTCGAGCGTGACCATCCACTCGAACGCGCTCGGCGAGGGCGGCATCGTCGTCGACCACTACGACAACCTGTCGCACACGGTCAAGCTGTGCGCGATGTACGACACGCTGCTCGCCTGCGCTGAGCTTGCCGAGCAGGAGGGCGTCAACCTCAACCTCGAAGCGCTCAACATCACGACCGACCACGTCGGCAACTTCCTCGCCACCACGCAGATGGGCGCGGAGATTGTGCGCCTGATCGGCTCGCCGCGGCTGAAGCTGCTGTACGACGTCTATCACATGCAGATCAACGAGGGCTGCATCTGCGACACGATCACAAGCTACGCTGACTGCTTCGGCCACATCCACGTCGCGGACGCGCCCGGCCGCCACGAGCCGGGCACGGGCGAGATCAACTACAAGAAGGTGCTCGCGCACCTCGAGGCCTGCGGCTACACCGGCCGCGTCGGCTACGAGCTGTTCCCGCTCACCGACACAAAAACCGCCGTCAAGGCGATCATGGAGAACGCTTGAGCGCGGGAACAGGGCAAACCGTCCCTCTTTATCACGCGCCTGCCAGCGCTGCGCACAAATCCCACTTTACAATACGCAGTATGCCGCTGGCAGACTGCTTCAAAACCGCAGGCCGTCTGCACAAAGCGGATGGCCTTTGGTTTCATTTTTTCGAACAAAACTATCGGTGAATGAGCACATTCACACGCCGCATTCGCTGCATCTGACCGCTGAAGCGCCGTACAGCTTATGATATCACATCGGATGGACGGCTTTATGGTATCACTCCAAATGACACCAAGAAAAGAACATCCCTCTGAAAACCGCAGATTTCAGAGGGATGTTCTCATGTTTCGGACTGTTTCCAGTGGTTCAGCTTTGGCAGCTGCGCTGCAAAGTAGGCTCGGACCTGCTCCGGCGGCCAGTTTTCATTGGACATATGCCGCTCTAAGAAACACAGCAGTTCCTCGAGGCTCGTGTAAACAAATTTCCCGTCGGCATAACACCACTTACAGTACGCCTCATTGAAGGTGCCGTCCGGCTCCCGGCTGATATTGGCGTCCTCCAGCGGCATGCCGCAGCATTGACAGATCAGCTGCCGCGGCGAGCCCAGCAGGGTATTGATGGAGACATCAAACAGCCCGGAGAGCAGCTTCAAGGTTTCTGTATTGGGCACCGTTTCACCCGTCTCCCAGCGGGAAACAGCCTGCCGGGTCACATGCACTTGTTCCGCTAACTGTTCTTGGGAAAGTCCACGCTTTGTGCGCAGTTCCAAAAGGATTTCTTTGGGTTCCATATCGATCACCACCTTGTCTGCATTGTATCACAGGGGGAGCAAAAAGCAAAGCAACTGACTGTTGCCCCCCATTCCGCCTGACGCGCACATCAGACCTATCCGTTTTTCATATGCAACAGACAAAAAGAAGAGCCTTCCGAAATCTGTGCGTTTCGGAAGGCTCTTCTTTGGCTCAATTTTCCATTTGAGCGCAGTCTGTGTTTCTGCCGAAGCTGGCCTGCTTTTTATTGCAGGGAGAATGTGACCGAAACCGCTCCGTCCCCCAGCTTTTCCCGCAAACCGGTGGGATCATTGATCCGGGCCAGCCGGGTGAAGCTCCATGTATTGGTGTCGTAGTAGATGGTGATCTGGTTACCCTGATAAAGGATCACATCGCCGGGCTCGGTGATGATCTGTGTATCGTTCCGGGTCAGCGTCGTGCCCAGAGACCCCACCTTTTCAAAGCCGCCGTAGTCCTCCATCTCCACAGTAACCGGGCCTTGTGCCAGCAGTTCACGAAATTCCTCGGCGGAGCTGTTATCCGCAAATGTGGCCGTGAGTTCATGGTCTCCTACGGTAATGTGCAGCATAGGTTCCTCCTCTGCCGGAGTCTGGGCGTTCTGCCCCGCAGACTCTGATCCCTGCGCCAACAGACTATCCTGTGGCAGCTCGCTGCTGGGCGCAGCTTGCCCGGCACCGCAGGCGGTGAGGCAGATGCTCACAAGGAGTGTACAAAAAATCTTGTCCATGGCAGTTCTCCTTCCCCGAAGCACGCACTTCAGATAGGTTGCTCCCCCTTATGCCCGCCTGCCCATCTCATGGGCCCGTTCCAAGGCAGCGTGTCCCCGAATCTCCCCTACGGCAGTGACGCCGCCGGCAAAGACCGTCCCGGCCAGCCGGGCCTTGCCAAAGCAGTCGACCCATCCCTGCAGCCCGGTGACCGTCCCATCCACTGTGTGCTCGTTCTCCTCCGCCGCAGCGGCCAGCAGATAAACGTCCCGGAAGTGATAGGCCGCGGAATAGAGCGGGTTGGCGCGGTCCAGCAGGGTTTTCATCTGGCCGCACATCCCATAATAGTAGACCGGGGTGGCAAAGACCAGCACGTCCGCCGTCAGCATCTGCTGGGCAATGGCAGCCGCATCGTCGTGGATCACACAGCGCTGGGTTTTGACGCAGGTAAGGCAACCTTTGCAGAACCCAATGTCCTTGTCGTACAGGGTGATTTTCTCCACCCGGTGTCCTTCCTCTCGGGCGCCTTGGATAAAGGCGTCTGCTAAAGTATCCGAATTGCCGCCCTTCCGGGGGCTGGTGGAAATGACCAGAATCTGTTTGCTCATAAATTTCCCTCCTCATAAATTTTGCCGATCACCTTGGCGGGCACAGCGCGCAGCGCCCATCCACCGGCCGGCCGGTCTGCTGGGGGGCAAGCCGCGCAGCTCTTCCGACGTATGGCAGCTGCCGTTGATCGCTGCCATGCGGCACAGTGCCGCCTAATTGGCCCGGTGCATGAACCGGTGTAATTCGCTCCCGCTCTCTACGGGTTTTTCCTGTTCAGATGCTGGAAAAACGCGTCTAATTCCTTAACATTCTCCTATATTGGTTTGATCGAGTTTATTTTAGCATCCGCCCGGAGAAATAACAAATACTTATATTGAATATTCTGTTATGCTTAAAATCTATGGGAGCGTCCGAGGGAACCAATGATTATGCCGGACGTTATGTAGACAGGCGCAGCTTACAGCACCAATCTTAAATGAAACCAACCGTCTGTCAGTTCAAACTGGCAGACGGCGCCGCTTTTCCGGCAAAACGCGGAGATGGACTGCACCCCGAGGCCGTGTCCCTCCCTTTGGGCCACCGGCAGGCCATTGCTGTCAAAGGTGACAGCGGCAGCACAGGGATTGGAGATTTCCAGCATGACGCTGGGCATCCCCACCACTTTGCATCGGATCTTGCGCTGTTCCGGGGGCAGGGCCAGATTGGCGTGGATGGCATTTTCCAAAGCGTTTGCCAATACAATGGCCAATTCGCCCTCATGCACGGAAAGGGTGTCGGAAAGGGCGATCTTTGCTTCCACGGAAATGCCCTGATTTTGGGCTTGGTCAAAGTAGGAGGAAAATACCGCGTCCAGAACCGGCGGACGGCACCAGCGGATCTCCTTCTGATCATCCAGCCGCTTCTGCGCCGCATCCAGAAAATTCAGGGCGGCGTCTTTATCTCCCCGCGACACCAGCTCGGCCACAGCCTGAAGCCGGTGACGAAGATCATGGCGTTCGGTGCGGATCGCATTTTCCGCTGCCTTCACCGCTTCCATGCGGCTTTGGAAAGCCGATAACTGCAAGGCGGACATTTGGGCGTTGTGACGCGCCTCCATCTCCTTTTTGATGCTGGTAAAGAGGAACATCAAAATGGAATAAAACCCTAACATCAGCAGAGCAATCGCCGGTTTGATGATGGTACCTCTTAAATCGAAGCCTGCATATCCGGGGATCAGATAGACGGCGATGATGTAGTAGGTCGCCATGACCAGACATATCAGCCACCAGCCCCGGTGCAGCTCCAACAGTATCTGGAAAAACAGCGGCCGCAAAAAGCGGATCAAGAACCAGATGACCCAGGCGCTGAGAACCGCGCAGGACAGCACCAGCACCCAGAAGCGGTTGCCCGACAGGTAGTAGATCAGCCCTGATATGTGGTGGATCAGCGTACAGAACAGAACGACGGAGAACTGTTGGAAGATCAGCCGCCATCCCCGGAACCGGCTGAGCGTGAAAAGCAGCAGGATCAGCGGGATGTGGATGGTCATAGCAAAGGTCCAAAAGGCAGCATCCCTATCTGCCGCCCGGTGCAGGGCGGCCACCGCCGTCATCAGCAGGAGCGTGACGCTGGAAACGATGAAAAGCGTTCGCCGCCGGGAATACCGGCTGTCCATAAACAGAAACGCCATAATCATATATAACACCGTCAAATACTCCATGATAAACAGATCTACCATGCGTTCCGCCCCTTCAGCCAGTCATTTTTCGTCATTCTGCTCCAAGACGTATCAATTGTACCTCTTTTTTGCGTCATTGCACAAGCCTTTTGGGGAAAGCAGGCGTATTCGTTTCCCGCGCAATCGACAAAGCATACCGCCCGCTGCGCGATGTGCCGCAGGCGGTACTGCTGTTTCAGCAATGTAGTTCGGGGTATTTGCCATCGGTGCCTGTCCAGCGCTCTGCCATGCCGTTCATCGGGATGCGTTCCCTTCAACCGGATAGCGTTTCAAAAAATCGCGGACAGCCGCTTCCACCACCCGGAAGGACGATTCATCACCGTATTGGATATTGATGCACCGCTTGCCCTTTTTGCAGGCGGGCAGGCTCTCAGCCAAGCGATGCAGAAACGCCTCGTCAGAAAAATGAACGGAGAAGTGGTTTTTCGCCGCAGAAACCGCCACATATCCCTCCCTCATCTTTTTCCCGACCAGCCACATGGGCATGGAAAAGGAGATTTTCGGGAGCAACTGCGGGTATTCCACACGCATAAAGTCAATAAACGCGCTGACATACCGCCGCTGCTCTTCGTTCAGCGACTCCACATACTCGGAAACAGAAGCTGCGCTCATATTGTACCTCCATCTGCCTGTTCGGCCTGCTGCTGCCCCCATTCCTTTTTCAAGATGGCATACTGCACGGTGTTTTCATATCGGGGCGTGCCGTCGGGATTTTTCACAAAGGAGATAAATTCGAGAAACACGCCCTCCCGGCGCATGCCCAGCTTTTCACACAGGCGCTGACTGGCAAGGTTGTAATCCTCGGTGTAGGCAAAAATGCGCCTTGCGCCCTTTTGGGCGAACAGATAATCAAAGAACGCATGCGCCGCCTCGAAGGCATACCCCTTGCCCTGATAGGCCGCGTTCAGCATCCAGCAGGGGCTGAAGGTATCCTGCACGGCGTTCGGCATCGTGTGGGGCTCACCCGCCACCGGATAGGCGTCGATCTCCCCGATCACCTTGCCGCTGTCTTTCAGGGTGATGGCGAAATCGTATTCCGTCCCGCCAAGGCGCTTTCTTATGGCCTCTCTGGCCTCGTCCAGCGAATGCAGCTTCCTATCGGCAAAGCAGTTGACCGCCGGTTCTTTCAGATATTCGTAGACATCCGCCGCGTCCGTCTCCAAAAAAGGACGCAGGAGCAATCGTTTTGTTTCAAGAATCATATGTTACCTCGATCGGAAAGGTGAGACAAAATGGGAAGGGTCCCGTAAACCTCGATCCAAACATCACAGAGACCTTTGGGGATACGGGTGCGTTAAATGGAACAATTTGGTGAAGCAGGATCTCGGCAACAAGCGGGGGCCCGTCCTGCTTATGGGTCTTGTTTGCGGGCAACGAAGCATAGCTATGCGCGCAGGTCAGTCAGCCGTTCCTTGTCCAGAATGGTCACCTTGCCCCGGGACAGCTGTACCATGCCCGCACCCTGGAATTCCCGCAGCGTACGGGTCACCACCTCACGGTGGGAGCCCAAATGCCGGGCGATGGTCTCGTGGGTGATCCGCAGTTCGCAGGTCCCTTCGATGGCAGCCTCCTGCAGCAAAAAGGCGGCCACCCGCCTGTCCATGCTCCGCCACATGAACTGCTCCATCCGGCTCATGACCTCGGAGAAACGGCTGGCCATCAGTTCGTTGGTGTAATTGGCCACTGCGGCAGACTCGGCCATGAGCTGCTGGTAGACCCCTACCGGGATGCTCCAGAACTCGGTGTCCTTTTCCGCCTGAATGGTCACCTCAAACTGAATGGACGGGATGACACAGGGGGCGCAGAACAGGCACAGATCGCCTTCAAACAGGCGGAAAATGGTGATCTCCCGCCCCTCCTCCGAGTAGACAAAGGCCCGCAGCTGTCCGGCACGGATCAGCAGAAGCCCGGCGCAGTCCTTGCTGCCGCCCCGCAGGAACGTATCCCGCTTCACGGCCTGAGCGGTCAGGGAATTGAGAAGCCGGCGCTGTTGGTGGGGTTGAAGTTGGTCCCATATGGGGAAGTAAGACTGAAAACTCATGCTGCGTCCTCCTCACAGTGTCCTCAGTATACGGGACAAGTGCGGCGGTTGTCAACTGCGTTGCAGCAGGAGTCCACAAGTGCCGGCCGGACCCGTCCGGCAGATTTTTTTATCGGGTCCCAACAGAGTGATCACATCACAGACAAAATCCCACTGTTTCGGTATCATAAGTACAAAGCATTGGACCCGGCGCAGCGCTGCGGCGGCTTTCCATAGAGCCCGGCGCTTGGCACGGCTCATCATCTTGCAAGGAGGTTTTTGATATGAGAAGCATCACGACATTGGATCTGCAGTATGCCCACCGTTTTTATGGTTTCAAGGGCGAGGCACAGTATCTCCACGGCCACACCGGCGTTCTCACCATTGAGGTGGAGGACACCATCGAGCCCGGCGTCAACATGGTGTTCCCCTGCAACGAGATCCAGAAAACCGCCTGGGAAGTTCTGAAAAATTTCGACCACGCCCTGATCCTGCGTCAGGACGACCCCCTGCTGCCCGCTGTTTTGAAGGTCTATGAGGAGCAGGGCATCCGGAACGGCGCCCCCCAGAACCAGATGAAGGGACCCGCCTTTGAGACGGAGCTGGCCAAGGCCTACCCCGAATGCCGTCTGGTAGTGACCAAGGAGACGCTGACGGTGGAGGGCATGATCAAGATCGTCTACGATCTGCTGAAGGATAAGCTGAACATCGCCAAGATCACCTTTACCAGCGGTGTCAACGCGGCCTCGGCAGAGTTCGACACCCACAACCAGATCGACCGTTGCCCCCTGTGCGGCATCGCGCTGAACGAAAACGGCGTATGCCCCAAGTGCGGCTATCGGAAGGGATGATCTTCCGGTTCTGCCGTTATTCCGGAAACCGATACAGTCAAGGCTTTGCGATGCGCCGAACCCGGGAGCAATCCGGGTTCGGCGCTTTTGTCAGGAGGTAACGGAAGCATGGGCAGAAAATGGGTTTCTCTTCTGACCGTTTTGGCGCTGCTGAGCGGCTGTTCCGTTTACACCCACTTGCGCCGGCAGTTCGTCGACCGGAAAACCGCACCATATCGCATGGGGCACGCTGGCATTACCACCACGGCGAATATCAGCGATCATGACAACATAGACGACGTCGCCCAGCTCGGCTTGCATGAAGCACCGTAAAACGCCTGATTTTCTTGCAACACATTTGCAACGTATTTTGTCATTCACCGCTGTTTTTGTCCGCTCCATCTGTATAGTCGATAATTTGCAAATATGGGTATTCCGACACCATCAAAAGGAAAATCGCTAAAAAGTTACGTAAAACACAAAAAAGCCGTCACTTTCGTGACGGCTTTTGCTGGTGGGGTTGGCGGGGCTCGAACCCACGACCTCTCGCGTGTGAGGCGAACGCTCTGACCAGCTGAGCTACAACCCCGTTTGTCTGGCTACCCTAATACTATACCAGAAACAAACGGGATTGGCAAGTATTTTTTCACTTACTGCGGCGGTTTTTTGTCCAATCTGCCCAGCAGCGCGACGATCAGCGCGATCACCGCCAGCACGGTGAAAATGCCCGCCATGCCCTGCCCGAGCAGCTGCACCGCCGTATATACCGCTTCGTTCATCGTTTTACGCCCCTTTCGTTACAGGAAGAACCCTAAGATCACGCCGCCCGCGACGACCGACGCGATCTGTCCGGCGACGTTCGCGCCCGCCGCGTGCATCAGCAGGTGGTTGGTTTTATCCGCCTCGACGCCCAGCTTTTCGACCACGCGCGCGCTCATCGGGAAGGCCGAAATGCCCGCCGCGCCGACCATCGGGTTTACCTTGTTCTTGCAGAACAGGTTGAGCACCTTGGCGAACAGCACGCCGCCGATGGTGTCCAGCGTGAACGCCACCAGCCCGAGGCACAGGATGAGCAGCGTCTCCGGGGTGACAAACTGCTCGGCGCGCATCGAGAACGAGATCGTGATGCCGAGCAGCAGGGTCACGAGGTTGGCCAGCTCGTGCTGCGCGGTCTTGGACAGGCTTTCGAGCACGCCGCACTCGCGGATGAGGTTGCCGAACATCAGGAACCCGACGAGCGACACCGACGCGGGCGCGACCAGCCCGGCCACGATCGACACGACGATCGGGAACAGGATGCGCGTGCGGCGGCTGACCTGCCCGGCCGCATACGGCATTTTCATCGCGCGCTCGCGCTTGGTCGTCACCAGCTTGATGGCGAACGGCTGGATGATCGGCACGAGCGCCATGTAGCTGTACGCCGCGACCGCGATCGCGCCGACGTATTTCGACCCCAGAACCTGCGAAACGAGCAGCGAGGTCGGGCCGTCCGCCGCGCCGATGATGCCGATGGCGGCGGCGTCCACGATGTCAAACCCGAACGCCGCAGCCGCGATGATGGTCAGGAAAATGCCGACCTGCGCCGCCGCGCCGAACAAAAACAGCTTGGGGCTGACGAGCAGCGGGCCGAAGTCGATCATCGCGCCGATGCCGATGAACAGCAAAAGCGGCAGCGCCTCGCTCGCCTCGATGCCGACCTCGAACAGCCATTGGATGATGCCGTGCGTCGTGCCAACGCCCTGCGTCAGTTGGTCGACCACGCCCGACATCGGCAGGTTGACCAGAATCGCGCCGAAGCCCATCGGCAGAAGCAGTGCGGGCTCGTACTGCTTCTGGATGGCAAGCCAGATCAGCAGCCCGCCGACACAGTACATCACCGCCTGCTGCCACGTCACCGACAGCAAACCTTCGTATAGAAATTCCATATAAACGCCCCCAATTCCTGTTACAAATGGTGAACCGCGCGTGAGCGCGCATGATTTCGCCGCTCTGTATCCCCCAGGGGACCTTCTCTTGCGGCTTTGCCGCAATTCACCTTGAGCGGCATCGTGAAATCGAGCTCTGCCCGATTTCGCGATACCACGACTTAGCGGCCTGGGGCCGCGTCATTCGGGTATCGAAAAACGGTTTCTATGAAGCCGTTTTTCGTATATAGGGGACTTATGAAGTCCCCTATACGAAAAATGACCTACGTTTTCCCTGAAAGGAAAACGCAGGTCTGGTCATTTCAGGCAACAGCCAGAACGGGATCGAACGCCCCGTCATGCTTGTTGGCGATGCCGCGCGGACAGACCGCGCCGACTACTCCCCTTTGTTTGGCATCATCTTATCATGGGAAGGGGGCGGTGTCAAGTCTGTTTTTGCGTTAAGTTTTCGTCAATTTGCGCGCTCAATAGCCGTAGGCGCCGTCCTCGAGCACCCACTTGCCGTCCGCGCCGCGGTACAGCGTGAACGAGTACCCTTCTGCCTTGTCGCGCCACGCGCCTTCGCCAAAGTGCGCATCGCCTATGACGGTGATCACGTCACCGACCGTCAGGCCGTCGTTTTGTACATTGTCCTGTAAAACGCCGCCTTTCATGATGTCCTGCGAGGTGCGGATATCGCGGTCGGCATCATACCACAGGTTTTCGACCGAAAAGCCGTGTGTCTCGGCATAGTCGCGCACCGCCTGACAGGCCGCTTCGATCTCCTCATCCGAGAACCGCGCGCCGAAAATATCCGGGTTCGCCGCCTTATGGCTTGCCCACAGCTCCCGCGCGGTCGTGCCGAAGCCCGCGACCGCGCTTTCGACCGCGTCCGCATCCTGCTGCCAGCGTTGGTCCAGCTCGGCAAATACGCCCTCGGCATACGCGCCGTCGACCCAGCCCATGTCGAGCGCCTGCAGCAGCTCGCCCGTCGAACGGTACGGATAATAGTCCATCATGCGTGCGACCACGCTGAGATAGGGCGGGTACTGCGGCTGCCAGCCGTCATAGCCGACGGGCAGCCACAGCGCCGGGCTGCTGTCCGACAGCTGCACACGCTGCACCCGGATGGTCATGTCGCCATCGTCCCAGCGGTAGGTCAGGCGCATCTCACCGTCGTCCTCGCTGCCCGTCCGGCCGACCCACTCGCCCGTCACAAAGTGCAGCACATATTCGGCACAGGCCTCGGGGGTGGACAGGTCGGGGTTTTCAAGCGAGGCGGGCTTTGCCGCCATATCGCTGAGCTTTTCCAGCCCGGTCGTATCAAACACCGGAAAGCCCTGCTCCAGCGGGAACGCATACCAAAAATCTCCGAGTGAGCGCACACCATCCGAGGTATTGACCAGATCTTCCGTGCGGGCGGGTGTGATGGTGTCGGTCTTTTCGTACCACAGCCGCTGTGTGGTGGTGAAATAATACGCGCGCGAGCGACCCAGATACCGGACAATCAGCGCACACGAGCCGTCGGTCAGGTTGGGTTCGACCGTAATTTCATCAATAAACGGTGCGCCATCCCATTCGTTCTGCGCATAAGCATACCGCACCGCCAAATCATGCAGCACCTGCTGCCGCGCGCGCCCCGCCTGCGCCTCGTTCTGTCCGTCAAACGAGATCGCGTCCGCACCCATCGCATACGCCGCCGCGCTCATTTCGGTGTAAGCCGCCGTGATTTCCTCGTCCGACGGGTCATACTGCACATCGGACGCAAACGCCAGATAATAGGTCAGGCCGTCGCGCTCGGTGAGTTCTTTGCATGGCACAGGATGACCCGCCTGCCAGTCCTCACCGAACTGTGCTTTGAGCGACGCGGTCGCCTGCACATACAGCCCCATCACCGTGCCGCCGTCGGTCGGATCGTCCGTGTAGCCCGGCAGCGCATTTTGCAGGCCGAATTTGACCACATCATCATTCTCCTTGGCGTAGCCCTGCCCGACAAAGCAGTCCGGCAGCGTCAGCGTGTAGCCGTAGGTGCCGTTGTGGTATGCGGTCGAGGTGATGGTGTAATCCGGGATGGCCGCATCCCCGGTATTGGCGGCTGGCTGGTCCTCCGTCTCCTCCGCCAGACCGACCGGCAGCCAGTAGCCGTCCGTTTTGCGCATTTGCACATCGACCGACGGGCTATTATCGACAAAGTTCAGCCGCACGACGGCCTCGTCCCCGTCCTCGGAGACGACCTCGCTCTTAAACCAGCTTTCGAGCGTGATTTGGTGCATATTGCCTTCGATGTGCTCAATATTTTCGCCAAAATAGCCGAATACGGTTTCGACCGCATCCCGCACGCGCGTCAGCGTGTCAAGAGACACGCCGTTGAAGTGATTTGCGCCCTCGGGAATGGTCGGCCACGGCAAGCCGGAGTCGTAATAAAGTTTGAAAAGATCACTCTTTGTATAATTGCTCTCTGCTACCTCGGTGACGCGGTCGATCACCCGGCGGCCGTCAGCTTGCGCCGTGCTGACCAGAAAGGCGCTGCGCATGTCGGTCGCACCACCGCCATACATCTGGAACACGGCACGATAGCTGCCCTCATCGTCGACTGGCACGAGCGTATAGCCCCGGTAGGACGGGGACGAACCGCCGTACTTCCAGTTAAAGCCACCGTCGGGCAGCGGCCTATCGATGCGAAATTCCTCCTGCTTCTGCGCGGTCAGGATGGGGTAGACAAACTGCCCGCTTTTGTGCGTCACGCCGCGCGCGTACTGCCCCGCGAGGTCGGCGGCGGTGCGCGCGTTTTTGCCGCCGTCATAGGTGTAATCCTGCGGCAGCCAGCCCGCGTCGAACTGGCTGACCATTGTGATGGTTACTTCGCTGTGGTCTGGGAACTCGATCAGTAAATCGACGATATCGTCGCCCAGCGTCTCATCACTGGACGGCCTGCGGATGATGCCGCCGATTTGCAGATGCAGCAGCTCGGTCGCCGCGTCCACAGGGTCGCTCCATTTCTGCTGCTGTTCTTCGGTCAGCGCCATGTCGCCAGCCGCAATCGGGTCGGGCAGGCCAAGGTCGTTTTCATACAGCAGACGGAACTCCTCGAGCGTTGTCACACCGTCCGGCGCGACCGGCTCGGCCTTTACGACCTGCCAGCCGTCCGCGCCCTGCTCAAAGACCAGCTTTTCGCCCGTGCGGTACGGCACGACCGCGTCCGGCAGGTTGTCGAACTGCACGTCGTACAGCACATAGGTGTCCTCGCCGTCGAGCTTGACCGTATAGCCGAGGTTTTCCGTGCGCTGCGCCCACTGCTCGGCGAGCACGCGGCGCGTCGCCTCGTCCGGCTTGCTGTTACTCTCCCCGACCGACACCGCGCAGCCCAGCGTGCCGACCAGCACGGCCGCCGCCACGACCAGCGCGACGCCGCGCTTTTTGACATTTTTGTCAAACAATCCTTCGAACCGCCGCATAAGCCCTTCCTTATCTCCGGTAAAGCACGATACCAGCGCACGGTGCCTGACCTGCGCCTCGACCGAGCGTAAAATCGTCTCGCCGTAGGCGCGGCGCGCGGCCGCGTCCATGCCGCGCACGACTGCATCGTCGCAGGCCAGCTCGATGTCCTCCTGCGCAAACCGCGCCAGCAGGTGCACGAGCGGGTTGAACCAGTGCACCGCCCGCGCCGCGACCAGCGCCAGCTTGAGCCATAAGTCGCCGCGCTTGTAGTGCATCAGCTCGTGCCGGAAGATGAACGCCGCGTCCTGTTCGCTCAGCGCCTCGTCTGGCAGGTAGAGCGCAGGACGCACAAACCCCGCCAGCATCGGGCAGTCGGCCGCGGGCGTCACCCGCAGCGGGATCGCCCGCCGGATGCCGAGCGCGCGCTTCTGCTCGTCCAAAACCACCAGCAGTGTATCGCGTTCGGCCGGGTGGCTGCTGTGCGTCAGCACATAGTGGAACGACAGGTAGCCGTATAGCTGCCAGAGCGCGAAAACCAGCGCGCCCGCGCCCCACAGGATACCCAGCAGTTTGCCCACGTCCCAAGACGGCACCTGCACCGCGCCGCTCTGTCCGAGCGCCGCGGCCTGCTCGCCCGTCACCCAGCGGCGGGTCGTGATCTCGCCGTCCAGCTCGAGGACGGGCAGCCCGGCCTGTTCAAGCTGGTCGGGCGCGAAGTCTGTGCGCGACAGATAGGTCGTGCGCGGCGTGACCTGCACCGGCGCGTCCGGCAGCGTCAGCTGCACAGGCACCAGCAGCCGCAGCGCGAGCACCGCCCACACGACGCACATCGCGCGCGCCGGATAGCGCTTTTTGAGCGCCTTGCGCAGCGCAAACAGCAGTACCGCCACCGCCGACACCGTCAGCCCCACCTGTACGAGCGCCGGCAAAAGTTCATTCAGTTTCATGTCCTACCCCTCCTGTCCTTACCGTCCCTGCGCGTCGAGGAAGGCGCGCAGTTCGTCGAGGTCGTTTTCGGTCAGCGCGCCCGCGTCCGACAGGCTGGCCACCAGGTTTTTCACCGACCCGCCGCACAGCCGCTCGACAAAGCTGCGGCTCTCGCGCTGCAAATAGGCTTCGCGCGTGACAAGCGGCGTGTACAGGTTCTGCCGCCCCTCCTTTTCGCACGACAGGAAGCCCCTGTCACACAGGCGCGACAGGAAGGTTAAAACGCTCGTCGCCTTCCAGTCGCTCGGCACGTTCTGCTGCACCTGCGCCGCGGTTATGGGCGGCTCGAGCGACCACACCGCCTGCATGACCTCCAGCTCGGCGTCCGGCAGGCGTTTTGCCTTATCCATACCGTCCCCTCCTTTTTCTACAAATGTAAAACCCTTTCGGTGATTACATTCTACAATAGTAGAATGAGGAGGTCAAGTCATACTTTGTTTACACTTTGCAAATTGACAAGTCCCCGCCTATGCGGTATGCTTACAATAGAGAGAAATCCATCCCCGACAAAGGAGCCGGAACCCCCATGCGAAAAACCTGGACGCTCGGCCTTGCCATCTGCGGCACACTGCTGGTTGTGCTGCTGTTCATCACCGGGCGCATGCTGTATATCAAGTTTTACCACCAGTCCTACACCGACATTACCGACAAAACCACGCAGACCACGCTGGTTTTGAGCGAAAACCAGACCGAACTGCAAGCCGTGACCGACCCCGCGCTGCTCGACAGCATCACATCGCTGCTCAAGGGCTATACATACACGCAGTACCCGCATTTCTTCAAGCCCGGCGCGGACAAGCTGACCGCCAACCTGCTGACCGTGACGTTTGAAAACGGCAGCTCGATCGGCGTCAACGCCGACGGTTATGTGTTTGTCAACGGCGACCTGCGCGACATCGAGGGCAGCCGCGGACAGGAGTTTTATCACAAGCTGTATGTCCTTTTTTATCCAAACGCGAAATAAAAACCGCTGACGGGCCGGACGCGGCCCGCGCGGCTTTGGGGGAGGTATATTATGCGGGAATTGCTGGTTGACGCAGAGGCCCTGTATACCCGTGCCGAACTGCACGAGGCTTTAGCGCGTGCATTCGACTTTGCGGAGGGGTACGGCGGCACGCTTGACGCCCTGTACGACGAGCTGTATTACTGCGCGCCCACCCAGCTGACGCTGGTCAACGCGGAGTCCCTGGTCATCAACCTGGGAGACTACGGCGAGCTGGTGCTGCGTGTGCTGGCAGGTGCGGCTGCCGAAAATGAGGATTTCATCCTGAATATTGAGTGACGCGGCGCGTCCCGCGCGCAGGCTGCGACACCCGGCAAAACCGGGTGCCTTTGTCATGCGGTAAAGCCGGGGGCATCGCGGCATGCCGCAAATTTTGCGCAGAAAGCCGCAAATTCTCCGCATCCGATGTACAACCGCGCAATTCCCACTAAACTAGAAAGCATACCACAGCCTGCGGCGGGAACGGTATGCAATACCGCGCCCGGCTGTGACAACAGGGAGGGGCTGCGTGTGTGGATGGATAAAAGATGGATGGCGGCTGCCGGTTTGCTGCTCAGCCTGTCGCTTGCCGGATGTGCAGGCCAGCCCGCGCCATCCAACAGCGAGTTGTGGGCGGCCGCCATGGCCGACGCGGTATTCAGCGAGGACGATGAGGTGCAGCCGCTGGTCTGCCTGACCCCGGACGACCCGCAGGTCATCTGGGATGCGGCGGGGGAGCGGGTGCTGCTGGCCACATGGCACGACTATGCCGAGCCGTGTGAGCCGGGCGAGGCGTTGGCGCACAGCGAGATCTGGGCGACCTCGGTCGGGGAGCTGACCGACTGGTATCAAGCAAACGGGGCTGGCGTCACCGACTGGGACTTGCGCTTTGCCCAGCTGCTGGGCATGCCGGAGGACGGAAGCGGCACGCGCTTTTCGGCCTTCTGGGTCGCCCCTTCGGCGGTGATCCGCCCGGCCTATGTGACCGACGTGACCGCCCAGATGGTCAACGGGTACGGGCAGGTGACAGACCCGGCGTATCGCGACTGGTTTGACCGCAACATCATCTATTCTTATTTTGAAAGCGCATATCCGTGGACCCGGCTGGGCTACACCTATGATTGGGACGGCGGGGAGACGGAGTACGGCCTGACGGAGTTCCTGATCGCCGACGGGGGCGGGACGGAGATCGCCTTTACCTGCTCCACCGCGGATTTTGTGGCATGGCTGGAGGCGCAGGCCTGATACGCGGCGCACAAGGCCATCCTGCGTCCGCCTGCAGGCAAGCACAGGGCTGCGTGGGCCGCATCAGATAAACGCATGGTGCAGGGGGCGGTTGACACGGACAGGCAAACGGTAAATCCTATATTTCTGGAAAACGAGCGGGAAGCAAACCAGTATTCCTGCCGCTGCTTACAGGTCATGGCGCTGATCGCCGCGCTGGCGTGGGTGCTCAACCTGCTGGACGTTTTCATCGTGCCGCCGCTGGTGATGAATATCGGCATGCCGGTGTGCATTTTCTTTTTCCTGCTGCCCACCCTGCTGCGCCCCTGCATGACGCGGCTGGACTGGCGGTTCCAATACCTCATCATGGGCTGCTGCATTTTGGGCATCACCGTGCTGTCCGTCGCCATCCCCAAGCACACCGTGCTGGCGTGGATCGCGCCGGTGCTGCTCAGCTGCCACTATTACTCCCGCAAGCTGACCGCGGCCGCGCTGGCCACCTCGGTGGTCTGCCTGAACGTCTCGGGCATCGTCGGCCTGTATATCGGCGAAGGCGACCCCAACCTGACCAACGCCCTGCACGCGGAGGAGGCGGTCATCACCCCGGATGTGGTGCGGGAGGCTGTGCTGTTCTTCCTGCTGCCCCGTTCGGCCATCCTGGTCGGCATGGCCTTTGTGTGCATCACCGTGGCCAAGCGCACCCGCAGCCTGCTGGAGCGGCAGGCCGCGGATTCCTCCGCCCGGCAGCGCATCGAGACCGAGCTGAACGTCGCCGCCCAGATCCAGGCGGACATGCTGCCGAGCATCTTCCCCGCCTTTCCCGAGCGCCCGGAATTTGACATCTATGCCAGCATGACGCCCGCCAAGGAGGTCGGCGGCGACTTTTACGACTTTTTTCTGGTGGACGACGACCATCTGGCCATGGTCATTGCCGATGTATCCGGCAAGGGCGTGCCGGCGGCGCTGTTCATGGTCATCGCCAAAACCCTGCTGAAAAACGCGGTGCAGCTCGGGCTGTCCCCCAAGGAGGCGCTGGACAAGGTCAACAACCAGTTGTGCGAGAACAACGAGTCGGAGATGTTCGTCACCGTCTGGCTGGGCGTATACGAAATCTCCACCGGCAGGCTGACCGCCGCCAACGCGGGGCATGAGTACCCGGCCATCCGGCGGGCGGGCGGCCGGTTTGAACTGTTCAAGGACCGGCACGGCTTTGTGCTGGCGGGCATGGAGGACAACCGCTATCAGGAATACGAGCTGGAGATCGGCGTGGGCGACACGCTGTTCCTGTACACCGACGGCGTGGCCGAGGCCACGGACGGGGCAAACACCCTGTACGGGACCGACCGCATGCTGGCGGCGCTCAATCAGAGCAGCGCCCTGCCGCCCGAACAGCTGCTGCAGCAGGTCAAGGCGGATTTGAACCGCTTTGTGGGCGCGGCGCCGCAGTTTGACGACATCACCATGCTGTCGTTGCAGCGCAAAGGGGACGCGGCGCAGCCGCCTGCGTCGGACAGGCCATAAGGCGCGGCAGATGCGCTTATCATAGCAGAACGCGGCGGACAGCCGCACGGGACAGCCCCCGCACAGCAGGCAATGCAGCTGTGCGGGGGCTGTCTGCGTGATACGCGGCAGGCCGGACGGCCGTCCGGCTGTCTTACAATTTCGTAAGCCTGCACCAAACAGGTTGTGGGTATGCTATAATGACGATAGCAACCGGAAAACGGAGGGATAACCATGGTGCAACTGCTGCTGCTCGAGGACGACCGCAGTCTGGTCGACGGCCTGACCTATTCGCTGCAAAAGAACGGTTTTGCGGTCGAGGTGGTGCGCACGGTGGCCGAGGCGCGGGCGCGCCTGCCCGAGATCGGTCGGTTCGACCTGCTGATTTTGGACGTGACGCTGCCGGACGGCACAGGCTTTGCAGTCTGCGAAGCCGTGCGCGCGGCGGGCAGCGCCGTGCCCATCCTGTTCCTGACCGCGGCCGACGAGGAGGTCAACGTCATCCGCGGGCTGGACAGCGGCGGCGACGACTATATCACCAAGCCGTTCCGGCTGGGCGAGCTGTGCTCGCGCATCCGGGCGCTGTTGCGCCGCGCGGGCAGGACGGACGCGGGGCAGGGGCAGTGCCTGCAAAGCGGCGCGCTCAAGATCGACCTGCTGGGCAGCCGCGTGACGCTGTCCGGCCGTCCGCTCGAGCTGACCGGCGCGGAATACCGCCTGCTGTGCCTGCTGGTGCGCAACGCCGGGCGCGTGCTGACGCGCGAGGCTATCCTGAATGGGCTGTGGGATGATGCAGGGAATTTTGTGGACGACAATACGCTGTCGGTCTATGTGCGGCGGCTGCGTGAAAAGGTGGAGGACGACCCGTCCCAGCCGCGCCGCGTGTGCACCGTCCGCGGCTTTGGCTACCAGTGGAAGGGGGACGCACCGTGACGCTGCTGCAGGACCGGCAGGTGCGCCGGTTTATCAGTTTTTTATCGCTGTTCGCCGTGCTGCTGGGTGCAGCCGGGCTAGCGCTGGGCGCGGTGTACAGTCAGGCGGCGCGGACGCTGTACCTCGACCACAGCGCCGGGATCGCGTCCGCGCTGCTCGAACAGGGCGTGCCGGAAACCGTCGTCGCGGCCGCGCTGCAAAGCGGACAGACGACCGAACAGGGCGCGCATCTGCTCACCCTGCTCGGCGTGACCGGGCAGACCCCCGCGGCGCTGCTGCCCGCGCTGGCGGACTTCCAGCGGACGATGACCGGCGCGGTGCTGGCCGTGTGCGTCGCGCTCGTCTGCCTGCTGTTTGCCAGGGGGATTTGCTTCCTGCGCGCGCGCCGGGCGCAATACGACCGCGCGGCGCAGACCGTGCGCCGCTATCTGGACGGCGATTTTTCCGTCCGGCTGCCGCAGCACGGCGAGGGCAGCCTGTTCCAGCTGTTCGCCGCGGTTGAACAGCTGGCGACGGCTTTGCAGGCCAAGGAACAGGCCGAGCGGCAGGCCAAGGAACAGCTCAAGGCGACCATATCGGACATTTCGCACCAGCTCAAAACGCCGCTCGCGGCGATGATGATGTATCAGGAGATCCTTGCGGACGAGCCGGACAACGCCGCCATCGTGCGGGAGTTTGCCGGCAAAATGGGCGCGTCGCTGCGCCGCATGGAGGGGCTCATCCAGATGCTGCTCAAGATCGCGCGGCTGGACGCAGGCAGCGTCCGGTTTACGCGGCAGTCGGTCGCGGTGGCCGAGCTGGTGCAGCGCGCCGTGCAGGAGCTGACGACGCGCGCCCAGCGCGAGGGCAAGATGCTCCGGCTGGACGGCGACCCGGCGCAGCAGCTTGTCTGCGACCCGGCATGGACGGCCGAGGCCGTCGGCAATCTGGTCAAAAACGCGCTCGACCACACTGAACCGGGCGGCAGCGTCTGCGTTTCGTGGTCGCGCACGCCCGCGCTGCTGCAGATCACCGTCCGGGACGACGGCTGCGGCATCGCGCCCGCGGACATCCACCATATCTTTAAGCGGTTCTACCGCAGCGCGCGGACGCTGGACACGCCCGGCGTTGGCCTCGGCCTGCCGCTGGCCAAGGCGATCACCGAGGGGCAGGGCGGCCTGCTGTCCGTGCAGAGCGAGCCGGGGCAGGGCGCAGCGTTCACGCTTTCTTTCCCGCTTACACAATCGTAAGGTAAAATTCACCCGGCTGTAAGGCGCGGGTGGTAGAGTGTAGGCAAGGAGGTTTCAGATATGGAAATTTTGAGGGTAGACAACCTATGCAAGACCTATGGGCAGGGGGAGACGCGCGTCGACGCGCTCCGGCACGTTTCATTTTCACTGGAAAAGGGCACGTTTGCCGCCGTGGTCGGTGAGTCCGGCTCGGGCAAATCGACGCTGCTCAACTGCATCGGCGGGCTGGACACACCGACGTCCGGCCGAATCGTGCTGGACGGGCAGGACCTGTTCGCCATGCGCGAGGAGGCGCGCACGATCTTCCGGCGGCGCAGCATCGGCTTTATCTTCCAGTCGTTTCACCTGATCGGCGAGCTGGACGTCGAGCAGAACATCGCGTTCCCGCTGCTGCTCGACTACCGCAAGCCTGACCCGGCGGCGGTCGACGAGATCCTCGACCTGCTCGGGCTGGCCGACCGGCGGCACCACCTGCCCAGTCAGCTGTCCGGCGGACAGCAGCAGCGCGTCGCCATCGGCCGCGCGCTCATCACCCGGCCAAAACTCATTTTGGCAGACGAGCCGACCGGCAATCTGGACAGCCGCAACAGCCAGGACGTAATGACGCTGCTGACGCAGGCGTCCCGCCGCTACCAGCAGACCATCCTGATGATCACGCACAACCGCCACCTGACGACCGGCGTCGACCGCGTGCTGCAGGTGTCTGACGGCGTGCTGACCGATCTGGGAGGGACGACCGATGAAGCATTATCTTGACTTGGTGCCGGTTTCGGCGCGGGTACACCGGCGGCAAAGCCGCCTGACACGCCTTTGCATCGTGCTGTCGGTGTTCCTGATCGCGGGCATCTTCGGCATGGCTGATATGGAGATCCGCAGCATGACGCAGCGGACGATCCTTGAGCAGGGCGCGTGGCATGCGGCGTTTCCAGGCCTGAGCGACCGGCAGCAGAGCCTGATCGCCCAGCGCGCCGAGGTCGAGACGAGCAGCCGCTATATTGTGACCAACTACAACCTCGATCTGGAATACCGGGTGAACGGCGTTAAGACCGGTATCTGCGGCATGGACGAGGGCATGCTGACGATGTACCCCTCTCTCGAGATCGAGGACGGCGCGTTTCCGCAGGCGGCGGACGAGGCGCTCGCCACCGAGAACATGAAAAACGAGCTTGGGCTGTCGGTGGGCGACACGATCACGCTGCAAACGCCGGACGGGACATTGCCGGTCACGCTGTCCGGCTTTACCGGCAACAACCCGCTGCTGTCGCAAAGCGGGGCATATGCGCTGTTTTACAACGTCGAGGGCTATCGGACGCATTTTATGCCCGACACCAAGCCCGAGGACTTCATGCTCTATGTCGCCTTTTCGCCGCACTGCCGCATCCCGCAGGCGATCGACGAGATCTGCACGGTGTACAGGCTGGACGAAACGCAGGTGCGGCAGAATGTCGAGCTGCTGACGCTGACGTTGCAGACCGACGACTCGGCCATGGTGCGGCTGTACCTGATCGCGGCGGTGCTCGCGGTGCTGGTCGTCGCGGCGGGCATTCTGATGATCGCGGGCAGCCTGAACAGCAACGTCGCGCAGCGGACTGAGTTTTTCGGCATGCTGCGCTGCCTCGGCGCGACGCCGAGGCAGGTCAAGCGGCTGGTGCGGCGCGAAGCGCTGCAATTATGCGTCGGCGCGATCCCGGCGGGGCTGGCGCTCAGCATCGTGACGATCTGGGGCTTGTGCGCTGTGCTGCGGCAGGCCAGCGACTTTTACTTCGGCGATATGCCGGTGTTCGCGGTCAGCTGGGTCAGTCTGGTGTGCGGCACGGTGATCGGCCTTGCGACTGTGCTGCTGGCCGCGCGCGCCCCGGCGCGCCGCGCGTCGCGCGTGTCGCCGCTGACCGCGGTGTCCGGCAACGCCGCGCCCGGTATGGCCTGCGGCAAGGCGGTGCGCGCGGGGCGCGTGCCGGTCGAGGTCAGGCTGGGCGTGCACCATGCGCTGGCGAGCCGCAAGAACATCCTGCTGATGACCGGCTCGTTCGCGTTCAGCATCATCCTGTTTCTGGGCTTCAGCCCAACGCTCGACTTCATGCAAAACGCGGTCACGCCGCTGCGTCCGTATACGCCGGATGCGTCGGTTCTGAGCAAGGACGACAGCTGCACCGTGCCCAAGTCGCTCGCGCAGCAGATCGGCGAACTGCCCTTCGTCGAGCGGGCGTTCGGCCGCAGCTTCGCCTACGACCTGCCGGGGCAGGTGGCGGGCGTGCAGACCGACGTGATGCTGGTCTCCTTTGAGGACAACCAGTTCGACTGGGCGGAGGATATGGTCAAGGAAGGGGATTTGCAGGCCGCGCGGGACGGCACGGGCGTGCTGCTGCTTTACAAAGAAGGCAGCGGTTATCGGCCGGGCGATACAGTCACATTCGACACGCCGCAGGGCGAAACAACGCTCCCGGTGGCGGCAACGCTGACCTACACCCCGTTCACCAACGTCAATTCCGACATCGTCATCTGCTCGGAAAGCCTGTTCACCGCGATCACCGGCCAAAGCGGCTACACGATCATCGACGTGCAGCTGCGCCGCGGCAAGACCGATGAGCAGGTCGAGCAGATTCGGCTGCTCGCGGGCAGCGGCTACGCCTTTTCCAACCGGCTGCTGAGCAACAGCGAGGTGCGCGGCACCTATTATGCCTTTGCACTGTTTTTCTACGGTTTTCTCGCGCTCATCGCACTCATCACCGTGCTCAACATCGTCAACAGCATTTCGATGAGCGTGTCCGCGCGCATGAAGCAATACGGCGCGATGCGCGCGGTCGGCATGAGCAGCCGCCAGCTGCTGCGCATGGTCGCGGCCGAAACGCTGACCTATGTGGCCTGCGGCATCGTCGTGGGCTGCGCCGCCGGTATCCCGCTCAATCGGTTCAGCTTTGAGAATATGGTCACGCCCAATTGGGGCGACGCATGGTATCTGCCGTGGGGCGCGCTGGGCGTGATCCTGTTGGTCATGCTGCTGGCAGCACTGCTGGCCATCCGCAGCCCGGCGCGGCGCATCCGGCAGATGTCTGTTGTCGATACGATCAGCGCGCAATAACCAGACAAAGCCCGTCCGCCGGGGAACCGACGGACGGGCTTTGTCTGCATAACATTATTTAAGCAAAATTATTTTTGCAATTTAACTCCTCTAAACAACGCAACATTCTTTATTAGCAGCCGGAATCCAAAACAAATTTCTGCAATCCATCTTAGTGCCGTTAAACTCTGCTCTTCAAAATCTCATGGTAATTGCAATTATCCTTAAACTCCCTGTCATCGTCCCACCTAAAACCGACCGAAAATCCGAGAAAAACGAGCGATTTTTTGCGTGTCCATGTAAAGCGATTTGCCGGAAATGTGGTGATAGTTGCGATTTGCGAAGCGAAATGAGTATTTCAGAATAATGCAAATTGGCGGAATTTGATCCGTTCTAAGCCGTTCAAATCCGTTATTATCTCGATTTATTTCCGTTTTTCGTCCGTTTCAGTCCGTTATGAAAATCTATCCGTTTTCTTTTTCGTCTCCCCCAAAATCGACCGAAAATCTCTGAAAAATCGACAATTTTCTTTTTGCACGTTTTCTCCCCTCTCCGTTTCCCTCACTTTTCTATCCCCTTATCTCCCCTTTTTACGCATCAAAAAAGGACTTAAAGCACTTTCGTACCTTAAGTCCTTATTCCTCTCTATTTTTACCTGCGATTTTTAGGGGGATTTTTCGTCGGTTTTGGTTGGGAGGAGATCAAAATCACTTATCCTTGAGCAACGAATTCAGCTCCTCCATAAACGTATTGATATCCTTAAACTGGCGGTAGACCGACGCGAAGCGCACATAGGCCACCTCATCCACCTTACGCAGCTGTTCCATGACCAGTTCGCCGATGACCTGACTGGACACCTCGTTATCGACCGAACCGAACACGCGCTGCTCGACCGTATCCACGATCTGTTCCAGCTGGATGAGCGACACCGGCCGCTTTTCGCAAGCCTTCATCAAGCCGCCCAGCAGCTTCTGGCGGTCGTAGGCCTGCCGTGTGCCGTCGCGCTTGACCAGCATGAGCGGCATGCGCTCGACAGTTTCGTAGGTGGTGAAGCGCTTGAAGCATTTTAGGCATTCCCGGCGGCGGCGGATGCTGGTACCCTCGTCGGTCGGTCGCGAATCGACCACCTTGCTGTCGTCAAAGCCGCAGAACGGACACTTCATAGCGTTTCCCCCTTACATGCCGGTGTGGTTCCCTGTTGGTCTTATTATACCATCGCTTGTGGCGCAAAGTCAATGCGGGCACAACAATTCCGCACGGATTTATGTGCGCCATACCGGCGGGGCACGCCTTACAGCCTGCCCTGTGCCAGCAGCGACTTCACTTCCAGCAGGTCGGTGCAGCAGCCGTCATAGATCTGTGCGATCTCGTCGTTGGGCGGGATGAGGTCGGGCACCATGACGGTGACCGCACCGGCAGCGTGCCCGGCGCGCACGCCGTTCAGGCTGTCCTCCAGCACGAGACAGCGCCGGATATCCACGCCGAGCCGCTCGGCGGCCAGCAGGAAAATCGTCGGGTCGGGCTTGGTAAACGTCACGTCCTGCCCGCTGACGATCACGTCAAAATAACCGGCCAGGCCGGTGCTGCGCAGATTGCATTCGATGATGCTGCGCAGGCTCGAGCTGGCCACGGCGCACGGCACACCCTGTCCCTTCAGATAATCCAGCAGCTCGCGCGCGCCCGGCTTGACCGGCACGCCCAGCGCAAAGCGTTCCTCACCCAGCTGCATGAACAGGGCGACCAGCTCTTTGGCGTCCACCTGCGGATAAAAGCCCTGCACATAATTGGCATAGGTCTCGCCCGACATGCCCCGGCCGCCGGTATAAAACGACGCCGGCGGCAGCGGCAGCCCCATCCGCTCGAAGCACGCCGGCCAGATGCTGTCCCAGATCGGTTCGGTATCGACCAGCACGCCGTCCATATCAAAAATCACACCTTGCAGCACGATTGATCTCCTCCCAGTCTGCCGCCGCAGCCCGCGGACGGCCATCGTATTTCATGCCGCTTCCATGATAGCATATCGCGCGGCCTGTGACAACTGCAAAGCGAGCGGACGGGCGTCAATCGAACCTACGGTCGTACAGCAGCGCCGCGATGAGCACGACGAAGCACGAACCGGCGTTGTGGACGAGCGCACCGGTGGTCGGGGTGAGCAGGCCGCACAGCGACAGGACGATGGCTGCAAAATTGATGCACATGGACAGTGTGATACTCAGCTTGATGGTGGCGACCGTGGCGTTGGACAGGCGCTTGAGATAGGGCAGCATGGCAATATCATCGCGCATGAGCGCAATATCAGCCGCGTCGACCGCAATATCGCTGCCCATGCAGCCCATTGCAACGCTGACATCCGCCGTTTTGAGCGCCGGGGCGTCGTTGACCCCGTCGCCGACCATGCAGACGGTATGTCCGGCCTGCTGCATCACCGCAAGGCTTGCGACCTTGTCCGCCGGCAGCAGCTCGGCCTGCACGTCATCCACACCGGCCTGTGCGGCAAAACAGGCTGCGGCCTGACGGTTATCGCCTGTCAGCAGTACGGTGTGCACCCCCATGTCATGCAGCCGTGCGACGGCTTGCGGCGTCTCCGGCCGCAGGGTGTCGGAAAGCGCGATCACGCCAAGGCATTGCGCAGCGTCCGCGACTAGGATGGCCGCTTTGCCCTCGTCCTGCAGGCGGTGCAGCGTCTGCTGCACCAGCGCGGACAGGGGGATGCCCTGCCCGGTCAGCCACGCCGCGCTGCCGCACCAGACCTGACGCCCCTCCACCGTCGCGCGGATGCCGCGCCCGGCCGTCATGCAGAAGTCTGCGGCGGGGTGCAGCGCCAGTCCGCGCGCCCGCGCATGTGCGGTGACCGCCTTGCCGAGCGGGTGCTCGCTGTGCGTCTCCGCAGACGCGCACAGCACCAGCAGCGCGGTCTGCCCCCAGCCGTCCGCGCACACGGCTATGTCGCTCACGTCCGGACGGCCAAAGGTCAGCGTGCCGGTCTTGTCCAGCGCGACCACATCCGCCTTGCCCATCCGCTCGAGCGCTTCGCCCGATTTGATGATAACGCCGTGGCGGGTCGCCTGCCCGATGGCGGCCATGATGGCGGTCGGCGTGGCGAGCACGAGCGCGCACGGACAGAACACGACCAGCACCGTGACTGCCTTCACCAGCTCCCCCGTGCCAAAGTAGGCGACGGCCGCGATCAGCAGCGCGACCGGCACCAGCCAGCTGGCCGCACGGTCGGCAATGCGCTGCATGGGCGCCTGCTTGGCCTCCGCCTCGCGCACCATGCGGATGAGCAGGTGCAGCGAGCTGTCCTCGCCCGCCTTGGCCGCCTCCACCTCGACCGCGCCGAAGCGGTTGATCGTGCCGCAATATACCGTCCCGCCCGGCCCCTTGTCCACCGGCAGCGACTCACCGGTCAGGATGGACTGGTCGACCGAGGTCTGGCCGCACAGGATGACCCCGTCCACCGGCACGGCCTCACCGGGCAGGATGCGCAGCCGGTCGCCCGGCCGGATCTGCGCAATCGGCACCATGGTTTCCCCGGATTCGGTCAGCAGACGACCTTGGACAGGCGTCAGCCGGATCAGGCTGGTCAGCCCCTTGCGGGCGCGCTGCGTCGTGCGTTCCTCCAAAATTGCGCCAATCGCCATGATAAACGCCACTTCACCCGCGGCAAACAGGTCGCCAATGGCGACAGCGGCGCACATGGCAATCGAAATCAGCAGCGCGGACGAAATTTTGCTGATGCCCGGATTGTGTACCATGCGCCAGACCGCCAGATAGAGCAGCGGCGCGCCGCTGATGACAACCGCCGCCCACGCCGGATCGAGCGGCAGCGCGCCGGTCCCACCCCGCAGCCGCAGCAGCAGGCTGAGCAGCAGGCATACGCCGGAGACGGCCGTCATCGGCAGCCCGGCCAGCCAATCGGTAACTCTTTTCAGCATTTTGCTCCCCTCCCGCGCGGCGGACTTGACAGCCGCCGCGGCATTCCGTACAATTTGAGATAACGAACAGATTGTTCTGTCTTTATTGTAGAAGGGCGGCAGGGCAAAGGCAAGGTATGATTTGCCGCCCCTGTGCGATACCGGACAATTTTTGCATTTTGTACGGGAGGTATGGCGATGGACCGGCGGCAGAGGAAAACGCGCGCGGCGATCTTCACGGCGTTCAGCGCATTGCTGGCTGAAAAACCTTACAGCAGGATCACGGTGCAGCAGATCATTGCGGCGGCGGATGTCGGCCGCACGACCTTCTATGCCCATTTCCAAACCAAGGACGATCTGCTGCGCGCGTTGTGCGGCGAATTGTTCGGGCACATTCTGGACAGCGCGCGGGACAGCGCCCACAGCCACGGGCTGTACTCGGACGGGGCGGCGCCGGACTCGGTGTTCTGCCACCTGTTGCAACACTTGCAGCGCAACGACCGCAACATCCTCGGCCTGCTCTGCTGCGAAAGCCGCGGGCTGTTCCTGCGGTACTTCAAAGAGGGGCTGCGTGAGCTCATCCGGACAGAATTGGCGCTGCCCGACCATCCCGGCGGCGTGCCGCAGGACTTTCTGGTCAACCACATCGCGGGCAGCTTTGTCGAGATGGTGCTCTGGTGGCTGGATGGGCGGCAGCGGCAAACGCCGGGGCAGCTGGATGCGTACTTCCGCGCGGTGACCGCACCGCTGCTGGCAGATGCTGCTTGCCAAACCCGCCCGGATACGGTATGATAGAGGGCGGGCCTGACAGCCCGGGGGGCTGTCAGGCTGCATGAGAGGAGGACAATTGATGAAAACCAAACTCATTTCCCTGTCGCTGCTGCTTGCGCTGGGGCTGACAGCATGCGGCGGCACGCCGTCGGACGGGGCGCAGGCACAGACGGGTTCCATGTACGCGCAGGCGGAAAACTGGGCGTATCTGCCAACCGGGGAAACCGGCGAAGCCGATGTGTTCTTTGTCGCGCCGACCGTGTATGTCGGCGGGGATGAGGAACAGTTCAACATGTCGCTGGAAAACGAACAGGATAAGGCCAACTTCCTTGGCGCAATCAACATGGAAAAGGGCATTTACGACGCGGACGCCCGCTTCTTCGCGCCTTATTACCGGCAGGCGTCGCTGACCGACTACCTGCTGCCCAAAGACGAGCTGGAGGAGCGCCTGTCCGCGGCGTATGAGGATGTGCGGGATGCGTTCGCCTACTACCTCGAGCACTACAACGACGGCCAGCCGATCATTCTGGCGGGCTTTTCGCAGGGTGCGGACATGAGCCTGCGCCTGCTCAAGGAGTTTTTTGCCGATGAGGCGCTGGACGACCAGCTGGTCGCCTGCTACGCCATCGGCTGGCGCATCACCGAGCAGGAGATGGAAGAATACCCGCACCTGCGCTTTGCGTCCGGCGAGGACGACACGGGCGTTATCATCGCCTTCAACAGCGAGGCCGAAAGCATCACCCAGTCGAACATGATCCCGGCCGGGGTGCGCACGCTGGCGATCAACCCGCTCAACTGGAAGACCGACAGCACGCCCGCCGACAAGACGCTGAACAAGGGCGCATGCTTTTTGGATTACGAGGGCAACATCCTGCTGGAAGTGCCGCAGCTGACCGGCGCCTATATTGACGGGACGCGCGGCGCGCTCAAGGTGACCGACGTATCCCCCGAGGACTACCCGCCGGTGATCGACACCTTTGAGGCCGGCATCTACCATATCTATGACTATCAGTTCTTCTACCGTAATTTGCAGCACAATGTCGGCGTCCGGTTGGACGCCTATCTCGCGGCGCACGCACAGGATGCCGCCGCGTAAGCAATACCGTAAGCCCGGGCTGTGGGTGGCATCGCCGCCTACAGCCCGATTATTTTTGTGGCAACCGCGTCACGAAAGGCGCGGTCATGCTCAACAAAGACCATCGTCGGCGCAAATTCCGCCAGCAGCTGCTCGATCTGCATGCGGGAAAATACGTCGATGTAGTTGAGCGGCTCGTCCCAGACATACAGGTGCGCCCGCTCGCACAGGCTTTTGGCCAGCAGCACCTTTTTCTTCTGTCCGGCAGAATACGCCGCCATGTCCTTTTCAAACTGCGCGCGGGCGAAGTCCATCTTGCGCAGGATGGACTTGAACAGCGTTTCATCCAGCCCGTGTGCGGCAATAAAATCCGACAGCGAACCGCGCAGATGCGCGGTGTCCTGCGGCACATAGGAGATCACAAGCCCCGAAGCGACTGTCACCGTACCGCAATGGTCGATGGGTGCGCCGGTCAGCAGGCGCAGCAGGCTGGTTTTGCCACAGCCGTTCCGGCCGTCGAGCGCAATGCGGTCGCCGCGGTGCACCTCGAAGGAAACCGGCGCCCCCGCCGGATGGCCGTCGTAAACGGCGGCAGCCTGCGAAAACGATGCCAGCCGGTCGGCATGGTAGCACAGCGGGGACAGCTTGAGGCGCTCGGCGCGTTCCCGGTTGTGCAGCAGGCTGGATTTCTGCGCAATGGCCCGCTCCTGCCGCGCCGCGATGGACTTGGCGCGCTGCATCATTTTGGCGGACTTGTGCCCGATAAAACCGCGGTCGACCGGGCCGCCGCCATACTTGGCTGCCTCGGTGCGGTCCGACCAACCGGCTGTGCGTCGGGCGGCTTTTTGCAGGCCGGCGATCTCCTTTTGCAGCCGCGCGTCCTGCGTGGCCTCGAACGCCTGCTGCCGCTCGTAATTCTGCCACCAAGAAGAAAAGTTGCCGGCCTGCACCTCGATATCCGCGCGGTTGAGCGACACGATGTGGTCGACGCAGCCGTCGAGAAAGTGCCGGTCGTGCGAGACCAGCAAAAAGCCGCGCTTGCGGCGCAAATAACCGGACAGCACGGCGCGGGCATGCGCGTCCAGATGATTGGTCGGCTCGTCGATCAGCGGGAAGCGTCCCTCCCGCAGAAAGAGCGCGGCCAACAGCGCCTTGGTCTGCTCGCCGCCGGACAATGTAGAGAACGGACGCCAAAACGCATCCTCGTCCACCTCGAGCAGGGATAACTCGCGCAACAGCGCCCATTCCTGCGCTTCCGGGCAGACGGACTGCAGCACCGTCCCGGTCGGCTGATCCGGGTCATGCACCGGGTAGGGGAAGTAATCGCAGGGCACAGACGTGTGAACAGCGCCGCCGCATGCATATTGTCCCAGCAGCAGACGCAGCAGGGTGGTTTTCCCGCGACCGTTCCGACCGATCAGGCCGAGCCTCCAGCGGGTGTCAAACCGCAAGCTGACATCCTCGAAAACCGGGTCAAAGCTGCCGGGATAGGTAAAGGATAAATGCTCGATTTGCATCACAGACATAGCAGATACCTCCTTGAACAAAGCGTAGCGGATGGCGGGAGGAGAGATTTCTTGGCTGCAACGGGGCGCCGCACAACGGCAGAAATGGCAGCATACCGCGCAAAACAGTTCTCACCCCGCTATTGACCCTGCAGCATGGCGTTGATATCCTCGGTGGATTCCGCCATGCCGCGCCGCATCCATTCCAGCAGCCAGCCGTAGATGCCGTAGGCCCGGAAGGATTTCTCGTAGGCCTCCCGGTTTGACAGCTCGGGACGCAGGCCGCAGCGCTCCTGAATGGTGTGCAGCATGGCATCGGTCAGGCCGTTGCGGTACAGCAGCAGATAGAAATCCGCGTGATCTTTATAGTGCTGGAACAGCCTGCCAAAGAGGTTGGAAGGGTTCGAGGTCGGGTTGCTGTCGTAAGCCGCACCCCAGGTATTCGCCAGCAGCCTGTCATACTGGAACAGGATATCGGAAAGGCTTTGATAATTCCGGTAAAACGAGACCTTGCCTACCTGCTCCTGCCGGGTCAGTTCGCTGACCGAGATGTCGTCGATTTTTTTGCCCTGCAAAAGCTGCAATAGCGCCTGTGTGCGTTTTCCCGCACATAGGCGTTTTTCTCCTGATTGTTCATGCGGATACAGCACCCCTGAAACTGTCTTATTATTGCCGATACACTTGACTCGTCACAGCCTTTACGATACACTTGCTTCAGCAAAAAAGCAAGGGGTGCTGTTGTGAAAAACGCGATAAAGATACTGGGGATCGTATTGTTGTTTGTCGTCGTGCTGGCCGCAGCTGCGGCCGGGCTCTTCGGCTATGCCAACTGGAAAATGACCAAGCTCCGCGCGGAGGATCAGGCGAACATGGCAAAGCCGGACGGGGAACGGCTGGGCGAGCGCCTGCTCGTCCCGCGGGACGGCAAAGACCCCGTAGAGGTCAATTTGTATATCCCGGAAGGGGCGGTCGCGCTGCCGGTGGTGTTCAACATCCACGGCGGCGCGTTCATCGCGGGCGACGACGATACGTTGGACACGCAGAGCGACCGCATCTCCAAGAGCTGGAATGTGATCGTGGTCAACATCAATTATCGGCTGATGACCGACGAGACGCCCATTGCGTACGGCACCGAGGAAGTGGCCGATGTCATCCGCTACTGCAAGGCACACGCAGAGGAGTACCACGCCGACCCCGGGCGCTTGTGCGTCATGGGCTATTCGGCGGGCGCCTATCATGCGGCGGCGGCCGTCCTTGCGCTCAAGGTGGAGGATATCGACGTGGCGGCGCAGGTGCTGTGCCATGCTTATATCGGGGACGCCGTAGAGCGGTATCACGCCCTGACCCCGGCGCAGCAGGGGACGATCGCACCGGCGCTGTTCGTGCTGGCCGATAACGATTCCTTCAGCGAGAAAAGTCTGACCTATCAGGCAGCTTTGGAAGAGAATGGGATATCTGCGGACGTAAGGCGATATGCCGGTTCGATCCACGGCTTCATCGAGGAAAACAACCCGGAATATGAAAAACTCCACATAACGGCCAGCCGGGCGCCTGAGCAGGAACGCATGGCCCGTGATGCAGAGTTGTTGATCGGGAATTGGGCACTGGAGCAAATGCGCCGGTCATCATAAAGTGCCATGCCGGGAAATAAAGCATCAGGGAGGCAAAGCGTTTAAGGCAGCACCGCACAAAGAGAATATAGCGCAGCGAGCGAAAATAAGGAGAGCGCGGAAACAAGCCCTATGATCTGGAGCTGATGCTGTGTCTGCATGTGCTGCAAAACCTGTATGACCTATCGGATGAGGGAACAGTGGCGGAAGCGATGGACAGCCTGACAGCCTCGGACTTTTGCGGTGTGGAATCCAGCAACCAGATGCCGGACGGCGACACGCTGGGCCGATTCCGAAATCTGCTGCTCAAGCACGATCTACAGGAAAAACTGTTTGCGCAAGTGGCAGGGTTGCTGCAGGAGCGCGGCCTGCTGCTGAAAAAGGGGACGATTGTGGATTCCACCCTGATGGCCGCGCCATCTTCCACAAAAAACCGGGAAAAGCAACGCGATCCGGAGGCACATTCGGTTAAAAAGGGCAATGCATGGCACTTTGGCTATAAGGCCCATATCGGCGTAGATAAGGACAGTGGTCTGGTGCATTCGGT
>NZ_CALWUN010000007.1 GCF_944384735.1 uncultured Agathobaculum sp. | reverse complement strand
TGCAAAGGAGGCCGCACAATGACCCCACAACGCGCGATTATCATGATCCTGGTCGCCGCGGTCTGCACCTTTGCCACCCGCGTCGCCCCGTTCCTGCTGTTCAACGGCAAAAAGCCCATCCCGCCCATCGTGCGCTATCTGGGCGAGGCGCTGCCGCCCGCGGTGATCGCGCTGCTGGTCGTATACTGCGTCAAGAGCGTCAACTGGCTGGCCGCGCCGCACGGCGCGCCCGAACTGCTGTGCATCGCGGTGACCGCGCTGCTGCACATCTGGAAACGCAACAACCTGCTGTCCATCGGCGTCGGCACGATATTATATATGTATCTCGTGCAGAACATTTTTGTTTGACCCATCCCGCGCTGCCCGGCGCGGGATTTTTTGTTTTCTCCCCCGGCAATCTATGGTACAATAGGAACCAGCCTGAAAAAGGAGCGAAACCCATGGAAAGCATTATCGAAATCCTTGCCCGCGAGCTTGGGCAAAAGCAGGAATATGTCGAAAACATTGTCAAGCTGCTCGACGACGGCAACACCGTGCCGTTCATCGCGCGCTACCGCAAGGAGCTGCACGGCGCGATGGACGACCAGACCATCCGCCAGCTTGCCGACCGGCTGGCCTATCTGCGCAATCTGGACGGGCGCCGCGACGAGATCCGCACAGCGATTGAGGCGCAGGGCAAGCTGACGGATGAGTTATCCGCCGCCATTGCGTCCGCGCAGACGCTCGCCGCGTTGGACGACCTGTACCGCCCCTACCGCCCCAAGCGGCGCACGCGCGCGTCCGCCGCGCGCGAAAAGGGGCTGGAGCCGCTGGCTGCGGCGCTGCTGGACGCGCGCGGTACTGCCCCTGCGCCCGAGGAACTGGCGCAGCCCTATGTTGATGCTGAAAAGGGCGTTGAAACTGCGCAGGACGCGCTGGCGGGCGCTTCCGACATCATCGCGGAGGACTTGTCGGACGACGCCGCGCTGCGCGGCCGCCTGCGCGCGCTGCTGCACCGCACGGGCGTGATCCGCACAGCAGGCACCGACGAAACCGATACGGTCTACGCCATGTACCACGATTTTTCCGAGCCGGTGCGCAAGCTGCAAAGCCACCGCGTGCTCGCCATCAACCGCGGCGAAAAGGAGGACAAGCTCAAGGTCACGCTCGAATGCGACGAGACCGAGGCGCTGGCCACGGTCGCCCGCGCGGCCGTGCACCCCAAGAACCCCTACGCCGCGCTGCTGCGCGAGACCTGCGCGGACAGCTGGAAACGGCTGCTGTTCCCCTCGCTCGAGCGCGAGCTGCGCAGCGAGCTGACCGACGCGGCCAGCGAGCAAGCCATCCACACCTTCGCGCTCAACCTGCGGCCGCTGCTCATGCAGCCGCCCGTACGCGGCCGCGTCACGCTCGGCTTTGACCCCGGCTACCGCAACGGCTGCAAGCTGGCCGTCGTGGACGAGACCGGCAAGGTGCTGGACACCGCCGTCATCTACCCTACCCCGCCGCTCAAAAAGACCGAGGACGCGGGGCGCACGCTGCGCCGCCTGTGCGACAAGCACAAGGTCACCTGCATCGCCATCGGCAACGGCACCGCCTCCAAGGAGAGCGAAATCTTCGTCGCGGACTTTATCCGTGACTACGGCGGCGGCATCGACTATATGGTCGTGTCCGAGGCGGGCGCGTCGGTCTATTCGGCATCCCCCATCGCGGCTGAGGAGTTCCCGGACTTTGACGTCAATCTGCGCTCGGCTGTATCCATCGCGCGCCGCCTACAGGACCCGCTTGCCGAGCTGGTCAAGATCGACCCCAAGTCGATCGGCGTCGGCCAATACCAACACGACATGCCGCAGGCACGGCTGAGCGATGCGCTCGACGGCGTGGTCGAGGACTGCGTCAACGCGGTCGGCGTCGACCTGAACACCGCTTCCCCCGCCCTGCTGCGCCGCGTCGCGGGCATCAGCCAGACGGTTTCCAAAAACATCGCCCTGTGGCGCGAGCAAAACGGCCGGTTCGACAGCCGCGCGCAGCTGAAAAAGGTCAAGGGGCTCGGCCCCAAGGCGTTTGAGCAGTGCGCGGGCTTCCTGCGCGTGCCGGACGGCAAAAACCTGCTCGACCGCACGGGCGTGCACCCGGAGGCGTACAAAGCCGCCGAAACACTGCTCATGCTGTGCGGCTACACGGTCGCGGACGCGGCGCAGGGCAAGATCGGCGAGCTGCCCGCGCGCGCAAAGCAGCTCGGCCTGTCCGATGCCGCCGCGCGCTGCGGCGTCGGCGTGCCGACGCTGACCGACATCATCGCCGAGCTGCAAAAGCCCGGCCGTGACCCGCGCGACGAGCTGCCGCCCCCGCTGCTGCGCTCGGATGTGCTGGACATCAAGGACTTAAAGCCCGGCATGAAGCTCAAGGGCACGGTGCGCAACGTCGCGGACTTCGGCGCATTCGTCGATATCGGCGTGCATCAGGACGGGCTGGTGCACATTTCGCAGCTGTGCAACCGCTTTGTCAAGCACCCGTCCGAGGTTGTGACGGTCGGCGATGTGGTTGATGTGACCGTGCTGTCCGCCGACCCCAAAACCCACCGCATTTCGCTGACCATGAAACAGTAACACAAAAGGGATCGCCCCGTAAGGGCGATCCCTTTTCCCTATCCACTTGCTCCCTATCCTACCAAACCAGACCGAGCGACATCATATCGGTGACCGTCGCCAGCACAATGACCGTGACCCAGCACGCGAGCGGATAGCCCCACGCGGCGCGTCCATCGCGCCGCGGGCGGCCACGCAGCAGCAGCTTTGCCAGCGCAAAGCCGAGCGCCGCACCCGCCGTGTTGAGTATCAGGTCGTCGACCGAGGTCACGCCGCCCGCGATCAGCTGGATCAGCTCGATACTGAGCGACAGTCCGGCGGAAAACAGGATGGTTCGCCGCGCCCTGCCAAAATACGGCCAGAACAGCGGCAGCAGAAAGCCTAATGGCACAAACAGAATGATATTTCCAAAGATATTCAGAATGATACCAGCGCCATGATGATGCACAATCGAATCGATAATAATACCGATGATGTCCGCAAACGGGAGCAGCTCCAGCTTAGGCTCTGGCAGATGCCCGACGATCAACTGGTAGAGCGACGGCCCGGTCACAAGCCCGACACCCATCAGATACACCAGCAGCACGAGCATGCCGCACACGTCGCGCCGTTTCATCCGAGCGCCTCGGTGTCCACTACACCCGCCATTTCACCGTCCGTGCCGGTCTCCGCAATCGAAGTGAAATCCGGGCGGTATTTCTCAATGACTGCCTCCGGCCAGTCGCCCTCGGCATAGAGCAGCCCGATCCAATCCTCGCTGCCCTTCTGACTGATGCGCGCAGTGATATCCATGCTGTCCGTGTGCGAGTCGATGGCAAAGCCATTCCGAACCGCTTCGCGCTGGCTATACAGATCCATGGCATCGCGGTTGCAGGCGTTTTGCAGCAGCGCCGCAATATCTGCCTGATCGGTCACCTGCACAGTTTCCCAATAATAATTATTGCTGTCGCCATAACGATAGCTGTACTGCAGGTTAATCATGTCAACATTTGCTGCCGACAGTGCGACCGGCTTGACCCCAGCCACTTCTTCAATCAGCGCCAGCGTCTTGGTATCCTCTGCGGTGACATACGCTTCCCCTTCATATCGGAGTCCGCCGTCGCTATACACGATATTGAGGTCCAGCCGCAGCACAGGCAGGCCGTTTTCCTTGCGGGCAAGCGACTCCTCGCGCAGCGTGGTCAGAATCTGCTGCACGGCATCCGGCTTCGAGATCGTAGCCGCAATACCGTAGCTGCTTTCATTGGTGAAAACATCGAGCGAGATGCCCTGCCCGTCCTGTGCGTCCAAATCAACCCGGAACAGCGGCCATGTGACGCGCTTATATTCCTCTGTGGCGTAGATCTGCTTCGCCAGCGTGTTCACTTCTTCATCGTCCGGCAGGGTGAAATAGCGGATCGCTGTGCGGCCGTTCAGCCAGAACCGCAGCGTAACGCCTTGATAGTTGCCCTGCTCCCGCAGTGCATCTGCATTGACCTCACAGCCGATCTCGGCCAGCCGGTAGGCCGCGTCGATATTGGCCGCGTCGGACAGCATTTCGCTGGCGTCGCCGTTCACACTGACCGCCTGTATCTCGCTCCGCTTGGGCAGCCAGGTATCGTATCCGGTCACGTCGAACTTCATGCACAGCATTGCCGCAAACAGCACGGCGAGGATGGCCAACAGGTGCAGCGGCTTGCCGAAAATCGCCTTGAAATCAAACGCGTAGACGATCTCAACGATCCAATGCGTCAGCACCGTGCCGATCACCAGACCGATCCAGAACCAGAAGTCGCCTGCGATCACGCCAAATACCATACCAAACGCCACGCCCATGAACAGGCACATATAGACCTTGAGCGGCAATTTCATGCGGGAGAATGCCAGCGCCACGCCTGCGCGCTCGCTGCGGCGGATGCGGAACAGCCAGAGCGCCAGCGCGGTTGCGGCAACCGCTACCACAAGGTAGGCAATCAGCAGCCCGACTGCGGAGGGCACCGCCTTGCCTATCCGGGAAGTGAATAAGAAGTTAAACGAAAACCCGTTGATATCATACATCTCAACCAACGGCGACAGCCGTACCGTCTGCTGTATATTCTCGGTTGCCATTGCAAAGTAATAGGTGCTGTAAAATTTTTCGCACAGCCCGGCGAACAGGAACCGCGCCAGCATGGGCGACAGATGTACCCACGCGAGCAGCAGCAGCGTAATCACCGTGTTGCCGCACACGACCGTAGTCAGTACGGTCAGCGCGTAGATGGTCACAAACAGGATGATATGGCTGACGAGTGCCGCGCCGAGCGCGCCCACGTCGACCGCCGCGCCAAAGCCCATGCCATAAGTGCAGGCGAATGCGAGCACAAAAACCACCAGATACGGCAGCAGCGACAGAATAATGCCGGTCACAAAGTTGTTCGCGAACAGCCGCGTGCGCGAAATGGGCAGGCTGTGATAAAAATCCACCTTCTGCCGGGAATGCAGATAGGCGAACATGGCCACGCCGCACACAATTGCCATCACGATCAGCACGGTTTTCACAAAGATATTGCCGCCGCCCAAAAACGTCGCGACCTGCTCCAGCGCCCTCTGCCAATCGTTGTCCACCAGCTCCGGATATTCCCGCAAATGTTCTGCATGGTCTTGCAGCGCGCGCTGCATCACCATCAGCAGCGGCAGCAGCAGGGACAGGAAGAACCCGACGCCGCCCAGCACAAAGCCCCACAGGTTGCGGCGCAGGCTGTCGCCCAACAGCCCCTTAGAAGAGAAGTTTTTTGAGGTCATAGCCCGCCACCTCCGTTTCATTGATAAAGATTTCCTCGAGCGTCAGCGGCAGCAGCTCGCAGAACGTCGGCTGCATGGCGTTGACGCGGTCGAGCAGCTCCTCGCGGCTGCCGCGCGCGGTCAGCGTGTAGAGCGAGCCGCGTTTGTCCAGATGCAGCAAATCAAAGCCAGCCCATGCGTTTTCCGGCAGCTCGCTGGTGAAAATACACTGCATTTTGAACATGCCGAGCTTCATTTCATCGAGGTCGCGCGAGAACAGGATGCCGCCGCGGTGCAGCAGGCCGACGTGGTCGCAGATATCCTCCAGCTCGCGCAGGTTATGCGACGCGATGACCGGGGTCAGGCCGCGGTTTTCGACGTCCTCGGCAAACAGGCTTTTGACCGTCTGCCGCACGACCGGGTCAAGCCCGTCGAACGTCTCGTCGCAGAACAGGTAGTCCGTGCCCGAACAGATGCCGCAGATGACCGAGACCTGCTTTTTCATGCCTTTGGAGAACGTGCGGATCTTGCGGTTCTCGTCCAGCCCGAAACCGTCCATCAACTTGCGGTAGCGGTCGTCGTCAAAACGGCTGTAAAACCGCTTGTAATAGTTTTTCATGTCCGCGGGCGTGCAGTTCGGGAAAAAGAACTGTTCGTCCGAAATGAAGAAAAACCGCTCTTTGAGCGCCACATTTTCAAAAATATCCGCCCCGTCGATCTGCACTGTGCCCTCGTCCGGCTTCAAGATGCCTGACAGCATGCGCAAAAATGTCGACTTGCCCGCGCCGTTCGAGCCGATCAGCCCATAGACCGAGCCGTTTCGCACCTCGGCGCACACATGGTCGACCGCCGTGATCTGGTCGAAGCGCTTGGTTGCGTTATCCGCCGTAATCATGTTCCATCCTCCCCCTTCTGTGCTATCCAGCCCTGCAGCTGCGCGTCGGTCGCGCCCAGCGCGCGCGCCTGCGCCGCCAGTGCGCCGATCTGTGCGCCGATTTCATCCAGCCGCCGCGTGCGCAGCACGGAAATATCGTCCGAAATAAAGTTGCCGCGCCCCTTGGCCGCATAGATCACACCGCGCCGTTCCAGCTCGGCATACGCCCGCTGGATGGTGTTCGGGTTGATCGAAAGCTCGACCGCCAACTGCCGCACACTGGGCAGCTGGCTGCCCGATGGCAGCGCGCCGCGCAGCGCGAGCGACTCCACCTGATCGACGACCTGCTCGTAGATCGGGCGGCCGTCCCGATAGTCGATCCGTATCACCGGTGCGCCTCCTTTCGTGTCTTATCTGTATTATGTGTCTTAATACACTTATAGTATAACGGCACGGACATATCCTGTCAATAGCATTTTGCCGGAATCTGTGGTATACTGGTACAAACATTTGCAGGAGGGCGTTATGGTACATCTGGGAAACGACTGGGATGAGATTTTGGCGGACGAATTCCAGCAGGACTATTACAAGCGCATCCGCTACTGGCTGAAAAAGGAATACGCGGAGCAGACCATCTATCCGCCGATGAATGATATCTTCAACGCGCTGCGCTACACGGCATATAAGGACGTCAAGGCCGTGCTGCTCGGGCAGGACCCCTACCACGGCCCCGGACAGGCGCATGGGCTTTGCTTCTCGGTACAGCCGGGCGTCGCGCCGCCGCCCAGCCTGCAGAACATTTTCAAGGAACTGCAAAGCGACCTCGGTATTGCGCCGCCGCAGGGCGGCACGCTGACCCCGTGGGCCAAGCATGGCGTGCTGCTGCTCAACACGGTGCTGACCGTGCGGCGCGGACAGGCTAACAGTCACAAGAACATCGGCTGGACGACCTTCACCGACCACGTCATCCAAAAGCTCAACGACCGGGAACAGCCGGTTGTGTTCCTGCTGTGGGGCGGCAATGCGCGCGCCAAAAAAAGCCTGATCACCGCGCCGCAGCACCTGATCCTCGAGTGCCCGCACCCTTCCCCCCTGTCAGCCCACAACGGCTTTTTCGGATGCCGGCATTTTTCCAAATGCAACGCCTTCCTCGAGCAGCATGGCATCGCGCCCATCGACTGGGACTTGCGCCACACCCCGCAGCCGGAGCAGCCTGCCTGACAAACTTAAAAATATAAGCAGCAAGGGCGCGGCCGTTTGGCCGCGCCCTTGCTGCTTTTTATCAACCCGATTAAATTTCCATGATGATCGGCAGCACCATCGGGCTGCGCTTGGTCTTTTTGAACAGGTAATCGCTCACGTCGCCCTTGATGGCCGACTTGAGGCTGTTCCAATCGCGCAGGTTTTCCACCGCGCAGCGGTCGAGCGCCATCTGCGAGATGTTGCGCAGCTCCTCCATCAGCGCCTCCGCCTCCTTGACATAGACGAAACCGCGCGAAACGATATCCGGCCCCGCGATGACCACGCCCGTGGTTGCGTCGACCGTGACGACCACAACCAGCAGGCCGTCCTCGGACAGGTGCTTACGGTCGCGCAGCACCGCCGTGCCGACGTCGCCAATGCCCAGACCGTCCACCAACAGGCGGCCCGCCGGCACCGGATTGCCCAGACGGGCGGAGTTTTCGCTGATCTCAACCGGACGGCCGATTTCCGTAATCAGCACGTTCCGGGGGTTGACGCCCATTTCACGGGCAAGGCCGGCATGGCGCATCAGCATGCGGTATTCGCCGTGTACCGGGATGAAGTACTTGGGCTTGCACAGGCCGAGCATCAGCTTGAGGTCCTCTTGGCAGGCATGGCCGGAAACATGGATGGCGGCAGAGCGGTCGTAAATGACCTCGGCGCCCTGCTTATACAGCTCGTTGACCATGTTGTTGATCGACTTCTCGTTGCCGGGGATGGCAGACGCCGCGATCAGGATGCGGTCGCCTGCGTTGACCTCGACCTGCTTATGGCTGCCGTAGGCCATGCGGTACAGCGCGGACATGGTCTCGCCCTGTGAACCGGTGGACACAATAATCAGCTGGCTGCGCGGATGCCGCTTGATCTCGGAAATATCGATCATCACCTTGCCGGTATCCTTGAGATAGCCCAGTTCGCTCGCGACCTTGGAGATCTTCTCCATGCTGCGGCCGCAAACCGCGACCTTGCGCCCCGTCTTGGCCGCAATGTCCAGGATCTGCTGCAAGCGGGACACATTGGACGCAAAGGTAGCGATGATGATGCGCTGGTCGCTTTCGGTGATGAACTTCTCCAGCGATTTGCCGACGATCTTCTCGCTCGGCGTGTAGCCCGGGCGCTCGACATTGGTCGAGTCGCTCATCAGCGCAAGGATGCCCTTTTTGCCCAGCTCGCCGATGCGCACCAAGTCGATCATCTCGCCCGAAACCGGCGTCAGGTCGATCTTGAAGTCGCCCGTGTGCAGCAGCACGCCCAGCGGCGTGGTGATCGCCAGCGCGACCGAGTCCGCGATCGAATGGTTGGTGTGGATGAACTCGACCTTGAAGCCGCCCAGCTTGATCGTGTCGCCCGCGCGCACCCGGTTGAGCTTGACCTTCTGCGGCATTTTGTGCTCGCTCAGCTTGGTCTCGATGATGCCGCACGTCAGGCGCGTGGCGTAAACCGGCGCGTTGCATTCGCGCAGCACATACGGGATCGCACCGATGTGGTCCTCATGGCCGTGCGTAATGACATAACCGCGCAGCTTGTTCAGGTTGCGCTTGAGGTAGGTCGTATCCGGAATGACCAGATCGACGCCCAGCATGTCGTCATCCGGGAACGCAACGCCGCAGTCGATGACAAGAATATCGTTGCCGTACTCGATGACCGTCATATTCTTGCCGATCTCGTTGAGACCGCCCAGCGGTATAATCTTCAGTTTTTCTTTCATAATTGTGGTATCACTTTCCTTTTCGTATCTGATTTGATGTTGATCCATGCGGCCCCCGGGTTATTTCCCGCGCCGCTTACAAAGACAGAGCTGCCATCCCGTTCATCTGTCTTTCTATCCATGATAAGGGTTTGTTGCACCGTCGCGCATACCCGCGCGGACTGCAAACACTTATTTTAAGAATACCACAGCCTGCCGCCTGTGTAAAGATTTTTTTGCCGTATCCCTACTGGCACGGCGTCCGAGCCAGCCGTATCATCCAGTATATATAATATAGTATCCGCGCGCAGCGCTGCCTTATACCCGCCGGACATGCTTCCCCACCGGCATGGCATCCCACCCCTGCTGCATTTCCCGTCTCCCCACCCCGCCGATGGTAACAGCCTTTTGTAACCACTCTTGTGCATCAAAACGCTCCACACCACAAAATATGGGCTTTTTCTACCCATCAGCGTACAGATACGATACTCGTATTCTTTTTATATTGTGCATTTTATATAAAATTGATGAAAACCATTTGACAAATTCGCAAATGTACAGTATCATAGGTTACAGAACGGCAACAGTTCGAAAACAAATCAGTAACAACCTGAAAACAAATCGGTAACATCCGATGCCGCGCCTTGCGCGGGTTTTCACGACGATTTAGGAGTGTAACGAATGTTCTTTTTCACGCGGAAGCACGCTTCCAAACTGATCGCTGCGGTAGTGGCCGTCAGCACGCTGGCTTCGGTCAGTGCTGCGGCGCTCGATCAGCCGGTTGCCCTGCTTTCTTCCAACCTGAACGCATCGGTCGGCAATGTGCTGACCTCGGACGAGATCAACGCCGCCGAACAGGCGCTGGCTCAGTCCAAGGATAAGGCAGAGACCGCTGCCAAGGAGCAGGCTGCTGCGCAGACCGCCTACAAGGATCTGCTGACCGCGCCGGTTTCGGCCCGAACGGTCGCCTATTCCACCTCGCTGCTGGCCTCCAGCACCATCAAGAGCAACGCCACTGCGCTTGGCAGCTATAAACTGAGCTTCTACTGCCCGTGCGCGACCTGCAACGGCAAGACCGGCAGCAAGACCGCGTCCGGCACCACCCCGACGGAAGGCCGTACCATCGCGGTCGACTCTTCCATCATCCCGCTGGGCAGCCGTGTTTATATCGAAGGCTACGGCATGTTCATCGCGGAGGATACCGGCAGCGCGATCAAGAATAACAAGATTGACGTGTTTGTTTCCTCGCATAACCGTGCGTACGAGCTGGGCATCCAGACCGCGAACGTCTATCTGCTGGGTTGATCACCGCATGAAATTTCAGGGACTATGCTTGCATAGTCCTTTTTCTTTTGCTATGATAAGGGTATTAAGGAGTTGACCGCACATGAACGCTGCCGAACGGCGCACCAAAATCACCCAGCTGCTGATGCAGGCCAGCGGCCCGCTCTCTGCAACGGCGCTGGCGGCACAATGCGGCGTCAGCCGCCAGATCATCGTGGGGGATGTCGCCCTGCTGCGTGCGGGCGGCCTGTCCGTGCTTGCCACACCGCGCGGCTATGTGCTGGAAACCGCCTGCACCCCCGCCCACGCGGAGCAGCGCGTCGTCTGCCGCCACGGGGATGACCGGCTGCAGGAGGAGCTATACACCGTCGTAGACTTGGGCGGCGCGCTGATCGACGTCACGGTCGAGCATGCGGTTTACGGCCAGATCTGCGCCCCGCTGCATATCTTTTCCCGGTATGACGCGGATATATTCTGCGAAAAGATCCGCAACCCCGGCGGACGGCCGCTCTGCGACCTGACCGGCGGCATCCATCTGCACACCCTACGCGCCCCCGACCAAACCACGCTCGACCGTGTGATACAGGCCTTGCGGGACAAGGGCTTTCTGCTCCACGACGACAAATAACCATCCCGACATACAAAACCGGCGAAGCGCCTTCCGCGCCCCGCCGGTTTTTTTGTTATTCGTCTGCGCGATATGCCGCCAGCTGCTGTTCATCCCAGACTTCCAAATCGCGCACACCCGCCCGTCCCTCGACATGATGGCGGAATTCGTGCCGCAACACGCTGCGCATCTCCTCCCGCAGCGCTGCCTCGTCCAGCCCGCCGTGCACCCGACGGAACGAGCCGTAATACAGCACGATATAATGCCCCATTGCCGGGTCGCTGCGGTATTCCCCCATCACATATAAATCGCCGTGACGGGCTTCCGGATGCTGCGGACGGCCGGGGTCAACCACGATCCCGCCGTTAAGTTCCTCAAAGAACGCAGGCGGCAGCTCCTCGGCCAATTCATCCAGAATTTCGGTAAAACGGTCAATCGAAATCATACTATCTTCCTTTCCTGTCCACTATATCACAAAAACTTACGGGCAGCAACGTCCTTTTTTATGGAACATATGTCTTGACACATAAATTGTCAGATGTTAAACTGATACCCGTTGAGTTTCAAAGGAAAGGACTTCGATCCCCATGACAAAAAGCAAAAGCCTGTACCATCTGACCCTTGCCGGTGTGCTGTGCGCGATCGGCATCATCATCCCGATGTTCTCCCCGGTCAAAATCACGCTCGACCCGATGAGCTTTACGCTTGCCAGCCACGTCGCGATTTTTCTGGCGCTGTTCATCTCGCCGTCGGTGGGCGTTGCCGTGTCGCTCGGCACAACGCTCGGCTTTTTCCTCGGTGGGTTCCCGCTGCCCGTCGTGCTGCGCGCGCTGACCCATGTCATCTGGGCCGGATTAGGCGCTGCCTATCTGTGCCAGCACCCTGCCCTGATCGACTTCAAGCAGGAGGTTCCCGCCCGCGGCGTCAAGCTGGTCGCGTTTGGCGCGGCGCTCAGCGTCATCCACGCGCTGGCTGAGGTCTGCGTATGCGTCCCGGTCTACTTCGGGCAAGGGCTTTCCGGCGCGGAACTGGTGCGCATCATCCTGCTGCTTGTGTTCGTCGGCTCGTTTGTGCATTCCATGGTAGACTACGCCATCTCGCTGCTGATCTGGCCTCCGGCCAGCGGCACCCTGCGCAAGTCCACCAAAACAGCGTACTAGACACGCCAAAAAGCCCGCCGGCAGGCGGGCTTTTTCTCTGATCGGAACGTCTCTGATTTTCAAGCGCCGCAGCCACAAGGGCAGCGACATATATCGCATCTGCGGTCAACCCGGATAGGCCTGCCTGAGTTCGTCCAGCGTCGCCATGACCGCGCCCTTATGCTGCACAGTGAGCGACGCATACTGCGCGGAAAAGCGCAGATAGGCTTCCAGCTGTGCCTGCGGCAGCGCGGACAGGCCATCCGCCCCCACACCGTCCCGCGTGAGCTGGTACAGGAAGGAGCCGATGAAGGAGTCGCCCGCGCCGGTCGTATCCGTCACCGGGACGGACAGTGTATCGGCATAAGCCTCGGCGGTTTGGGTATACGCCGCCGAACCGTTCGCGCCGCGCGTGACCAGCACCAGTTTGCAGCCACCCGCAAGCAGCTGCTCTGCGGCCCCGCGCTCGTCCGCGCAGCCGGTGACAAACTCCACCTCATCGTCCGACAGCTTGACGAGGTCGGCCGCAGGCAGGAATGCGCGGATCGCCGCCTGACAGTCCGCCGGGGTGTCCCACAGCGGCAGGCGCACATTGGGGTCGAACGACACGAACGCCCCTGCCTCACGCGCCAACACAATCGCGCGCCGGTGCGCCTGCCGCACCGGCCAGTTAACCAGATCGACCGAGCAGAAGTGCAGTGCCGCGCAATCAGTGAACAGATCGGGCGTGATCTGACTTTCGTCGAGGAACAGGTCGGCCGAGGGGTTGCGGAAAAAGGAAAATTCGCGGTTGCCCGTCGCGTCCAGCGAGACGAACGCAAGGCCGGTATTGGCGCGGCCTGTGCGGAACACCGCCGCCGTATCCACACCGTTGCCTTGCAACACTTTCAGGATGTGCGTGCCGAACGCATCCTCGCCAACCTGTGAAATCATGGCCGCGCTGCCGCCCAGCCGCGCGACCGCCGCGACGACATTGGCGGGCGCGCCGCCTGCAACGCGCTCGAAATGCGTCACCTCATCCAGCGCGCAGCCCTTTTGCTGCGGCACAAAGTCGATCAGCAGCTCGCCGATGGCCACCACTTTTTTCATATCCGTCCCTCCAGAATATATTGTCTGATTGCCGCGGCCACGCCGTCGGCGGCATTGTCCGCCGTTACCGCGTCCGCCTCGGCGCGGATGTGCGGCGCGGCGTTCGCCATCGCCACACCCAGACCCGCCATGCGCAGCATGGCAAGGTCATTGTCGCTGTCGCCAATCGCCATCACCGCGTCCATGCCAAAGCCCAGATACGCCGCCAGCTTGGCAAGCGCGCGGCCTTTGTGTACGCCCTTGTGGTTGATCTCCACGTTTTTCAGCTCGCCCCCGTACATGATCGACGGCGCCAGTTCAAACCGCCCCGTCGCTTCCAGCGCCCCGATCATCCGGTCGACCACCGCAGGGTCAAGATGGTGCATGATCGCCTTGAGCACATGGCCCTGCTCGCGCCCGATCACCGCATCCCACTGCGCCGCCTGCCCGATGAAATGGTACCCGCGCGCCGTCTCGTCGAGCGCGACGTGGCCGCGGCGGCGCAGTTCGGTCAGGAATTCCTGAAAATCCCGCCCATAGTACAGGCCCTCCGCAGTGTGCAGGCAGAGGTCCACATCAAACTGCGCGCACACCTGCCGCACGGCGGCACAATCTTCGGCGTCCATCCCATCGAACGTGACCTGCCTGCCGTCGGCAAAGCGCAGCGTCGCCGCTCCGTTGGCGATAGCCGCCCAATCGGCCGAAGCGTCCAGCTGGGCGTTGAACGAACGCGCCTCGGCCATATTGCGTCCGGTACACAGCACGACCTGCACGCCTGCCTGCTGCGCCTGACGAACCGCACGCGCGTTTTCACGCGACACACGGCTGTCCGGCCCGAGCAGCGTCCCGTCCAGATCGAGCGCAAGCAGTTTGATTTGCGACATGATCCATCCACATCCTGTTTATTCTGTGATTTGCAGCGAGCCCATCTCCCAGAGCTCAGCTTCCGCGCCGAAAATCGTCACGCCATGCAGATACGGCGCCGGATAGTAGCGCGTAGACAGCACCCGCTCGCCGTCGTTGACGAAAATCTCCAACGACGAACTGTCAGCCAGCACCCGCAGCGAACGGACGGACTCCACCGGCGCTACGCGCATGGTACGGCCCGCGCCGCCGCCATCGAGCGTCAGGCGCAGCTGTCCCTGCTCCCATTCTACCACAGCGCTGCCACGGATGACAAGCCTGCCCTGCGCCGCCGTGCGGCACACCATGTCGAACACCTGCGCCTCCTCCGGCGAAACACGCCCCTTGCGCAGCGCTTCCAGCTCGGGCACCGGCGTGCGGCGCAGCGTCTTGCCCTCGCGCCGCAGCAGGCACGGCACGGTCAGGCAGTGTTGCCAGCCGTTCTCGACCGTCGGATTGGTGTACGGTGCGTCCGGCATGCCCATCCAACCGATCTGGATGCGGCGATCGCCGTCACGGAAGGTCTGCGGCGCATAGAAGTCAAAGCCGCAGTCCATCTCCTCAAAGCCGCCCAGCGTGTAATCGCTGCGGAAGTCGCCGTCCAGCGGGAAGTACCCGCAGGTGTAGACATTCTGGAACCAGTCGCCCTGCCGCGCCACGCCCTGCGGCGAGCATTGCAGGAACCACTGCCCATCCAAACAGAATAGGTCGGGACACTCCCACATATAGCCGAACGGCTCGGCCGTGGTCAGCGTATTGCAATGCGTCCAATGCCGCTTGTCGTCCGACTGGTACACCAGCAGCTCGCCGCGGTCATCCTTCGTCCGCGCACCCAGCACCATATAATACTTGCCGTCCTGCGCCCAGACCTTGGGGTCGCGCACATGGCAGGTGACATTTTCCGGATAGTCGCGGTTTTCCAGCAGCAGCTCATTGCTTTCCACCGTCACGCCGTCGCGCGAGACGGCGAGCGCGGTGTTGTGGCCGCGCCCCGTCAGGATATAGTCATGGTTGCCCGCAAATTTGACGTTGCCGGTGTAGTACAGGTACATCGTCCCATCCTCGACCAGCGCCGAGCCGGAATAGACCCCGTGGATGTCCCACGGCTGGTCGGGGTACAGCATGACCGGCAGCTGCTCCCAGCGCAGCAGGTCGCGGCTGCGGTAATGCCCCCACATCTTGACGCCGCCGGTCGCGTCGAACGGGCCGTACTGATAGAACACATGGTACCACTCGCCGCAGCGGCACAGGCCGTTTGGGTCGTTGAGCCAGCCGACGGGCGACATCAGATGAAACCGCTGCCGCCACGGGTCGGCTGCGGCGCGCGGCCCGTCCTCGCGCTCGATGCGGCGCACCAATGCGGTCAGGTCGCGCTGCAATGCGTTGCTCATGGTGATCCTCCCCTTTTATCGCTTGATCGTCAGAACCGTATCCTTGCCCGCGGTAACCGCGCCCAGCTTACCTTCAACGGCGGCAAACTCGGCCGCGTTGGTCACAACAACCGGGGTAATGACCGGATAACCGGCCTTTTCGATGGCCGCACGGTCAAATTCCAGCAGCAGGTCGCCCGCCTTGACGGTCTGGCCCTCCTGCACATAGCCGGTATAATGCTGGCCGTTCAGGCTGACCGTGTCGATGCCCACATGGATAAGCAGCTCGGCGCCGTCGGCGCACGAAATACCGACCGCATGCCCCATCACGGCGGACACCGTGCCATCGCACGGCGCGACCACGCGGTTTTCCGTCGGGCGGATGGCGACACCCTTACCCAGCGCGCCGGACATGAAAGCGGGGTCGCCCGTCTCGTCCAGCGAAACCGCCGTGCCGGTCAGCGGCGCAGCCAGCACACTGTCACCCTGCGGTGCTGCAACAGTCGGGGCTTCCTCCGCCGGGGCAGGCGCTGCCTGCGGCTGGGTGTTCTCCTCCGGGATGCCCAATATCCACGATACCACAAATGCAACGCCGGTGGCAATGGCAATCGTCAGGATGTACTGCACCGGATGGTGCAGGTGCAGCAGGATGCCGAAGATGCCGGTCACGCCCGTGCCGGTCGCACCCAAGCCGACCACCGAGGCATACAGCGCGCCGCACGCGCCGCCCAGTGCGCCCGCAATAAACGGACGGACAAAGCGCAGGTTGACGCCAAAGATCGCAGGCTCGGTGATGCCCATGAACGCGGACAGCGAAGCGGGCAGCGCCATGCTCTTGAGCTTTTTATTCTTGGTCTTGAGCGCGACTGCGAGCGCCGCACCGCCCTGCGCCACATTGGCCGCGGACGCCAGCGGCAGCCAGTAGGTCAGGCCGTACGCGCCGAGCTGGCCGAGGTCGATGATGGTATACATGTGATGGATGCCGGAAACAACCGTGGTCGCATACAGGCCGCCCATGATGAACGAACCGATGCCAAGCGGGATGGCAATCAGCCACTGCACGCCGTTGATGACAAAGTTCTCGACCGTCGTGAACACCGGGCCGATAGCGGCCAGCGTTAGATAGCCGGTGACAAATACCGAAACCAGCGGGGTGACGAACAGGTCGAACATCGGCGGCACAACCTTATGCAGCCGCTTTTCGATAAAGCACATCAGCCAGACCGCGATGATGACAGGGATGACGTGACCCTGATAGCCGACCAGCGGCACCTTGTACAGGCCGAAGAATACTTCCTGATAGGTATGTACGCCCTCGGTCGCGACCGTCCACGCGTTTTGCAGGTTGGGGTGCAGCATGATCATGCCGATGACCACACCGAGGAACGGGTTGCCGCCGAACACCTTTGCCGCCGAAAACGCGATCAGGATGGGCAGGAAGGTGTACGCCACGTTGGAAAACAGGTCGGCAAACACGAACAGCGAGCTGCTGCTGTCGAGCGTGATAAAGCCGTTGTTGATCATAAACTTGAGCGACTCCATGATGCCCATCAGGAAGCCGGACGCCACGATCGCCGGGATGATCGGCACGAAGATATCGCCCAGCGTCTTGATGGCGCGCTGGAACCAGTTGCCCTTCTGCGCGGCCTGCGCCTTGGCCTCGTCCTTGCTGACGGCCGAAGCGCCAGACTGCGCGATAAACTGGTCATAAACCTTGTTGACCGTGCCGGTTCCAAAGATGATTTGCAGCTGCCCCTGCGCTTCAAACACACCCTGCACGCCGGTCGCGTTTTCGAGCGCAGGCTTATTGACCTTCTTGTTGTCCGCGATCACCAGCCGCAGACGTGTGGCACAGTGCGCCGCTGAAACGACGTTTTCCTTGCCGCCGATGCTTTGCAGCACCTCGGCCGCCGCCTTTGCATAATCCATATTCTCTCCGCCTTTCACACATTTTATGAAATCGATTTCATCTTTTCTGCATTAATTATACTGCTGACTATCGCATTTTGTAAACCCGCAATACTGCCCAAACCTCAGCAGCCTTTTTTTGCGCACTTCCACCATATCCCGGAAAAACGGCAACAAAAAAGCCTTCCGCGCCCCACCGGACGCGGAAGGCTCCCCTTGCCGTCACGCTATGGTCAAAATCAAACCGATCCGCCAGCAAACACCTCAAACCCCAGCATCAGCTGTTTTTTCCGGTCAATCCCCTGCTCGATGATCTCCAGCAGGTCGCGCGCGGCCTCCTCGCCGCTGGTTTGGTAGTAGTAGTGCGCGGTCGCCAGCTTGGGCTGCACCAGTTCGCTCAGGCGTGAATGGCCGATGCCGACCAGCGCCACCTCTTCCGGTATGCGCTTCCCCTGTGCCTCCAACCGCTTCTTGACCCCGATCGCTATGGAATCGGTTGCGCAAAAAATACCTTCGATATCCGGCACGCGCGCCAGCAGGCGCTCGGCTGCGGCACTGCCGCCGTCGATCGAAAAATCACTCTGCTCCATCCATGCCGGGTTGGGCTCCATCCCGGCCGCATGCAGCGCATCCTGATAGCCCGCGCGGCGCGCGGCACCAGCGGCGCGGTCGCGCGGCGTAACGCCGACATACCCCACCTGGCGGCGTCCCTTTTGCAGCAGCAGCTCGGTCACGGCGCGCGCCGCGCCGCGGTCATCGTGATAGACGCAGGACATGCCGTCCATCTGCTGCCCAACCAGCACAGCCGGCACGCCGAGCGCCGCCAGCGCCTTGCGGTGCGCAGCAGACAGCATGGTCGCCAGCAAAATCACCCCATCGACATTGCCGCTGCGGAACACTTCCAGATACTCCAATTCCTTTTCTATGCGGTTTGCCGTCGTTGCCAGCAGAAGCCGATAGCCGCGCGACTCGAGCACCTGCGAAATGCCCGCGACCACGCGGCTGATCGACTCCGAATCAATGCGCGGCACGATCACACCGATCATGCGGCTTTTGCCCGTGCGCAGCGTCTGCGCCTGCTGCGAAGGCACATAGCCGGTCTCCTCGATCACCCGGCGGATGGCCTCCCGCTTTTCCGAGCTGACATAACCGTTGTTCAGGTAGCGCGAGACCGCCGCCTTGGACACGCCCGCGCGGCTGGCGATTTCCGCAATCGTCATTTGTTTCCCCTCCTGCAAGCATATTCACCTGTCATTCCCGCAGCAGATCACGACGGGCGCGGTAATCCGGCATATACTGTTCCACCAGCGCCCAGAACTGCGGCCCGTGGTTCTTATGTACGATATGCGCCAGCTCATGCACGACCACATAGTCGATAGCCTCCTCCGGGTAGTCCATCAACCGCCACGAAAAGCACAGCCGGTTCTTCGGGCTGCACGAGCCGAAACGCGTGCGCGCCGAGGTGATGGTGATGCCCGTCGGCCGCAGCCCCATGCGCTGCGCATATGCCGCCACCTTGGGCGGCAGTTCCTGACACGCCCGGTGCAGCAGCTGCTCGCTGCGCGCTGCATCCGGTTCGGGATGCGCCTCCAAACGCGCGCGCTGCCGTGCCTTTGCCTTTTCGATCCACGCCGTCTGGTCGGCCACAAACCGCCGCACCGCTGCATCCGATGTGCGCAGCGGCACACGCACCAGCACGCGCCCTTCGCGTGTGACCTCGACCGCCATGGTACGGCGGCGCGACCGGATGACTTCAAACCCTTCCACTTGCCTGCTCCCTGCTTTCCAACGTGCGGTTATACAGGAACATCAGCACCGATACACCGCAAATCACAACATAACCCAATACGCTCAGCAGATCCGGCACTTGGTCAAACAGCAGAAAACCAAGCAGCGCAGAAAACAGCACCTGCGTATAATCGAACACCGAAATCTCCTTGGCCGGAGCGTGCGCGTAAGCCAGCGTCACGCCGAACTGCCCGAGCGTGGCCGCAGCGCCCGCTCCCAGCAGGCTGGCCAGCTGCCACCACTGCATCGGATGGAAGTCCAGCAGCAGGTACGGCAGGCACACCAGCGTGGAAAACGCCGAGAAGAAAAACACGATCCGCGCGCTGTTCTCCCCTTTTTTCGACAGGGCGCGCACCGCCGTATAGGCCGCGCCCGCAAAAATGCCGCCCAGCAGGCCGATGAACGCCGGAAACATATCGGCCGAAAAGCCCGGCTTGATGATCAGCATGCTGCCGCCGAACGCCGCCAGCACCGCCAGATACTGCCAGACGTTGGCGCGCTCCCTCAGCAGGAACAGCGAGAATAAAATTGCGAAAAACGGCGACATCTTATTCAAAATGTTGGCGTCTGCCAACACCAGCCGGTCGATCGCATAGTAATTGCACAGGATGCCCAGCGTGCCGCAGGTCGCGCGCAGCAGCAGCATCGACAGGTTGCCCTTCTCCCATTTCCAGCTGACACCTTTGCGCCGCAGCGCGACTGCCGCCACCAGCATCGCGACCAGATTGCGAAAAAAAGACTTCTGCATGGATGGCAGGTCGCCCGCCAGCCGCACAAACGTGCTCATCAGCGCAAATCCAAACGCGGACAGCAGGATAAACCCGATTGCCTTGCTTTTTTTGGAAAGCACCAGCCTTCCCCCTCCCCTCTTTTCATCCATTAGGTATTATAGCACAGTTTGCGCAGGGATGCAAAGCGCGCGCCGCGGCTTGACCTTTGCCCTGTCCCGTGTTATCTTTTTAATAGGATAACGGTCGTTGCCGTTTTCCCTCACTCTTGCAACCAAGGAGCGGACGATGGAACAGGAGATCAAACTCACCAAGCTCGCCAGCTGCGCGGGCTGCGGCGCCAAGGTCGGCGCGGGCACGCTTGCCCGCCTGCTGGACGGACTGCCGGTGCATGCCGACAGCAGCCTGCTGGTCGGCTTTGACAAAAGCGACGACGCGGCGGTCTACCGCGTGTCGGACGGGCTTGCGCTTGTGCAGACCGTCGACTTTTTCCCACCGATCGCGGACGACCCGTTTCTGTTCGGACAGATCGCGGCGGCAAACGCCCTGTCCGACGTGTATGCCATGGGCGGGGAGCCCAAAATTGCGCTCAACCTGCTGTGCATCCCGAAATCCATGCCGGACGACGCGGTGCACGACCTGCTGCGCGGCGGATACAGCAAGGTCTATGAGGCGGGCGCGGTCATCGCGGGCGGCCACAGTATCCTCGATGAAGAACCCAAATACGGCCTGAGCGTCACCGGCTTTGTCCATCCGGACCATGTACTGACCAACGCGGGCGCGCAGCCGGGCGACGTGCTGTTTTTAACCAAACCGCTCGGCGCGGGCATCCTGACCACAGCCGCCAAAGCCGACCTGTGCCCGCCTGATGTATTGCAGGCCGTCTATGCGCGCATGACCACGCTCAACCGCGCCGCGCGCGACACGATGGTGCAGTTCCGCGTGCATGCCTGCACGGACGTGACCGGCTTCGGCCTGCTCGGCCATGCGCTCGAAATGGCGCAGGGCAGCGGCGTACAGATCGAACTGGATACAACTGCCCTGCCCATCCCGCCCGAGGCGCTGGAATTTGCCCGCATGGGCATCCTGCCCGAGGGCATGTACCGCAACCGCCGGTATGCCGAAGCGTCCGTCGAGGCGGACGGCGTACCGCTCGAAGTACAGGACGCGCTCTACGACCCGCAGACCTCGGGCGGCCTGCTGATCGCGGCCGATCCGGCGGACGCGGACGCACTCGCAGCAGCACTGCAAAAAACCGTCCCGGATGCCAGACGCATCGGAACGGTTTGTGCACCGGCCGGCGGCAAGCGTATCATTCTGCGCTGATTTTGCCGACCGCCTCTATTGCGCGGTCAATCTCCCGCGCGGTGGTATACCAGCCGAGCGACAGCCGCACCGTGCCGCGCGGGAAGGTGCCGATTGTACGGTGCGCGTTCGGCGCACAATGCAGCCCGCAGCGCGACAGGATGCCAAAGCGCTCCTCGAGCGCGGCGGCAACCTCGGCATTGTCCTTGCCCGGAAAATCCAGGCTGAACACACCAACACGGTTGTCCACCGTGTCCGGCCCATACATCACCACGCCCGGCACCGCGCGCAGCCCATCCAGCAGGCGCTGGGACAACGTCCGGTCGTGCGCATGCACCGCCTGTACCGTTGTCTTTTGCAGGTATGCCAGCGCAGCCTCCCAGCCGAAGATACCGGGCAGGTTGGGCGTGCCCGGTTCAAACCGGTCGGGCAGATATTCGGGCACCTGCTCGCTGTCCGACACGCTGCCCGTGCCGCCGCTCACCGTCGGCACCAGCATTTCGGCCAGATCCGGCCGCAGCAGCAGCGCGCCGATGCCCTGCGGGCCGAGCAGCCCCTTGTGCCCCGGCACGCTGAGCGCGCTCAGCCCGAGCGCGGCAAAATCGACCGGCAGGTGACCGGCTGTCTGCGCGGCATCCAGCGCGAGCGGCACGCCGTAAATGCGGCAGATCCGGCCGACAGCCTGCACGTCATGCACCGCGCCAGTCACATTGGACGCATGGGTGAGCAGCACCAGCCGGGTATTGTACCGCAGCAGCGGCTCCACCCAATCGACCAGCAGCCGCCCCGTGCTGTCGCACGGGATGCGGTCGAAGGTAACGCCATTTCGCGCCAGCTGCGTGAGCGGCCGCATGACCGCGTTATGCTCGACCGCGGACACCAGGCAGTGGTCCCCCGGCCGCAGCAGGCCGCGCAGCAGCAGGTTCAGCCCCCATGTATTGCCCGGCGTGAGCACTACATGGGTCATCCATGGAAAGTTAAACAGTTCACATAACCGTTCCCGCAGGCGCAGCGTGACCAGCCCGGTTTGCTGTGCTGCGGCATACGAACCCCGGTTGAGGTTTGCGCCCACCTGATCGACATATTCCCGCATGCGCGCGCCGACTGTCGGCGGCTTGGGAAACGATGTGGCGGCATGATCCAGATAAATCGGCTGCATGGTTTTCCCTCCCGGCAGACTGCGGGCGTCAGCGCCCGCATACTGATATTAGTGTAACACAGGATCGGTGAAATGTAAAACCGGCCTTGTTGCAACAAACCATTTCACAAACCAAAGGAGAACGACATGAGTAAGAACAAACTACTGGTGCCGGTAACCGGTGTGATCGTCGGCCTTGCGGCGCTGGCGCTCACCGCGCTGGGCAACCCGGCCAACATGGGCTTTTGCATCGCCTGCTTCATCCGCGACATTGCGGGCGGGCTGGGGCTGCACAGCGCGGAAAAGGTGCAGTACCTGCGGCCGGAGATCGTCGGGCTGGTGCTCGGCGCGACGGCCGCCGCGCTGGCCGGCAAGGAATTCCGCGCCCGCGCGGGTTCCTCGCCGGCCCTGCGCTTTGTGCTGGGCATGATCGTCATGGTCGGCGCGCTGGCCTTCCTCGGCTGCCCGCTGCGCATGGTCATCCGTCTGGGCGGCGGCGACCTGACGGCGATCGCCGGCCTCGTCGGCTTTGCCGCGGGCATCGGTGTGGGCGCCTTGTTCCTCAAAAGGGGCTTTTCGCTCGGCCGCGCGCGCAAGGTGCAGCAGTCGGACGGCTTCGTGCTGCCCGGCTTTGTCCTTGCCGTACTGGCGCTGCTGCTGCTCGCGCCGTCCTTCATCCGCTTTTCGCAGGCAGGCCCGGGCGCGAGCCACGCGCCTTGGATCGCGGCGCTCGCGGGCGGCCTGATCGTCGGCGCGCTGGCGCAAAAAAGCCGCCTGTGCATGGCGGGCGGCCTGCGCGACGTGTTCCTGTTCCGCGATTTCCATCTGCTGATCGGCTTTGTCGCAATTTTCGCCACTGTGCTGATCGGCAACCTGATCATGGGCAGCTTCGACCCCTCGCTTGCCGTGCAGCCGGTCGCGCACCACGACTATCTGTGGAGCCTGCTCGGCATGGCGGCTGCGGGCTGGGGCTCGGTGCTGCTGGGCGGCTGCCCGCTGCGCCAGCTCATCCTGGCAGGCGAAGGCAGCGGCGACAGCGCCGTAACCGTGTTCGGCATGCTGGTCGGCGCGGCGCTTGCGCATAACTTCGGCATGGCGGGCAACGCCGATGCGATCACCGACGGCGTGTTCACCGCGGGCGGCGTGGCGCAGGCCGGACGTATCGGCATTGTGGTCGCGCTCGTGCTGCTGCTCATCATCTCGGTTGCAAACGTACACAAGGAGGAAAAGACAAAATGATCGACGCAAGAGGATATTCCTGCCCCATGCCCGTGGTCATGGTGCAGAAGGAAGTGCAGAAAAACGCGCCCGCCACGCTCGAGGTGCTGGTCGACGACCCGTGCGCGGTCGAAAACATCACGCGCTTTGCAAGCAACAACGGCTACACGGCCGCGTCCCGTGAGACGGGCGACGAGGAATTCGCCCTGACGCTGACCAAAAAGGCATGAGCGGGTTCGTTGCCACCTTCCACACGCACCTGAGCGCGATGCGCAGCTTTCAGGCGCTGCAAAACGCCGGCTGTCAGGCCAAGATGCAGCCCGTACCGCGTGCGCTCAGCTCGTCGTGCGGCACCTGCGTGCGGTTTTCCGCCGAAAGCGACTGCCGCAGCCTGCTCGATGCGGACGCGGAAGCGCTCTACGCCGTCGAGGACGGCGGCTACCGCCTGCTGTGGCAAAATGAGGACTGAGGGGATATCGTATGCAGCCGAAATTCATCTCTATCGTCGGCGCGGGCGGCAAAACCACCGCGCTGCGCACGCTCGCGTTGGGTCTGTCCGCGCAGCGCGTGCTGGTCACGACCTCGACGCATATCTATCCCCTTGTGCCGCCCGACTGCCGCCTTGCGCTGGCCGATCCCGAGCCGGACATGCTGCTCCAGCAGCTGCGCCTGTCGGGCGCAGTCTGCGCGGGCAGCCGCGCAGACCACGGCAAGCTGGGCGCGCTGCCCCCTGCGCTGCTGACGCAAGCGGCGGCAGCAGCCGACCTTGTGCTGTGCGAGGCGGACGGCGCACACCGTCTGCCGCTCAAGCTGCACCGGGCAGACGAACCGGTGCTGCCGCCCGAGACCGGCCTGTGCCTGATCGTCGCAGGGCTATCCGCGCTCGGCAGGCCGGTGCGCGACGCCGTGCACCGCTATGCGCTGCGCCCGGACTGGGCGGCGCAACCGGAACAGATTGTCACCCCGGAAGCTGTGCTGTACTGCGTGCGTGAAACCGCCGCGGCCTGCGGCCTGCTGCCCCGGCAGCTGCGCGTGCTGCTCAATCAGGCGGACACGCCCGCGCTTGCCGCGCAGGCGGCGCCCATTGCGCAGGCGCTGCGTGCCGACGGGCTGGACTGCCGCATCGGCAGCCTGCATGCGGGTTTTCCGCTCGCGGAATGGCTCTGCACCTGATCCCCAAAACAGGCAGCGGAAAGCCGCTTCCTGTTTTTTACGCCCGAACTGTAAACCACTTTTGTTTTTATGGTTGACGTTCACATGCTGCTGTGCTATCATGCTTTCAGTGCAGGGCAAATGTCCCTGCCCCAAAACCCGCCTTTTCAAAGGAGCTTTCCCATGTCTAAAACCCGCGATCTGATCCTGTGCGCGCTGTTCGCGGCGCTTATCGCCATCGGTGCGTTCCTGCGCATCCCGATCCCTGTCGTGCCGTTCACACTGCAATACCTGTTCACCATGCTGGCCGGACTGCTGCTCGGGTCACGGCTGGGCGCGGCGGCGGTCGGCGTGTACATTTTCCTCGGCCTTGCCGGGCTGCCGGTGTTCACGCAGGGCGGCGGGCCGGGCTATATCTTCCAGCCGACGTTTGGCTATATCATCGGCTTTGCGCTCGGCGCGTACCTCACCGGCCGCATCGCGCACGCGCAGCCTCGCCCCACGCTGCGGCGGCTGCTCGCCGCCAACCTCGCCGGGCTTGCGGTCGTCTATGTCCTCGGCATGGCGTATTATTACCTGATCTCACTGCTGTATCTGGGCGACCCGATCGGCCTGTGGCCGCTGTTCCTGTACTGCTTCCTGCTGACCGTACCCTGCGACCTGCTGCTGTGCGCGGTCGGCGCGGTGCTCGGCCGACGGCTGATCCCATTGCTGCAAATCGAAAAAGGAGGGGCTTGCTGTGAGTGAACTGCATAATGTCCGCGACCGGGTGCTGTCCGGCGGGGCGGTCGACCGCCCGACCGCGCTGTGGCTGTACGACCAGCCATTGGACGGGCTGTGCGCCTGCGCGGACGAAATCCGGCGGCATTTTTGCGGCAACGGCTTTGACCTGTGCACGATCGTCAACGCCCAAAGCGGCCACTGCCCGGAAAACTGCAAATTCTGCGCCCAGTCGGCGCACAATCACACGGGCGCAGACGAATACCCGCTGCTGTCCGCAGACGAGATCGTCGCGCACGCCAAGGAGAACGCCCGGCAGGGCGTGCTGCGCTATTCGATCGTCACCTCGGGCAGGCGCCTGTCCGACGGCGAGGTCGACCAGGTCTGCGCCGCCGTGCGCCGTATCCGCGCGGAGACCCCGCTGGCTGTCTGCATTTCGGGCGGCCTGCTGAACCAGGCGCAATTTGCACGGCTGAAGGACGCGGGCGTGACGCGCGTGCACAACAATCTGGAAGCTTCACGGCGCTTCTTCCCCTTTGTCTGCACGACGCACACGTTCGACGACAAGGTCGCCGCTATCCATGCGGCGCAGGCCGCCGGGCTGACGGTGTGCAGCGGCGGCATCATGGGGCTGGGCGAAACGCCTGCCGACCGCATCGACATGGCGCTGACGTTGCGCGAGCTTGGCGTCAAGAGCGTGCCAGTCAACCTGCTCAACCCCATTCCCGGCACGCCGTTTGCCAACAACCCGCGCCTGACCGCGGACGACCTGCGCCGCATCGTCGCGGTATACCGCTTCATCCTGCCGGACGCCGCCATCCGGCTGGCCGGCGGGCGCGGCCTGCTGCCCGACAAGGGACGCTCTTGCTTCCTGTCCGGCGCGAACGCCGCCATTTCGGGCGATATGCTGACGACCGCGGGCATCACGACCGCGACCGACCGCTCATTGCTCGCCGAACTGGGATATGAGGTGAAATTCGATGGGTAAAGGCTTGTTCGTCATCGGCACAGGCACAGACGTAGGCAAAACCTATGTCACCGGCCTGCTGGTCAAGGCACTGCACGAGGGCGGCGCAAACGCCGCTTATTACAAGGCTGCGATGAGCGGCAACACACGTCTGCCGGACGGCACGCTGCACCCCGGCGACGCGGCGCACGTCAAGGCTATTTCGGGCATCGGGCAGCCGCTGGACAGCATGTGCCCCTATGTGTACGAGCGCGCGGTCTCGCCGCATCTGGCCGCACGGCTCGAGGGAGAACCCGTCGACCGGGCGCGTGTGCTGGCTGGGCTGAATGAGCTGCGGCAGCAATACGATTTTGTCACCATGGAGGGCGCGGGCGGTATCCTGTGCCCGCTGCGCATGGACGAGCAGACGCTCTGGCTGCCCGACCTCATCCGCGACACCGGCCTGCCCTGCCTGCTGGTGGCGGACGCCGGACTGGGCACGATCAACGCGGTCGGGCTGACGGCGTTCTACCTGCGCGCGCAGCATATCCCGCTCGCCGGCATCGTGTTCAACCACTTTATCCCCGGCGACGTCATGCACGAGGACAACCGCCGCGTCTGCGAACAACTCACCGGTGTCCCGGTCGTCGCCTGCGTGCAGGACGGCGACACGGCGCTGCGGCTGACCGCCGCACAAGTGCAGGCGCTGTACGCATAAAGGAGGCGCACCATGATCTGGTACCCCTATCAGCAGATGAAAACCATGCCCCCGCCGTTCGAGATCGTCGACGCGGAGGGCGTTTACCTGTACACCAAAGACCAAAAGCTGATCGACTCGGTCTCCTCGTGGTGGAGCGTCATCCACGGCTACAAGCACCCCGCGCTGACCGAGGCGATCGTATCGCAGGCGCGCAGATTCTCACACGTCATGCTGGGCGGGCTGACGCATGAGCCGGTGCAAAGGCTGTCCGACAAGCTGCAAAGCTGGCTGCCCGGCGACCTTGACTACTGCTTCTTTTCCGACTCGGGCAGCGTCGCGGTCGAGGTCGCGCTCAAAATGGCGCTGCAATACTACATGAACCGCGGCGAGGCCGGCCGCACCCAAATCCTCGCGCTCGAGCACGCCTACCACGGCGACACCTTCAAAACCATGGAGACGGGCGACGACGAGGACTATCACTTTGTGCTCCAGGCCTACGGCCCCAGCCGCCATGTCATCCATATCCCGACCGACATCACGGCGCTCGAGGCCGCGTTTGCGCAGCACTACCAGGCGCTCAACTGCCTGCTGGTCGAGCCGTTGCTGCAAGGCGCGGGCGGCATGCGCATGTACGACCTTTCGTTCCTCGAGCGCGCACGCGAACTGTGCGACCAGTACGGCGTGCTGCTCGTTTTCGACGAGGTTGCGACCGGCTTTGGCCGCACCGGCCACCGCTTTGTCGCCGACCGCGTGCTGCCCGACATCCTTGTGCTGGGCAAGGCGCTGACCGGCGGCTATATCGGGCACGCGGTCACAGTCGCACGCCAAAAGGTCTACGACGGCTTTTACGACGACGACCCGACGCACGCGCTCATGCACGGGCCGACCTTCATGGGCAACGCGCTCGCGTGCAGCGTGGCGCTGCGATCCATCGAGCTGTTCGATGAGGGGGATTATCTGTCCCGCATTGCGCGCATCGAAGCGGTCACGCGGCGGGAACTGCAAGGCTTTTCCGACCCGCGCATCCGCGATATCCGCATCATGGGCGGCTGCGTGTGCATCGAAGTCAGGGACGCGGCCACGCTGCGCGGTTACCAGCAGTTTGCATACGAACGCGGCGTATTCAGCCGCCCGTTCCTGAACTGCCTGTACGCCATGGTGCCCTATGTCATCACTGAGGCCGAGCTGGTACAGGTCATCGACACCATGAAAGCATGGTTTGCGCGCTGAATGTCAGGGCATAGCAAAACGAGGGGAATCCGTCGATTCCCCTCGTTTGATTTTGTCGCTATGTGCCCGCCGACACGGTTACAGAATCCATTCCTCCTGCTTTTCCTCGCCGCAGTAACGGCGCAGCGTCTCGCGGATGGCGCGCGGGCCTTTGTTCATCTCATTGAACATGCGCACCACCGTTTCGCCCACACCGATCTCGAACAGGTTGACGCCAAAGTAATACCGGTTGGCCAGCAGCGGGTACAGCCGTTCCTCCGAAACCTCGTCGCCCAGCTTGGGGTTGCCCATCAGCGAGCGGACATGCTCGATATTTGGGTCGAGACTGAGTTCAAATGCCTCTCCGCGGTCGTCCACGCCGACCAGATAGCGCAGCCAGCCCGCCAGCGCCAGCGGGATATAGACCAGCTTGGTCGCACGGTGCGCGGGCAGGATGGAATTGTAGTACGCATAGAGCGTCGAGCCGAAGCGCAGCGGGATCTTACGCGAGGTATCGGTCGCAATGCGCTGCGGCGAATCCTGCAGGAACGGGTTGGGATACCGCTCGCCCAGCACCTCATGCAGGAACGCGACCGGGTCGATCACACCCGGGTCGGCCACCATCGGCATGGCTTCCTGCTCGCTCATGCGGGTGATCAGGTTGACCAGCTCCTTGTCCTTCATTTCGGCGCTGATCTGCGTGTAGCCCAGCATGCAGCCGTAGACCGCCAGCGCGGTATCCATCGGGTTCATGCAGGTGCTGACCTTCATCATCGCGGACTTTTCAACGATGTCGCGGCGGGTCAGGATGACGCCGCACTGCTCCAGCGGCGGATGGCCGTTCGGGAAGGCATTCTCGATCAGCAGGTAGTGCGGGCTTTCCGAGTTGACATAAATCGCCGCGTAGGTGCCCTTTGCCGTTACGAAGGGGCGGGCGTTCTCCAAGCCCTCCCCTTCCAGCTTTTCCGCAATGCGGGTATCGGGATGCGGGGTGATCTTGTCGATCATGGACAGCGGATAGGTGTTTTTCTTGATCAGATAGAAGTATTCATCCTCGGTGATGAAGTGCTTTTCCTGCCAGCCGCGCGCCATATAACGCATCGCACGCTCCAGACGCACGCCGTTATCCTGACAGTTATCCAGCGAGACGAACGCGAGCGGCTGCAGCCCTGCGCGGCAGCGCGCCAGACTGAGCGCCGCCAGCTTGCCAAAGAAAGACTGGCAGCCCTCCGGGCCGTTCTCACGGTCGTGCGCATAGGCCGGCAGGAACTCATGCGCGTCGTCCTGGATGACATAGCCCTTCTCGGTCAGCGTAAAGCTGACCATTTGCAGCGACGGGGCAAGGAACACCTCGTTCAGGCGCGCCAGATCCTCGCTCAGCTTGAGGCTTTCGGTGACGGAGGCCACGACCTCCTTGTTGATCGTGCCGTTGGAGTACAGCGTCACGACGAGCGAAAGGTGGTCGCACGCGCGGTAGCAGCGGTCGATCAGCTCTTCATCATAGCCGTCGCAGCAGATGATGCCGGTGTCGGACAGCCCGGCGGTCAGCATGCGCTGTGCCAGCACGGCAGGGAACGCCCGGAACAGGTTGCCCGCGCCAAAGTGCAGCCATGTCGGCGACATGTGCGTTGCATCGCGCACCGCGTCGATGTCGTACTGCGGCAGACGGTAGCCCTTCCAAGCCGCGTTATGTTTGATGCTTTCTTTTGTCAATTTCATAAAGCAGTCACTTCCTTTCAGCGAACGGAGCACGCCGTTCATCCCTAACGTATATAGTATACCAAAAGTTCCCGCGTTTGCATAGGGAAAATCGGGAAAAGTCTACAAAAAGTAAACAGCACTTAACAAAAAGCCGCCCGGCTCTGCCGGGCGGCCATGCGCTGCGTTACAATGTGTTTTTCCCCGCCGCGCATTCCCCGCCGGAAGCGCCGGGCAGCGTGCGGTACAGGCGCAGCACCATCCGCATCGCAAAATAGAGCAGCACCGTTTCGATGGGCAGCAGGATCAGGTTTTTGGGCACGCGCAGCACAAGCAGCGCGCCCATCGCGTCGCCGCCCGTCATGGTCAGCCACAGGGTGTTCAGACCGATGTTGCAGAACAGGTTGATGCAGGCTTTGGCGCCCAGCGCGCGTCCAACGGTCACACGGCGCGGATAGAGCCACAGCCCCCAGAACAACCCGGCGACCACTGCCGTCAGCGTCCATCCGGGGAAATAGGCGCCCATCGTCAGGTTGCCGGCAAAATAGCCGAGCACATCGGTGCACACGCCCGCCATCATGCCGACCGCCGGCCCGAACAGCATGCCGACCGCCGCGTTGCACAGGAAACCGAAGCTGATGCGCAGGTTGGGCGGCAGCTTGATGGTCAGCCCGAGCAGATCGAGCGCGATATTGACCGAGATCAGCAGCGCGGTCAGCGCCAGGCAGCGCGTGCTTTTTAGCTCGTGCAGCGAGCGGACAAAAATATTTTTCTTTTTGGACATAGAAAAAGACACCTCCTAAATCATTTCATCTGTTGCCACAGCAATTTAGGAAATGCCTAAACAGTTGCAGCAGCGGGATGCGGCCGCAATACCGCAGGGGAACTTCTTCCCTTTCGTCCGCTGAACAACTCCCCGTCCCAGCGGCACTTAACGCATTGCAGCCTACTCTGCTTTTTCCGTTTTCTATTGTATCATGCTTTTACGCCTTGTCAAGCCCGAACACGCGCCGGATCGTGCGGCACACACCGTCCTCATCGTTGGAGGGGCAGATGTGCTTGGCCGCTTTTTTCAGTTCCTCATGCCCGTTTTCCATCGCATACGACTCCCCGACCGCCTGCAGCAGCTCGAGGTCGTTCATATAGTCGCCAAACGCCATGCACTCGTCCGGCGTGATATGCAGGCTCCGGCACAGCGCGCCGATCGCCAGCCCCTTGCTCATCCCGGGGCGCGTCAGGTCCATCCAGTCCGTGCCCGAAACCACCAGCTGCGAGGTCTGTGCAAAATCATGGAACGCCGGCAGCAACACCTCTTCCGCATGGTCCCGGCAATACACCGCCACCTTGCACACCGGTTCGTTGCGGCAGAATTCCAGCAGGTCGGGCACCTGCGTGCGCCGCACGCTGTACTGCGCCGCATTCGCCAGAAAAGCCGGGTCGTCCGCCGTCTCGTAAAAGCCGCCGTACCGCGCCGACACGATCGCCTCCACGCCCGGCAGCGCGCGCACCAGCTCGATCGAGCGGCACACCTCGTCGGCCGGCATGGCTTCAAACGAGATCATGCGCGAACCGTCGCAGACCACCGAGCCGTTTTCACAGATGTAAACCAGCTCGTCCGCAATTTCACCGAACTGCTCATACAGCGTATAATACTGCCGTCCGGACGCAGGCGCGAAGCGCACCCCCCGTTCCCGCAGCGTATGGATGAGCGAAAACAGCCCCTCGGGCAGCCGCTTTTGACTGTCCAGCAGCGTGCCGTCCATGTCGGCGGCAATCAGCTTGATCGACATGCGTTCCATCCTTTCCCATCTTCTCATGCCGCCTGCTCAAAGCAGGCATCCCACCTGATAAATCACCAGCGCCGCAAGGTATGCCAGCGCCGTCTGGAAAGCCGCCGCGCCGAACGCCCAGCGCCAGCCGCCCATTTCACGCTTGATCGTGGCAAACGCCGACATGCAGGGCATGTACAGCAGCGTAAACACCAAAAACGAATAGCCGGACAGCGGCGTGAATACCGTGCCGAGCAGGCCGGACAGCGCCGCGCTGTCCCCGCTCGCGCCGTACAGCACGTTCATGGTGGACACGACCGCTTCCTTTGCGACCAGACCGGTCAGCAGCGCGACCGACTCCTGCCACTGGCCAAAGCCAAGCGGCGCAAACACCGGCGCGATACAGGTGCCAATCACGCCGAGGATGCTCTCCCCCGCGTTCTGCGCCACCGCCAGAGACGGCGTAAAGTTTTGCAGCAGCCAGATGACCACACTCATCAGAAAAATCAGTGTGCCTGCGCGCGTGATAAAGTCCTTGGCCTTTTGCCACATGTTAAGCACCGTTCCCTTGAAAGACGGCATGCGGTAGGTCGGCAGCTCGAGCACAAAGCCCGAGGAAACCTCTTTGAATATCGTCTTTTTAAGGATAAAGCCTGCCAGAATGCCCATCAGGATGCCGAGCACATACAGGCTGATGACGACCAGCCCCTGATGCCGGCCGAAGATCGCACCCGCCACCAGCGCATAGACCGGCAGCTTGGCGCCGCAGGACATGAAGGGCGTCAACATGATGGTCATGCGGCGGTCGGCGTCGTTCTCCATCGTGCGCGCCGCCATGACGGCGGGCGTCGTGCAGCCGAAGCCCATCAGCATGGGCACGAACGACTTGCCCGACAGGCCGATGCGGCGCAGCAGCGTGTCCATGATAAACGCCACGCGCGCCAGATAACCGGTATCCTCCAGTACCGACAGGAAAAAGAACAGGATAACGATCTGCGGCAGAAAGCTTAAAACGCCGCCCACGCCGCCGATCGCGCCGTCGCAGATCAGGCCGACCAGCCAGTCGGCCGTGCCGGCGGCGGTCAGGCCGCGGTGGATGGCGGGCGAAATCACGCCTTGAATCAGATATTCCATGCCGTCGCCCAGCAGTGAGCCGAGCGGCCCAAACGTACACCAGAACATCAGGAACATGAAGAACGCGAAGATCGGCAGCGCCCACACGCGGTGCAGCACGATTTTGTCGATGCGCTCGGTCAGCGTCTCCTGCCGCACCTTGGGACGGCGGTAGGACGCGCGCACGATCTCCTCGATGTAGTCGTAGAGTGCGTCGGCCAGCACCATTTCCTTATCGGTCAGGTTGGCATGGCTCTGCATGCCCGCCGCGATCGAGTTGATCTCGTCCCGCATGGACTGCGGCATGGGGATGCGGTCCATCTGCTCCCACATGGCCGAATCGCCCTCCAGCAGCTTTGCCGCATAAAACGGCAGGCTGCACCGCCTGAGCGGCAGCGGCTGCAATTGCTCGGCCGCGCGGCGGATGGCCGCGCCCACACCGTGCAGATAGGCGGGCTGCTTGGCCGGCGCACGCATGCCGTGCGCCAGCTCGTCGAGCAGGTCGTGCATATTTTCGCCCTTTTTGGCCGAGATCGGCACGACCGGCACGCCCAGCCGCTTGGACAGCTCTTCACAGTCGATGACGATGCCCTGTGCACGCACATCGTCCATAAACCCCAGCGCGACCACCATCGGCAAGCCCATGGCGATCAGCTGCAGGGTCAGGTACAGGTTGCGCTCGATGTTTGCGGCGTCGACGATGTTGAGGATGCCGTCCAACTCGTCCGACAGCACAAACTCGCGCGCGATGATCTCCTCCTGCGTATAGGGCGAGAGGGAATAGATGCCGGGCAGGTCGACGATGTCGATGCCCACGCCGTCGTGGCAGATATGGCCGGTCTTGCGGTCGACAGTTACGCCCGGCCAATTGCCAACGTGCTGGTTGGAGCCGGTCAGCCGGTTGAACAGCGTGGTCTTGCCGCTGTTCGGGTTGCCGATGATGGCAACGGTCTTTTTCCTGCTGCTCATGCGCCCTCCTCCAGCACGATTTTTTTCGCTTCCTCGCGGCGCAGCGACAGGCTGTATCCACGCAGGCGCACCGCGACCGGATCGCCGAACGGCGCGATGCGCTCCATCGTCACCACCACGCCCTTGGTGATGCCCATATCGAGAAAGTGCCGTTTGAGCGCGCCCTCGGCCGTGATCGACGCGACCACACCGCTCTGCCCCGGCTTTAAGTTATTGAGTGTTTTCATATTTTGCCCCCATGCATGGGCAAAAGGCCCCATGCCATTTTATTATAAAATGGCAGTTAGCAAATGTCAACGGAAGCGGCTGTCCCACGGCCGACCAAAACCGACAAAAAAGACGCGCCCGCAGGCACGTATTCTTGTCATCGCGGGGCATGCGCCTCCTGTTCCCGGAACATCAGGCCGAACGCCGCGAGCAGCGGCGCACAGGTCAGCAGCAGCGCGCGCCCGCCCCATGCGTCGGTGCACAGCGCCCCGAGCGCCGCGCCCACGATAAACCACAGGATAATGGCATAATAGTGCCGTGCCTTGCGCGCAGCCTTTCGGTCGCCGGTCTGCCTCCAGAGCACCAGCTGCTCGGTGCCCGAGCGCAGGTTGCCCGTGCACATCGTGGTCGCAAACGCGCTGCCGCGCACCTTGCGGAAGGTCTCGACCTGCATGGCGCAGACAAACGAGATCGAGATATTGACCGCCGTGTTCAGCTCCTGCGGTGCAAAAGACACCACCGCAAGGATGAGCACCTCGGCCAGCACAACCGTCTGCCGCCAGTGCAGCGCACTGTCCGGCCGGTGCGCCCGCTTGCCGCGCCGCTTGACCAGCTCGGCCGCGACCACGCCCAGCGCAAACGCTACAATGGGCAGCAGATAGGTCAGCGCGCGCAGCCACTGCCGCTCGGCAAGCTCGAGGCCGAACAGCACGATGTTGCCCGTCTGCGCGTTGGCGAACACGCCGCCGCGGCAGAGGTAGGTATAGGCGTCAAAGAAGCCGCCTGCCAGCGCGAGCAGGCCGCCCAGCAGCAGCGATTCCGACATCTGCCCGTTTCTTTCTCCCATATCCGTCACCCTCCATCTTGTTTCCGCTCCCCAGTATAGCAAAAAAAACCGCCCGTTTCAACAACGGACGGGTTTAGGCTGTCGAAAAACATAGTTTTCGACAGCCTCTCGATCGGGACCACGCTTTCGATCGTTTTGCGGCGCGAAAAGTTTTTGAGCAAACCAAAGCCGCCCGTTTCAACAACGGGCGGCTTTGCGGTGTTGTTTACTTGTCCTCCGCGATGCGCATGCGGTTGATCGCCTTTTTCAGCTTGATCTGCGCCACATCGTGCTCGTGCTCGCTCTCCTTCTGCTGAAGGATGGCACGGGCGCGCTCGGCGGCCTCGCGGGCGCGGTTGATGTCGATCTCGTCCGCCCATTCGCAGGTGCGGGCGAGCACGACCGTCTGCTCGCGCGATACGTCGACAAAGCCGCCGGCGATCGCCGCGACACGGGACTGCCCATTCTGGATGATGTTCAGCCCGCCAATGCCGAGCGCCGCGGTATAGGGCACATGGTTCGGCAGGATGCCGACATCGCCCTGCGTGGTGCGGATGACGATCTGGTCGACCTCATCGTCAAAGAAGCAGCGGTCGACCGTCAGCACCTTGAGATGGAAGGTAGCCATATTATGCCCCCTTCTTTGCCTTCTCCACGACCTCGTCGATGGTGCCGGCAAACAGGAACGCCGACTCGGGCAGATCGTCGTGCTTGCCGTCGAGGATCTCGCGGAAGCCGCGGATGGTCTCGGCAATCGGCACATACTTGCCCTGATAGCCCGTGAACTGCTCCGCAACGTGGAACGGCTGCGACAGGAAGTTCTGGATCTTACGGGCGCGGGCGACGGTCAGCTTGTCCTCGTCAGACAGTTCGTCCATACCGAGGATGGCGATGATGTCCTGCAAATCCTTGTACTTCTGCAAAATGGACTGCACGGCGCGCGCGACCTCATAGTGGTCGATGCCGACGATATCCGCCGTCAGGATACGAGAGGACGAATCCAGCGGGTCGACCGCCGGATACAGGCCCCTCGACGCAATATCACGCGACAAAACGACCTTGGCGTCCAGATGCGAGAACGTGGTCGCCGGCGCAGGGTCGGTCAGGTCGTCCGCCGGGACGTAAACCGCCTGTACGGACGTGATCGAGCCCTTCTTGGTCGAGGTGATACGCTCCTGCAGCGCGCCCATCTCGGTGGCCAGCGTCGGCTGGTAGCCTACCGCCGACGGCATACGGCCGAGCAGTGCGGATACCTCGGAACCGGCCTGCGTAAAACGGAAGATGTTGTCGATAAACAGCAGTACGTCCTGCCCTTCGACATCGCGGAAATATTCCGCCATGGTCAGGCCGGAAAGCGCCACGCGCATACGCGCTCCGGGCGGCTCGTTCATCTGGCCGTAAACCAGCGCGGTCTTATTGATAACGCCGGACTCCTGCATTTCGTTATACAGGTCGTTGCCCTCACGGGTGCGCTCGCCGACGCCGGTGAATACCGAGATGCCGCCGTGCTGCTTGGCGATGTTGTTGATCAGCTCCATGATGATGACCGTCTTGCCGACGCCCGCGCCGCCAAACAGGCCGATCTTGCCGCCCTTGGCGTACGGTGCGATCAGATCGATGACCTTGATGCCGGTTTCGAGGATCTCAGTCGTGGATTCCTGCTCCTCATAAGACGGGGCAGGGCGGTGGATCGGCCAGCGCTCCTCGCACTCGACCGCCGGCTTGTTGTCCACCGGCTGGCCGAGCAGGTTGAAGATACGGCCGAGGTTGTTGTTGCCGACCGGCACGGTGATCGGGCCGCCGGTATCAACCGCCTTCATGCCGCGCACCAGGCCGTCGGTCGACTCCATGGCGATGCAGCGCACGGTGTCCTGGCCGATGTGCTGCGCGACCTCGACGGTGACGACGCGGCCGTCCTTCTCGATCGTGATCGCGCTCAACAGTTTGGGCAGTGCGTCGGCAGCAAATTTAATGTCCAGCACCGGTCCAATGATCTGGACGACGGTGCCAATATTCTGCTCACTCATTGGCAAAACTCCTAATTCGTATCGTCCTATGCGCCGACCTCGCCGGAGCCCGCGACGATCTCGGTGATCTCCTGCGTGATGGCGGCCTGACGCGCACGGTTATAGGACAGGTTCAGATTTTCGATCATCTCGCTGGCGTTGTCGGACGCCGCCTCCATCGCCATGCGGCGCGCGGACTGCTCGGAGCAGTAGCTTTCGACCACCGCGCCGTACAGCACGCCGTATAGGTATTCCGGGATGATGGCGTCGAACACGGCCTCGGGCGAGGGATCGTATTCGGTCAGCACGCGCGCGCCGGCCGGCTTGTCCGTCTGCGCGCCGCGCTCAAAGCTCGCGGGCAGCAGCTGGATGCACTGCGGCTCCTGCTGCAGGGGCGAGACAAACCGGGTGTAGCAGAGGAACACCTCGTCCACCTTGCCCTCGCGGAACAGGCCGAGCATGCGGCTGACGATCTCGTGCGTGTCGCTGATCTTCATGGTTTCGGCAATGCCCGGATAGTCCGCCGTGACCGGCCAGTCGCGCTTGGCATAATGCTCCTGCGCCTTTTTGCCGATCGTGACGACCTGCGCCTGCTTGCCCGCCATCTGCTCCGCTGCCAGCTTGAACAGGTTGGCATTGTAGCCGCCGGCCAGGCCGCGGTCGCCCGCGATGATGATGAACAGGCTGTTCCTGACCTCGCGGTGACGGGTATAGACCGAGTCGCTGTCGCGCGTCTCGGCGGCCAGCCGGGTGATGGTTTGGTACATCGTGCTGAAATAGGGCCGCGCGGCCAGCGCGCGCTCCTTGGCGCGGCGCATTTTGGACGAGGCCACCAGCTCCATTGCCTTGGTGATCTGCATGGTGGACTGCACCGACTTGATGCGGCGCTTGATGTCCTTCATGTTTCCGGAAGCCATAGTTCAGTCCCCTCCCCCGCTCAATGCTCGGAAAGGAACTTTGCCTTGAATTCCTCGATCGCCTTCGCCAGCTTTTCCTTGATATCGTCGTCCAACTGCTTTGTGGCTCGGATGGTCTCCGGGATATCGCCGTATACGCCGTCGATGAACGCGAACAGCTCCTTTTCGAACTCGGCGATCTTGTCCGCCGGGATGTCGAGCAGCGCGCCGGAAACAACGGCGAAAATGATGATGACCTGCTTCTCGACCGGGATCGGGCTGTTCTGCGGCTGCTTGAGCACTTCAACGATGCGCTCGCCCTGATTCAGTCGCTTCTTGGTGTCCGCGTCAAGGTCGGAACCGAACTGCGAGAACGCCTGCAATTCACGGTACTGCGAGTAGGCCAGCTTGAGCGTGCCCGCGACCTTCTTCATCGCCTTGATCTGCGCGTCGCCGCCGACACGGGATACCGAAATGCCGGGGTTGACCGCCGGGCGGATGCCCGAGTTGAACAGCTCGGTCTCGAGGAAGATCTGGCCGTCCGTGATCGAAATGACGTTGGTCGGGATATAGGCCGAAACGTCGCCCGCCTGCGTCTCGATGATCGGCAGCGCCGTCAGCGAGCCGTCGCCCGCAAGGTTTGCGGCGCGCTCGAGCAGACGGGAATGCAGATAGAATACGTCGCCGGGGTACGCTTCACGTCCTGGCGGACGGTGGAGCAGCAGGGAAAGTGCGCGGTACGCGACCGCGTGCTTGGACAGGTCGTCATAGATGATCAGCACGTCCTTGCCCTTATGCATGAAATACTCGCCGATCGAGCAGCCCGCATACGGCGCGATATACTGCAGCGGAGCGGACTCGGACGCGGTCGCGGCGACGATGCAAGTATAGTCCATCGCACCGTTTGCGGTCAGCGTTTCCGCAACCTGTGCGACCGTCGAACGCTTCTGTCCGATGGCGACATAGATGCAGATAACGCCCGTGCCCTTCTGGTTGATGATCGTATCGAGTGCGATCTGGGTCTTGCCGGTCTGGCGGTCGCCGATGATGAGCTCACGCTGGCCGCGGCCGATCGGGATCATCGAGTCGATCGCCTTGATGCCGGTCTGCAGCGGCTTGTTGACGTGCGCACGCTCGATGATGCCCGGCGCCGGGCTTTCGATCGGCCGCGCCTCGGTGGTATGGATCGGGCCCTTGCCGTCGATCGGCTTGCCCAGCGCGTCGACAACGCGGCCGAGCATGGCCTCGCCCACCGGCACCTCCACGATGCGGTTTGTGCGTTTTACCGTGTCGCCTTCACGAATATCCTGATCCGAACCCAGGATTACGGCGCCGACCAGATCCTCCTCGAGGTTCTGCGCCATGCCGTATACGCCGCCCGGAAATTCGAGCAGCTCACCGGACATGCAGTTTTCCAGACCGTGGACATGCGCAATGCCGTCGCCGACGGTGACGACCGTGCCGACGTCGGTCAGCTTGATCTGGCTCTGGTAGTGCGTGATCTGCTCTTTGATAATGTTGCTAATCTCTTCGGGGCGTAATTCCATAAAGTCACCTACTTCCTTACGCGATAGTATTGGTCAGCCGCGATGCGATCTCATTGAGCCGCGTGCGCAGGCTGGTGTCGAACTGCTCGTTACCAAGCTTTACGACAATGCCGCCGAGGATGCTCTCATCCACCGACGTTTCGAGCACCACCTGTTTGCCGGTAACGGCGCTCATCTTTGCCTTCAGCTTTTCGGTCAGCGCCGCGCCCATCGGCTTTGCCGTGATGGCGTGCACCTCCACAATGCCGTTGTCAAAGTAATACTGCTCCTTATACGCCTGCCGCATCTCATGGATCAGGCCGATGCGCCTTTTATCCGTGACCAGCAGCAGGAAGTTGAGCAGGTAGGTCTCGATGCGGCCTTCAAACGCGGCGCGCAGCACCCTGTGCTTGTCCTCCGCCGCGATCGACGGCGTCAGCAGCATTTTGAGGAAATCCGGCTCGCGTTCAAACACCTGGCAGACTGCGGTCAGCTCGTCGAGGAACTGCTTCTGCTTGTCCCCCTCGGCCGCGACCTCATACAGGCTGAGCGCGTAACGCTCGCTTACAATATCAGCCACCCGCGCTCACCCTACCTTGTCGATAAACTCTTCGATGAAGCGGTCGTGATCGGCCTGCTTGACGTCGCGCTCGACGACCTTGGAGGCGATCATGACAGACAGGCTTGCAACCTCGTCCTTCAGCTCATTCATGGCCTTCTTGCGCTCCTGCTCAATCGTGTTCTCGGCCTTCTTCATCATAGCGGCAGCCTGCTGCGAGGACTCCTTGAGGATCTCCTCCGAGCGCACCGTCGCGCGGCGGGTAGCGGAGCCGACGATCTCGGCGGCCTCCTCCTTGGCCTTGGACAGGCGCGTGGTATACTCCGTGCGCAGGTTTTCAGCCTCGGTCTGCGCCTGTTCGGCGTTGGCGTACATAGCCTGCACTTCTTCCTCACGCGCAGCGAGCATCTTGCGCACCGGCCCGAACAGGAACTTCTTGATGATCAAAAAGGTGATGAGCGTGTTGCACATCGTCACGAAGATATTCCATCCGTTGATATACACAAAGGACTCAAATCCCACTGTTTTACCTCCTTCCCAAACGGAAGTATGCTCCGTTCATGCCGTAAAGCCTGTCCCTGCTCAGAACTGGCCGACGAACGGGTTGGCAAACAGCAGGATCAGCGCGATAACCAGCGCGTAAATACCGGTCGACTCAGCCATTGCGATACCAAGGATCATCGTACGGGTGATATCGCCTTGCGCTTCGGGCTGACGGCCGATCGCCGCACATGCCTGACCGGCGGTGTAACCTTCACCGATACCAGGGCCAAGGCCGGCGATCATCGCCATACCGGCGCCGAGGGCGGACATGCCTGCTACAAATGCTTTGGGATCCATATTTTTTTCCTCCTGAAAATGTTTGTGTGTTGTGTGTTGTTCCGCGCCGCGGTCAGCTGCTGCCGCGCGCGTCGCCGACATAGGCCATCGTCAGCATGCTGAAGATAAAGGCCTGCATGCAGGCGGTGAAGCAGTCGAAATACAGCGACAGGACGCCGGGGATACCGATCTGCAGCAGCGGCACGGGCAGGAAGCCCAGCACCGCGTTTGACAGCACCTCCAGCGCGCCCATCATCAGCGTGGAGATGACCAGGCCGCCCGCCATGTTGCCGAAGTGACGGAACGACATGGAAACCGGGGTCGCCACCTCGCTGAGCACGTTGAGCGGCGCCATGACGAACACCGGCTCAAGGAAGCCTTTGAGATAACCGCCAATGCCGCCGTATTTGATCTTGTTGAACGTGATCAGGAAAAACGTGATCAGCGCCCAGCCCAGCGTGGTGTTCAGGTCGGCCGTGACCGGACGCATCCAGAACAGCGACGCGAGCGAACCGAACAGCGAGCTCATCAGCAGCGTGGCGATATAGGGCGAAAAAGCCCGGCACCCTTGTCCCATGGTGTTGTCGACCAGACTGTCGATCATCAACACCGCCTTTTCCGCCAGCGCCTGCTTGCCCTTGGGGATCTTCTCCATGCGCCGGGTCAGTAAAATGCACAGGAACAGGATAAACGCCATCACGATCCATGCGTTGCGCATGGTCTCCGTGATCGGCAGATTGGGGTTGCCAAAAAGGTATCCCAATATTTCCGGGCCATTGATTTCTACATTCACCGTCTAACCTCCTTTCCTCTGAACTACATTACACCAGAGCAGGATCACCTTGGGAAAGAAGAGCGGCAGCACCGCCGCCAGCGGATGGATGAACGGCGCCTTGATGGCGGCGAACACCATGATGCCGGTCAGCACATAGCGGAACAGGTAGCCTGTCCGCACCCGGCGAACCGCCTGCGCCGGCGGGAACAGCGCCGCGCGCGCCGCGCTTGCGGCGAGCATGCGGAACAGCAGCAGTGCGTATGCCGCGCCCAGCAGCAGGCTGACCCCCGCGCGCAGCGGGTCGCAGCCGGCCAGCAGCAGCGCGCCAAAGGCGATCAGCGTCAGCGGCGCGAAACCGCGCAGCATGCGCCGCGTCTCCTCGCGCACAATTTGCATCCCCGTCAAGGCATCTTCTCCTTCCCTTCGCTTTCTCTGGCTTTTCGCTCGGTAAACCGCAGGAAGTCCCGCAGTGCGCAGGCTGCGACCGCCATCCCGAGCAGGATGCCGGCGATCACCGCGCCGTTGCCCCAGCCGAACCGGTTGCGCAGCCAAACTGCGCCGAAGCAGCAGAGCACCGGCGGCGTAACGACCATCATCCCCACCTGACTGAAATAGATCAGGTAGCGCAGCGTACTCCAATGTTTCCTGTTTTGACTCAACCGCATTCCCCCGTTGGTACACCGATTTGATATTTCGAGCACAGCCCGCCGCAGCGGCAGGCCGCCTATCCCACATATCAGTCTTTATTATACCTAACCTGACGAAAAAGTGAAACAGTTTTTATAGAAGATTTCTAAATATTTTTCCTCCGACTGTCATTCTCGATACATTCCGCACAAACCAACCGGATAATCTTGTCTATTCCGACTATTTTTGTAGAGAAAGCATTTCCCAGTCTTTCCCTGTCTGCGCCGGACGCAACAAAAGCGCCCGGCCAAAGCCGGGCGCCTGAATGCTGGGACCTTCAGCCGGGACAAGCCCGCTGCATCGCCCTGCGCAAGGCAAACTGCCCTGCCCAAAGGGCCATGCGCCGCTAAGTACCGAACTTACAGGAAACGCTTCATGCCTTCGGTCGCGGCGGACGGCTCCTCGCTCAGGGAAACCGTAAAATTAACGTTGTGCTGCGCGGAGAAATCATCCAGCAGGTTGAGGAAATCCTCCGCCTTCGAAACGTCCTTGATGCCGGTGATCTTGTACAGGCCGTCGATGAACACACGCGTGATGTCGTAATTGCCGGCATGGATGCCGCACAGGAAGCCGAGCAGGCTCGCATAATCCTTGATCGGATATTCGGTCGCATTGATCAGGCGCGCGCCGTGCGAAATATCAAAAGTCAGCTTATTGCCGCGCGAAATGCAAACCACGCTTCCCTTTTCTTCTTTTACCGCGGTATTGACCTGGTCGATCAGTTCCTTGGTCTTACCAGAGCCGGTACCGCCAATGATTAGTTTTACCATAGTTTTATATCCTCCCAACCTTTGAGGTTGTTCTTAGTGTACCATAGTTTGCCCGAAACCACAAGCATCAATTACAAACTTTCCGTCATTTTGTCCATATCAGGCTGCGCCGCCGCCGGCCAGTCCGGCAAGGAACGCGCGCAGCAAGCCGGGCACCCCCAGCGCGCCGACCGACTCCGCCGCCGTCACCGGCAGCGTCAGCAGCGTCTCGCCGCCGCCCACCACGATCAGCTCGCCGATCTGCTGCCCGGCCTCGATGGGCGCCGTCAGGCTGTCCGGCAGCGACAGCCGGGTTTCCAGCGTGCCTGCCTGCGCCTTTTCGATCACGATCGACTGCGCATCCTCCACGACCGGCTGCACGGTCGCCGCGGTGCCCAGCACGACCGGCACCGGCTCGAGCAGTCCGGCGGGCGGCTCGTAAACCGTGAAGTTGGCAAAGCCGTAGTTGAGAAGCGCCGACGCATCCGCCATGCGGGTCTCCTTGGTGGGCGCGGCCATGACCACCGCGACAAGGCTCAGGCCGTCCCGCTCGGCGCTGGCCGAAATGCAGTAGCCCGCCTCGGAAATATAGCCGGTTTTCAGCCCGGTCAGGCCGGGATAGCTTTTAAGCATCTTATTCGTGTTGGCCAGCGAGAACTTGCCGCCGCGGATGCTGTCCATCCAGATGCCGGTGTATTCCAAAATCTTGGGGTGCCGCAGCAGCTCGCACGAGATCAGCGCAATGTCGTGCGCCGAGGTCATGGTCTTCTGCCCCATGCCGTCCAGACCATTGGCGTTGATAAACTGCGTGCTGGTGCAGCCCAGCTCCAGTGCGCGCGCGTTCATCCGCTCGACGAACGCCGCTTCCGTCCCCGCCAGATGCTCGGCAACGGCTACCGCGCAGTCGTTGGCCGAACCGACCGCGATCGCCTTGAGCATCTCGTCGAGCGACAGCTGCTCGCCCGGCTCGAGCCAGACCTGTGTGCCGCCCATCGAGCAGGCGTATTCGCTGCCCGTGATCATGGTGTCCAGCGTCACCTCGCCGCGTTCGAGCGCCTCCATGGTCAGCAGCATGGTCATCACCTTGGTGACAGAGGCGGGCTGTAGCGGTTCATCCGCGTTGACCGAATACAGCTCCTGCCCGTTTGCCGCGTATAATGCGGCCGATTTGGCGTTCAACGAACCCATTTCGGGCAATGCTGCCGCCTGCACAAGCAGCAAACCGCCCAGCGCCGCAGCGCAGATCATTTTTTTCACAGCCATCCACCCTTTCACCCTATCCTATGCCCGCCATGGGAAAAGCATGCCTGCCCCATTGACAGCGCCCCCGCGCTGCATTAAGATAAAAGATAAACTGTAATTTATCATCCATCGGAGGCGTTCGGTTTGCTTGAAAACATACAGATCCTGGTATCCCAATTGCTGGTGATGTTCCTGCTGATGGCGGTGGGCTATGTGTGCTTCCGCCTGAAATATCTGGACAACCAAGGCACTGCGCAGCTGTCCCTGATTTTGACGCGCATCGTCGCGTCGTGTGTCATCATCGACTCCTTCCAGCGCAAGTTTGAACCGGCGCTCGGCAGCGCGCTGGCGATGTCCGCCCTGTGTGCATTCATTGCGATGGGGCTTTCCATCGCGGTCGGGCAGGTGCTGTTCCGCCCCAACGGCAGACATGCCAATTTTGCCGACCGGCGCATGTGCCTTGTGTTCACCAACTGCGGCTTTATGGGTCTGCCCCTGCTCGACGCGCTGTATGGCTCCTACGGTATCTTCCTCGGCTCGTCGTTCATCGTGGTCAATAACCTGCTGCTGTGGAGCTACGGCGTGGCGCAGCTGTCGCGCGACGTGCCGCGTGCGCAGCGCATCCGCAATGTGCTGATCAATCCGGGCACGGTATCCATCGTGATCGGCCTGTTCTTTTTCCTGACACCGTTCCAGCTGCCTGCCGTCGCCGCCTCCGCAGTGTCCTATATGGCCTCGCTCAACACCCCGGTCGCCATGCTGGTCATCGGTGCGTTCCTTGCGCAGTGCGACCTGCGCGCCTGCTTCCGCGACCGGCAGGTCTACTTACTCTCCGCGCTGCGCCTGCTGGTGATGCCGCTGCTGACGATGGGCATTTTCCTGTTGCTCCCGCTGGAGCACACGCTGCGCAACTCGATGCTGGTATGCGCAGCCGCCCCGGTTGCGCTGGTGTGCTCGCTGTTCGGGCAGACCTACCAGACGGACTATCTGTTCTCCACGCGCACCATCGCGGTTTCGACCATCTTTTCCGCCATCACCATCCCGGGCATCATCGCGCTGAGCACCCTGCTTGGCGGCTAAAACCAGATACAGAAAAACGGCTGCAAGCCAAATTGGCTTGCAGCCGTTTTGTTCATGCTATTTCGATCAGCACCGGGCAGTGGTCGGAGCCGAACACGTCGCTCAGGATGCGCGCATCCTTGACGCGGTCGACAAACCGGTCTGACACAAGAAAATAGTCGATGCGCCACCCTGCATTCTTCTCGCGTGCCTTGAAGCGGTAGCTCCACCACGAATACGCGCCGGTCAGGTCGGGATAGAAGTGGCGGAAGGTATCGGTAAAGCCCGCCGCGAGCAGCGCGGTCATCTTTTCGCGCTCCTCATCGGTAAAGCCCGCGTTGCGGCGGTTGGTCTTGGGATTTTTCAGGTCGATCTCCTGATGGGCGACGTTCATATCACCGCACACGATGACCGGCTTGTCCGCATCCAGCTTTTGCAGGTAGACGCGGAAATCATCATCCCAGCGCATGCGGTAATCGAGCCGTTTCAGCCCGTCCTGCGAATTGGGCGTATAAACGGTGACAAGGTAAAACGCACCAAAGTCCGCTGTGATGACGCGCCCCTCGTGGTCGTGCTCGTCGATGCCCAGACCATAGGCCACAGCCTGCGGCTCCGCCTTGGCAAACAACGCCACACCCGAATAACCCTTCTTTTCGGCCGAGCACCAATATTCATGGTACCCTTCGATTTCGGGCGCCTGCTCGGGCTGCAGCTTGGTCTCCTGCAGGCACAGCATGTCCGGCTGCTCGGCCGCGACGAAATCAAAAAAGCCCTTGCCCACGCAGGCGCGCAGGCCGTTGACATTCCAAGAAATCAGCTTCATGGTTGCTCCTTTTTATGCGGTAATTTCGACTGTGTTGCCGTCCGGGTCGAGCACGCAGCTTTCATAATAGCCGTCGCCCGTCACGCGCGGGCCGCTGACGACGGGATAGCCGTCCGCCCGCAGGCGCGCGGTCAGTTCATCCACCTGCGCGCGCGAGCCGGTCGAAAACGCCAGATGCGCCCAGCCGACGCGCAGCCCCTCCGCCGCATCCGCCAGCCCCGGCCGGGTCATGAGCTCGAGCCGCGCCCCATCCGCAAACGACAGGAAATAGGTTTGCAGGCCGGTTTTCTGGTTGTGATACAATGCACCAGCAATGCCGCCAAAATAGGTCTCGTAAAACGCGCGGGCGCGCGCCAGATCCTTGGTATACAGCGAAACATGTTCAATTTTCATCGTGCGTTCTCCTTATCCTTGTAGGATGCCGCTTGCGTCAATACGGCGCACGGCCTCTTCCATCCGTTCTGGCGGCACGACCAGCGCGAATCGCACATAACCCTCGCCCTGCTGGCCGAACGAACTGCCCGGCACACAAATGACGCCGGTCTTTTCCATCAGCGCGAGCACAAAATCGACCGAGCTGGCAAAGTGTGCCGGGATTTTCGCCCAGACGAACATCGTGCCCTGCGCGTCCGGCACATCCCAGCCGATGCGACGCAGGCCGCCGCACAGCGCGTCGCGCCGCGCCATATAGCCTTCCCGGTTGCGGCAAACGATATCCTGCGGCCCGGTCAGCGCCGCGACGGCGCCCGCCTGAATGGGGTAGAACATGCCGTAGTCGATCTGCGAGCGGAACGCGCGGAAGCGCGCAAGCACCCCGCGGTTGCCCAGCGCAAACGAGACGCGCATGCCGGTCAGGTTATAGGTCTTGGACAGCGAGTTGAACTCGATGCCGACCTCCTTCGCGCCCGGGATGGACAGGAAGGACAACCCTTCTTCGCCGTTGAGCAGCAGGTCGGAATAGGCGTTGTCGTGAATGACGATCAGGTCATGCGCGCACGCATAGGCGACCAGCTTTTCATAGAACGCGCGGTCGGCCACCGCGGTCGTCGGATTGTTCGGATAGGACACGACGATCGCCTTGGCGCGGTCGGCCACGTCGTCCGGGATATCGGCAAAGTCGAGCTGCCAGTTGTTCTCCGCTTTGAGCGGGTACAGGCCGATCGTCGCGCCGGTCATCATCGGGCCGAACGAAAAGATCGGGTAGCCCGGGTCGGGCGCAAGGATCAGGTCGCCCGCCCCGGCAAAAGCAAAGCCGACGTGCGCGATGCCCTCCTGCGAGCCGCACACCGCCATGATCTCGTCGTCCGCGAGCGTGACGCCGTAGCGGCGCTGGTACCGGCCCTGCACGGCCGCAAGCAGCGCGGGCGTTTCGGTCAGCGAATACTTATACTGACCCGGGTCGAGTGCCGCCCGGCTGACCGCCTCCATCACATGCCTGTCCGGCTGGAAATCCGGCGTGCCGATCGATAGGTTGATGACATCCGCCCCGCCCGCGATAAGCGCGCGCTTGCGCTCGTCGAGCCGGTTAAATATATTGCTTTCCGCGGTTTCCCCCGCCTTGATAAACTGCATTTCGATTATCTCCCCAATAAAAATTCCACAACCGTCCGGTTGAAGCGGGACGGCTGCTTGGCCGCGACAAAATGGTCGCCGTCGCGGAAGGTCTCCACCCGGCAGCACGGGATGCGCGCCGCCATCTCGCGGGTCTGGCTGGCACGCACGATGTCGTGCTCGCCGACGATAATGAGCGTCGGCATGGTCAGACGCGCCAGATCATCCATCCGCACACCGTACGGGTGCACCATCAGGCCGAACACATCGCGTTTGCGCGCTGCCCGCGGGCTGACCTTGCCCATGACGCGCAGCGCGCCATACGCCGCGTAAACCGGCAGCTGAAAATACGGCTTCATGCCCGCAAACATTTCGACATTCGCACCATTCAGGATCAGGCGGTCGACGTATGCCGGGAACAGCATGGCAAACTTGATGGCCAGATTGCCGCCATCCGAAAAGCCGAGGATGTGCGCTTTGCGGATGCCAAGCGAATCCAGCACGGTTTTGAGGTCGCGCGCCATCAAATCAAACGATAGCCCCTGTCCGCCGCTTTCCGACGCGCCGTGCCCGCGGCTGTCGACCGCGACCACACGGAAAAACCGGGTAAACTCGGGGACCTGCGCCTTCCAGTAGGAGCTGTCCTCCCCGTTGCCGTGCAGCAGCACGAGCGGTACACCGCGACCAGCGTCATAATAGGCAATTTTTGCGTCGCCGCAGTCGACAAACGATGGCTGAAAATCAAACATATCCTATTCCAAACCTTTCCGGCATTGCTCGACGAACGGCTCCGGCATCTGCGTCAGCTTTGCGATCTGCGCCACGTCGTAGCCCTCGCGCAGCAAACGCTGCGCGACGACCTCCATCGACTCGCCCACTTCGACGATGTGCCAGTCCGGGTCGTACAGACGCACCACGCGCTGATGCCATTCGTGCATCTTGGGTGGGTGTACCAACTCAATATCGAGGAAATCATGCAGCTTTTCCAAAAACGCATCAAAGTCCTCGGTCTCAAAATACAGTTCCATATTGTTTGATTGGTGCAGGATCGTGCTTTTGGGAATGTCCGCCAGCTCGTCAAAGTCCTCCTGCAAGGCAAAGCCGCCCGAAAGGGTCACATTCGCCCCCAGATCAAGCGTGACCTCCTGATCAAACAGGTCATGATAAAATTGCTTGGAGATTTCTATATCGCGCACCGCCAGCACGGGCATTCGGTACTGTACCATTGCGCCCTCCTTCTCTATCCATCCGCCGCCGCAGCGCGGCGCACGCTTACTTTTCCGACTCTTATTGTACCACAACTACAGGAAAGGGTAAAGAATCGGCGCTTTGCTTTGCGCTGTCGAATCCGACAAAAAAGCGTGCCGCCGACGCGCCGGTTTCGGCAGTTCCCGTACCCTGCAAAAAAGCAGACGGATGCCGCGCACCCGCCCGCCGCATGCTCACCCCAGCAGCAGTTCTGTCAGCTGCCGCATATCCCCTGCGATCTTGTCCACACCTGCCGCGCGCAATTCATCCTCACCGCCAAAGCCAAACGTCACACCGATGCAGGCAATGCCGCAGTCCCGTGCACCCTCGGCGTCGTGCATCCGGTCACCGACCAGCACGGCCTGTGACAGATCGGTCACGCCCAGCAGATCCAGCGCCTGCTGCACGACCTGCGTCTTGGTGCTAACACGGCCGTCCAGCGTTGCGCCGGACACCACAGCAAAATACGGTGCGATCGAAAAATAATCGAGTATTTTTTCGATGAACACCAGCGGCTTGGACGAGGCGATCGCCAATGTTTTTCCCGCGGCATGTAGCGAAGCCAGCACGTCCGGAATGCCGTCAAACAGCAGGTTTTCCTTCCAGCCGACGTCGGCAAAGCGCTCGCGGTAAGCCGCGACCGCCTGCCTTGCCTGCGCTTCGTCAAAGCCATAACAGCGGCGGAACTCATCGAACAGCGGCGGGCCGATGAAGTGCTCGAGGGATGCAAGATCTGGCTCCTTGATCCCCATTTTGCCGAGCGCGTATTGCACGGACTTGGTAATGCCCTCGCGCGAATCGGTCAGCGTGCCGTCCAGATCAAACAGGATATATTGATACATGTCGTCCTCCATGGTTTTTGGTAAAACAAAACGCCGGTTCCGCGGAACCGGCGTCCATGTGCGCGTCGAGTTATCTTCCCGGGCCGTCGCCAGCCAAGTATTGTCACCGTAAACGAGCTTA
>NZ_CALWUN010000006.1 GCF_944384735.1 uncultured Agathobaculum sp. | reverse complement strand
CGTGACTCTACAACGAAAGAGAGGGAAAACCAAATGTATGCCATTCTGAAAACTGGCGGCAAGCAGTACAAGGTATCGGAGGGCGACGTGATCTATGTCGAGAAGCTCGGCGTGGAGGACGGCGCGACCGTTACGTTCGATGAGGTTCTGGCCGTAGGCGAGGGCGACTCCATCACCGTGGGCGCTCCGTACGTTTCCGGCGCTGCCGTGACCGGCACGGTCGAAAAGACCGGCAAGGGCAAGAAGATCAACATCTTTAAGATGAAGCCCAAGAAGGGTTACCGCAAGCGTCAGGGCCACCGTCAGCCGTACACCAAGGTGACCATCGCGTCCATCAAGGCGTAAGGCTGTGACCAAGGTCACGTTTTCGTCGCGCGGGGGCGAACTGCTCTCGGTCGACCTGCTCGGCCACGCGGGCTACGCGGAGGAGGGCGAGGACATCGTTTGCGCGGCGATCTCCAGTGCGGTCATGCTGACCCATGCTTTGCTGTTTGACGTACAAAAGATCGCGGTCGACACCGTGATCGAGGACGAAGGTGCGCATATCCGCATCACGCTGCCGCAGGGCGCGGGGCTGGCACGCGGGCAGGATGGGCTGAACGCCCTCCGGATGCACCTGACCGAGCTGGAACAAACCTATCCGGAATTTCTAAACGTAATGGAGGTGCACACAGATGCTGCAGATTAGCTTACAGTTTTTCGCTCATAAAAAGGGCGTAGGTTCGACCAAGAACGGTCGTGACTCCGAGGCCAAGCGCCTTGGCGTCAAGCGCGCGGACGGCCAGACCGTCCCGGCGGGCAATATCCTCGTCCGTCAGCGCGGCACGAAGATCCATCCGGGTCTGAACGTGGGCCGCGGCAAGGATGATACGCTGTTTGCAAAGGTCGAGGGCGTGGTCCGTTTCGAGCGCCTGGGCAAGGACCGCAAGCAGGTTTCCGTTTACCCGCAGTAAAAAAGTATAGGAGGCTTCAGCCCGTAGGCCACTATCCTTTTTGCCGCTTTGCGGCAATTTGTATGAGTGAAAGCCTCCTATATACGAAAGCAAGTTCCGGAGAAACTTGCTTTCGATACCCGAACGACGCCGCCCAAGGCGGCTGAGTCGGGGTATAAAAAGTCAGGCGCTTGTCCTGACTTTTTATGAAAACCGCGCAGCGGTTTTCGCGCGTATTACGCGCATTAAATTGGAATTCTGTGAATTCCATGATAAAATCAGGCTTTGCCTGATTTTATCATGCAACCTCAGCGCGGCACAGCCGCGCCCAGGGGGGTATCAAAATCCGTATAACGGATTTTGTATATAGGGGGAATTGGATTCCCCCTATACGAAGCATGAAATCCCAGACATACGTCTGGGATTTTGTTTTAAGACATACCGGAAAGGAGGCATTCCCGTTGTTTATTGATATTGCCAAGATCAAGATCGTATCCGGCAAGGGCGGCGACGGCAAGGTCGGGTTCCACCGCGAGAAGTATATCGCGTCCGGCGGGCCGGACGGCGGCGACGGCGGCCGCGGCGGCTCGGTCATCTTCAAGGTGGACGACAACCTGTCGACGCTGCTCGATTTCCGGTACAAGAAGAAATACGTCGCGGCGGCGGGTGAAAACGGCGGCAGCAAACGCTGCAAGGGCAAGGACGGCGCCGACCTCATCATCCGCGTGCCGCGCGGCACGATCCTCCGCGACCAGAAAACCGGACAGGTCATCAAGGATCTGTCGGACGACGAGCCGTTTATCGCGGCTAAAGGCGGCAACGGCGGCTGGGGCAACACGCACTTCGCCACCCCGACCCGGCAGGCGCCACGCTTTGCCAAGCCCGGCCAGCCGGGCGTCGAGCGCGATATTATCCTGGAGCTGAAGCTGCTCGCGGACGTCGGTCTGGTCGGCTTCCCGAACGTCGGCAAGTCGACGCTGCTCTCGATGGTTTCGGCCGCGCGTCCCAAGATCGCCAACTACCACTTTACGACCCTTGTGCCCAATCTGGGCGTGGTGTCGGTCGGCGAGGAACAGAGCTTTGTGATGGCCGACATCCCGGGCATCATCGAGGGCGCGTCCGAAGGCGCCGGTCTGGGGCACGACTTCCTGCGCCACATCGACCGCTGCCGCCTGCTGCTGCATCTGGTCGACGCGGCGGGCAGCGAAGGCCGCGATCCGATCGACGACATCGAAAAAATCAACGCCGAGCTGGCCGGGTACAGCGAGTTTCTGGCCGCGCGGCCGCAGATCATTGTCGCTAACAAGGTCGACCTGCTGGGCGGCGACCGCGCGCCGGTCGAGCGCATCAGGCAGTATGCCGAGGAACACGGCATGCTGTTTGCCGAGCTGTCGGCGGCCACCAATCAGGGTGTGGCCGAGCTGATGCAGCTGACATGGCATGAACTGCAAGAGCTGCCGCCGGTGTTCGTCTACGAGCCGGAGTTCGTCGAAACGCCCGAGGACACGGCGGGCGCGCGCGACTGGACGGTCGAGAAGGTCGAGGACTACTACGTCGTCTCGGGCGCGTGGGTCGACAAGATCATGGGTTCGGTCAACGTCGACGACTACGAGTCCCGCCAGTATATGGACCGCATGCTCAAAAGCGCGGGCGTATATGATAAGCTCGAGCAGATGGGCGTGCAGGAGGGCGACTTTGTCGTCATCGGCGACCTCGAATTTGAGTATGTATATTGACCCGCTTTGCACCCCGCACGGTACGCCGCGCGGGGTGCAAAATTCTGCGCGGGAAAATTGTTAAATATTCTACAATTTATGTCTTTACAACGCGGACACTTTGCGGTATGCTGATAGTAGGTATGGAACCGTCCAGCTTGCGGGGCAGAGGTACACCCCGCGCATACAACCGAACGATTCAAAAACAAGGGGGATATAAACTATGAGAGGCGTAGAGACCCGCATCCAGGAGATCCGCCGCCGTATTTTCCGCGAAGTGGCCCGCATGGCCTACCACACGGAATGGCCGACCGACCGGCGTATCGAAGCGCTCCCGTATGAGATCATTCCGGGCGAAATCGGCAACTACCGCAACGACATCTTCCTCGAACGCGCCATCGTCGGCGAGCGCCTGCGTCTGGCGATGGGCCTGCCGTGCCGCAGCGCGGCCGAGCATTCGCCGCTGTCGGACAACATCGACGCGGCGACCCGCGAGGAAACCTACTACACGCCGCCGCTGGTCAACGTCATCAAGTTCGCCTGCAATGCCTGCAAGGAGAACGAGATCATGATCACCGACGCCTGTCAGGGCTGTCTGGCGCACCCCTGCGTCGAGGTATGCCCCAAGGGCGCGATCACGCTCGACCGCTACAACGGCCGTTCGCGCATCGACCAGGAGAAATGCATCAAGTGCGGCCGCTGTGTCGACGTTTGCTCGTACAAAGCCATCATCCGCCAGCAGCGCCCGTGCGCCGCGGCCTGCGGCGTCGACGCCATCGGCAGCGACAAGAACGGCAAGGCCGAAATCGATTACGAGAAGTGCGTATCCTGCGGCATGTGTCTGGTCAATTGCCCGTTCGGCGCGATTGCGGACAAGTCGCAGATCTTTCAGGTCATCCGTGCGATTCAGGCGGGCGAACGCGTGTACGCCGCCGTCGCCCCCGCATTTGTCGGCCAGTTCGGCCCTAAGGCTACGCCGGGTAAACTGCGCGCAGCGATGAAACAGCTGGGCTTTACCGATATCTTCGAGGTTGCCATCGGCGCCGACCTGTGCGCCGCACAGGAAGCGGAGGACTTCATCAAGGAAGTGCCGGAAAAGGTGCCGTATATGGGCACCTCCTGCTGCCCGGCATGGTTCGCCATGGCCAAAAAGATGTTCCCCGATCAGGCGGAGTGCATCTCGATGGCGCTGACACCGATGACGCTGACCGCGCGCCTGATCAAGCACCATCACCCGAACGCCAAGATCGCGTTCATCGGGCCGTGCGCGGCGAAAAAGCTGGAAGCCATGCGCAAGGATGTCCGCAGCGACGTCGACTTCGTGCTGACCTTTGAGGAAATGGCCGGCATCTTCGATGCGCGCCATGTCGACCTCGAGTCGCTCGAGGAAGACCCGCACGGCGTCAACGACGCCTCCACCGACGGCCGCAACTTTGCGGTATCGGGCGGCGTGGCGCAGGCGGTCGTCAATGTCATCAAGGAAAAATATCCGGACCGCGAGATCAAGGTGATGAACGCCGAGGGTCTGCGCGAGTGCCGCAAGATGCTGATGGCGGCCAAGGCCGGCAAGTATAACGGCTACCTGCTCGAGGGCATGGCCTGTCCGGGCGGCTGCGTAGCCGGCGCGGGTACGATGCAGGCGATCAAGAAATCGGCTGCCGTGGTCGGGCTGTACGCCAAGCAGGCCGAGCACCCGACGGCGACCGGCACCGAGCACGTCAAGGAGCTGGACAAGCTGGTCGACTGACACTTTGCCCTTTTACCGCAAAACGGCAAACCACTTTGGCATGTGCCTTGCTATCTGATAATCAAACAGGCCGCCTTGGAAAGCGAATTTCCAAGGCGGCCTGTTTTTATCTTTCTTGGGAAAGGGGGACTTTCCTGAGTTTTGTGCCAACCTCATTTTGCGCAACTTCCGCACCAGCACAGGCTGCGATACTGCGGCGCAGTGCGTCCCTTCGCCCCAGCCGATACGGTTTGGACGGACTTATTCCAGCTCAAACGCGCCCGTGTACAGCTGGTAATACTTGCCCTTTTCGGCAATCAGCTGCTCATGGTTGCCGCGCTCGATGATGTGGCCGAACTCGAGCACCATAATGACGTCCGCGTTCTGCACGGTCGACAGGCGGTGCGCGATGACGAACACCGTGCGGCCGTACATCAGGCTGTCCATGCCCGCCTGCACGATCGACTCGGTGCGGGTATCGATGCTGCTCGTCGCCTCGTCGAGGATCATGACCGGCGGGTCGGCGACCGCCGCGCGCGCGATCGAAAGCAGCTGCCGCTGTCCCTGTGACAGGCTGCCGCCGTCGCCGTCAATGACGGTGTCATAACCGTCGGGCAGGCGGCGGATAAAGTCGTCGGCATTGGCGAGCTGCGCCGCCGCCTCGACCTCCTGATCGGTCGCGCCGAGGTTGCCGTAGCGGATGTTCTCGCGGATGGTGCCGGTGAACAGGTTTGTGTCCTGCAGCACGATGCCGAGCGAGCGGCGCAGGTCGGACTTCCTGATCTTGTTGATGTTGATGCCGTCGTAGCGGATCTTGCCGTCCGCAATGTCGTAAAAACGGTTGATCAGGTTGGTGATCGTCGTCTTGCCCGCGCCGGTCGCACCGACGAAGGCGACCTTCTGGCCGGGCTCGGCGTACAGCGTGATGTCATGCAGCACGATCTTATCCGGGTTGTAGCCAAAGTCGACGTCGGTAAACCGCACGTCGCCGCACACCTTCTGATAGGTGATCGAACCATCCTCATGCGGGTGCTTCCACGCCCAGATGTTGGTCTTTTCCGGGGTTTCGGTCAGGTTGCCGTCCTTGTCGTACTTGGCATTGACCAGCGTGACATAGCCGTTGTCCTGCTCGGGCTGTTCATCCATCAGCTCAAAGATACGCTCCGCGCCCGCCAGCGCCATGACGATCATATTGATCTGCTGCGAGATCTGGTTGATCGGCATGGTGAACGACTTGGTCAGCTGTAAGAAGGACGCGATCACGCCGATCGTGATGCTGCCGCCAACCACGCCGGACAGCGCCAGCGTGCCGCCGACAACCGCGACCAGCACATACAGCAGGTTGCCGATGTTCATCATGATCGGCATCAGGATATTGGCAAAGGTGTTGGCGTTCTTGGCGTGCTCGCGCAGCGTGTCGTTGAGCCCGTCGAACTGCTCCTTGCACTTGTCCTCGTGGCAGAACACCTTGACGACCTTCTGCCCGCCGATCATCTCCTCAATAAAGCCGTTGACCTTGCCCAGCGAGGTCTGCTGCTCGAGGAAGTAGCGCGCAGACTTGCCGCCGATGCGGCGGGTGACGACCATCATCACCGCGACGCCCACCAGCACGAACAGCGTCAGCCAGATGTTGGTGAACAGCATGGCGAGGAACACCGCGACAATGGTCACCAGCGAGTTGAACATCTGCGGGATGGACTGGCTGAGCATCTGCTGCAGCGTGTCGGTATCGTTGGTGAAGTGGCTCATCAGGTCGCCGTGGGTGTGCGTGTCGAAATAGCGGATGGGCAGCTTCTGCATGCCCTCGAACATCTGGTCGCGCACCTTTTTCAGGATACCCTGCGAGATGGACACCATAATAAAATTGTACAGGAAGGTCGAAATAATGCCGACCAGATAGATCATCGCCATCAGCAGCAGCGCATGCACCAGCCCGGTGAACACGGGCGAGGCCTCAAGCAGCAGCGGGGCGATATAGTCGTCGATCAGCACGCGCAGGAACATCGAGCCTGCGACGTTTGCGACGGCCGAGAACAAAATGCAAACCAATACGGCGGTAAACTGCACGCTGTAACCGTTGCGGATATACCGCAGCAGGCGCGCGAGCGTCTTGCGCGGGTTCTTGCTGCGCTTGCCGTCGGCCATCATACGGCCGTGGCGACCGGGGCCTCCAGGTCCGCCGGGACCGCCCATCGGCCCCCTCATACCGGGTCCGGGCATCAGTCCTCGCCTCCTTTCCGCATCTGCTGGTCATAGATTTCCTGATAAATCGGGTTGTTCGCCATCAATTCGTCATGCGTGCCGACCGCCTGCACCGCGCCGCCGTCGAGGATGACGATCTGGTCGGCATCCTGCACGGACGAAATGCGCTGCGCGATGATCAGCTTGGTCGTGTCCGGAATCTCCTCGGCAAACGCCTTGCGGATGAGCGCGTCGGTCTTGGTGTCGACCGCGCTGGTCGAGTCGTCCAGAATGAGCACCTTGGGCTTTTTCAGCAGCGCACGGGCAATGCAGAGGCGCTGCTTCTGGCCGCCCGAGACATTGGAGCCGCCCTGCTCGATGTAGGTATCGTATTTATCCGGCATCTGCTGGATAAATTCGTCCGCCTGCGCGAGCCTGCACACGCGCACCAGCTCCTCGTCCGTCGCGTGCTCGTTACCCCAGCGCAGGTTTTCCTTGATCGTGCCCGAGAACAGCACGTTCTTTTGCAGCACCATGGCGACCTGCTCGCGCAGCGCCTCAAGGCCATAGTCGCGCACGTCGACGCCGCCGACCTTGACCGAGCCGTCCGTCACGTCGTACAGGCGGGGGATAAGCTGCACCAGCGTCGACTTGGCCGAGCCGGTGCCGCCCAAAATGCCAACCGTCTGACCGGCCTTGATGTGCAGGTTGACGTCGCGCAGTGCGAGCTTGCTTGCGTCGCCCTTATAGGAGAAGTTTACATCGTCAAAGTCGATGTCGCCGCTCTGGACCTCGGTGACGGGATTTGCCGGGTCGTGCAGGTCGGGCCGCTCGTCAAGCAGCTCGGCGATACGCTCGGCGCTCGCCTTGGACATGGTGATCATGACAAACACCATGGCGACCATCATCAGGCTCATCAAAATCTGCATGGCGTAGGAGAACAGGCTGGTCAGCTCGCCGGTCGTCAGGCTGCCGCCGACGATCAGCCGCGCGCCGAACCACGAGATCAGCAGCATGCAGGTGTACATGCAGAACTGCATCAGCGGGCTGACGCCGGCCAGCGTTTTCTGCGCCTTGGAGAACTGGCGGTACAACATGGCCGACACGCCCTTGAACTTTTCCGTCTCGTGCTCCTCGCGCACATAGGCCTTGACCACGCGGATGCCGCGCACGTTTTCCTGCACGACTGTGTTCATGCGGTCATAGGTCTTGAACACGCGCTCGAACACCGGGCCGACGGTCTTCATCAGGATGCCAAGGCCGACCGCCAGCACGGGCAGCACGCACAGGAACACCAGCGCGAGCTGCGCGTTGAGCTGGAACGCCATCACGAGCGCAAAGATCAGCATCACCGGGCAGCGCACCGCGATGCGCGTACACATCTGGAAGGCGTTCTGCACGTTGGTGACGTCGGTCGTCAGGCGGGTGACGATCGAGCCGGTCGAAAACTTGTCGATGTTGGAAAAAGAGAAGTCCTGCACCGCGTAATACATGTCATGGCGCAGGTTGCGGGCAAAGCCCGTCGACGCGCGGGCGGCATAGGTGCCCGCCGCCGCGCCGAAGATGAGCGCGAGCATGGCGCAAATGACCAGGATGATGCCGTACTTCCAGATCTCACCCATGTCCTGCGCGTCAATGCCCTTGTCGATCAGCAGCGCCATCACCGCCGGGATGACGACCTCCATGACGACCTCGAGCACGACGAAAAACGGCGTGAGCAACGCGTCCTTTTTGAACTCGCGCACGCTTTTCAGTAGTTTTTTTATCATGCCTGTCCCTCCGAAGCTTTGCGTTGGTAATTTTCCAGGTTCGCGCGGATTTGGCTGGTTACGCGGAACCAGACCGCCAGCTCCTGCGCGTCGATGCCCTCCCGCATGACCTCCTCGGTCTGCGAAAGCTGATCGTGGATCTGCTGATGCAGCGCGCGCGCCTTGTCGGTCAGCACCAGCCGCTTGAGCCGCGCGTCGTAGTCGACCGGCTCGCGCACCAGAAGCCCGCGCCGCTCCATCAGCTGCAAAATACCGGTCGCGGTCGAGCGGCGGAAGCGGAACTGCGTCTCCACGTCGCGCTGGAAACGGTCGCCCTGCGCGGTACTCAGGTAATGGATGATCATTGCCTGCATACCGGTGGCATGGTCAGACTCGGCGCGGCCGCTGTGGCACACCATCTGCCGTTTGAGCAGGTTGCCCAGCATGCCGATCTCGGCGCCGATATGCTGGTCACACATGGTTTGTTAGCCTCCTTACTATTAGCGTACTAACATAGTATACTCAGATTTGTCGCGCTGTCAATGGGCTTCACAGAAAATTCAAGAAATGGGTTGGCGGTGTGCAAAAACGCCCTGCCGCCGGGCGGGCGGCAGGGCGGCAAACGCTGTCGGCACAGGTTTCCGGACAACGTCAGACAGCGGCTGCACCGCCGCTTTGGCTGTCACAGCCCCTCCCACTGGTATTTTGCCATGTCGACGCGGCCGTCCGCGGTGAAGCCGATGCCGTCCGCTTCGAGCAGCGCGCGCTGCACGTCCGCGCCGCCGAAGGCAAAAGCGGGCGAGGTGCGCCCGTCGCGCGTGACCACGCGGTAGCATGGGATGCCCTCGGGGTCAGGGTTGGCATGCAGCGCATAGCCAACCACCCGCGCCCAGCGCGGGTTGCCGGCGAGCAGGGCGACCTGCCCATAGGTTGCCACCGTGCCGCGCGGGATGCGCCGGACAACGGCATAAATTTTCTCAAATGTATTCATTTTGCAAGATTCTCCTTTTGCTATTTCATTATATCAGCGAAATGTTACAATTTCCATCCCTGCGGAACATGAAAAAAATGTATATTTTTAACGCGCTAAAGTATTGCACCCTGCGGCTAAATACTATATAATAGGTGATGCACTACCGCAAGTATGTGAGTTATTCCGCACTTTTTCCTGAAATATGGAAATTGGTATGCGGCAGACATGTAAGGAGGACAAACATTATGGCACTTACCAACTCTTACCTCAAGCGTGTGTACGAAACCGTGCAAAAGCGCAACCCGAACGAGCCGGAGTTTCAGCAGGCGGTTCTCGAGGTGCTCGAAAGCTTTGAGCCGGTCGTCGAGGCGCGTCCCGAGCTGGAGAAGAACGGCATCATCGAGCGCATCGTCGAACCGGAGCGCATGGTGATGTTCCGCGTCCCGTGGGTGGACGACGAGGGCAAGGTACAGGTCAACCGCGGCTTCCGCGTGCAGTTCAATTCTGCGATCGGCCCCTACAAGGGCGGCCTGCGCTTCCATCCGTCGGTCAACGCATCGGTCATCAAGTTCCTCGGCTTTGAGCAGTGCTTCAAGAACAGCCTGACCAGCCTGCCCATGGGCGGCGGCAAGGGCGGCTCGGACTTCGACCCCAAGGGCAAGTCGGACGCTGAGGTCATGCGCTTCTGCCAGTCCTTTATCACCGAGCTTTCCAAGCACATCGGCCAGTTCACCGACGTACCGGCGGGCGACATCGGCGTCGGCGGCCGTGAGATCGGCTTTATGTACGGCCAGTACAAGCGCCTGAAGAACGAGTTCACCGGCGTGCTGACCGGCAAGGGCCTGTCCTACGGCGGCTCGCTCGCGCGCACCGAGGCGACCGGCTACGGCCTGTGCTATTATATGAAGGAAATGCTCGCGTACAAGGGCACCTCGTTCGAGGGCAAGACGGTTGCCATCTCCGGTTCGGGCAACGTAGCCATTTACGCCTGCCAGAAGGCGACCGAGCTGGGCGGTAAGGTCGTGACCATGTCCGACTCCAACGGCTTTATCTACGATCCCAACGGCATCAACCTCGATGTCGTCAAGGATATCAAGGAAGTCAAGCGCGGCCGCATCAAGGAGTACGCTGAGCGCGTGCCGGGCAGCACCTACACCGAGGGCCAGCGCCCGTGGGGCACCAAGTGCGACATCGCGCTGCCGTGCGCGACCCAGAACGAGCTGAACGAGGACGACGCCAAGGCGCTGATCGCAAACGGCTGCAAGTTCGTCGCTGAAGGCGCGAACATGCCGTCCACCCCGGAGGCTGTCGCGGCGTTCCAGGCCAACGGCGTGTTCTTCGGCCCGGCCAAGGCGGCAAACGCCGGCGGCGTTGCGACCTCCGGCCTCGAGATGAGCCAGAACTCGCTGCGCCTGTCCTGGACGTTCGAGGAGGTCGACCAGCGCCTGCACGACATCATGGTCAACATCTTCAAGACCTGCATCACCGCAGCCGAGAAGTACGGCCACAAGGACAATCTGGTCATGGGCGCAAACATCGGCGGCTTCGAGAAGATCGCGGACGCGATGCTGGCGCAGGGCGTTTGCTGATCTTCGGTTCACAGCGGAGTTTTACGTTTCAGACATGCGGTTTGCCGCCGGGTTTTCCAAAAATCGCAGGATTGGCTTGTCCCGCCGGCAATTTCCCAACCAGCAAAACGCAAGGCCACCCGGAGGGTTCCCTCCGGGTGGCCTTTTGCTGCGCCTTCCCTTCCTCTGCTTGGGGCTTGCAGCCTATTTTGCGAAAAGCGTATTCCCACAGCCATCGTGCTTCAGGCCGCCCCATCCTTATCCGACGGTTCAAAATCGGGCGCGGGCTGTGCGCGGTCGTTATCGCTGTAATGCCACCATTCCTTATCATAGCCGGTGAAGCCCGCGTCTTGCATCACCGATTCGAGCAGCGCCGCATGCTCCCCTGCGGCCGCGGACACGTCCCCGTAATCCCGGTCGGCCAGCGCGGTAAAATCGTCAAATCCGGACGGCATTTCCACCGGTTCGCCCGTCAAGGTGACCAGCGTGACATCGACCGTGTCGCCGCGGGTGTGTCCCGAATACCCATTGGCGGGATTGGCCACATAGTTTCCGTCCGGATACGTCTCCCACAATTTCTGCTGCGACCGGGCCGAGCGGAACGCATCCCAGATGCACAGGCGGTATCCCTGCGCCTTCAGCTGCTGCTGTGCGTCCGCCAGCTTGCAGACGGTAGAATAGCGCAGCCACGCATCCCCATAGTCATAAATCACGCTGCCGGTAAAGTTATTTTCCGTCGCATAGCGCAGGTCGACCGCAATATCCGGGATATAGTCCTGCACACGGACAAAGGATTGCGTGTCCTGCGGCGCAGCCGGGATACCGGCGTCCCCTGTCCCTGCCGGAGCAGCGTCCTCGGACTGCCCGGCCCCCGTTTCTTCCGTTCTTTCCACGCCGGCCGCAGGGTCTTCCGCAGCGGGCCCGTCCGCCGCCGGGGACGTGCAGCCCGCCAGCACCGCCAGCAGCAGCGCCGCCGCAATCCAACTTTGCTTGTTCATCGCACCCCTATCCTTCCTTTATTGCTGTTTCCCGCCGTGTGCCGTCCGGCTTCAGCAGTTTTCCAGATCGATCACCAGCTTTTTGCAGTACGAGCAATGCCACGCGCGCGCCTCGGCGCGCTGCGTGGGCGTATGGGAGCCGACGGTCAGCCCCCCGCAGGCCCACAGGCCGAACAGCATCTGTTTGTCGCGCGGCTGCCACTTGAGCGCCTTATGGTCGCCCAGCAACCTGCCGTCGAGCATTTCTTTCCCACAGTACGGACATTGCATCATCGGTTCTCCCTCCCATAAATCAGATTTTTCGATGGTTTGTGCCTTTTACAGGCAGAACGGGGTTTTGCGGTAGCGCCCGCCGCCCACATGCAGCGCCGGGTCGGGGTAGGCGAGGGCATACAGGTCATCCGCGAGCGCGTCGTGCGCGAGCAGCGGCTGGAGCGCGTCCGGCAGCGCGCGCTCGGTGACCGGTTTGACGATGACCGGCAGCGCGCAGGTGGTTTTCATCCGGCGCAAGATGGCGCGTCCGCGCGCGCCGACTGCCAGCACGCGGACATAACCGGCCGCCGGCGGGACGGCCTCCGGCAAATCGAGCCACGCACGCAGCAGCGCGCGGCGCACCCGCGCAAGCGGATAACGGCGGGTCTGCGCGGCGGTGCAGACGGCGGGAAAGGCCGTGTTGTCCCGGATGGCCGTCCACAGCCGATGTTCCAGCCCGTCGCCGCCGCAGTAGCGGACAAGGCTGTCGGGCGGCAGCCGCCGCAGGTGGGACAGCAGCGCCTGGTCGACCGCACGGCGCAGCACGGGCGCCTCGCCCTGTCCCACCGCCCGCGCCAGCACGGCAAAGGCGGGCGGCGGCATCAGCGGACGGCAGGCGTCCAGCTCGCCCTGCGCCAGCAGGCCGCGCAGCAGGGAGGCCGACGGCAGGCCGCAGACCGGGGCGCTGCTATCGTGCGCGCCGCCGACGCGCGGGATGGCGAGCGGCTGGATGGGGCTGTGCAGCGCGTCGAGCGCGCACAGGTATTCGACCGCCAGCGTGTTGTTCGGGCTGGCCAGCAGCGTGCCTGCTGCCGGGTCGGTGCCGGATACAGCCCGCTGCATGGCCGCGGCGTAGGGCAGCCCGGCCGCGAGCGCCTGCCGCAGCGCGCCGGTATGGCTTCCCGCCGCGCGGCACAGGCTGGCCGCACGGCGCAGCAGGGCAAGGTCGGCCTGCTCCGCGCCAAAGGACAGGTGCGTGACGCAGCCCAGCGCGTCCAGCAGACCGACCGCGCCCAGCGCAAACCCGGAAGCCGACCACAGGCAGGCGGACAGCGGCGTTTCCAGCACCAGGTCGGCGCCACAGCGCACGGCAGCTTCGGCACGGCGGTACTTTTCCAGCACGGCAAGGTCGCCGCGCTGCACAAAGTTGCCGCTCATCGCACAGACGATGACCGTGTCCGCGCCAAGGCGGCGCCTCGTTTCGGCCAGATGGTGCGCATGGCCCATATGGAACGGATTGTATTCGGCAACGACGCCGCAGACTGTCATAAATCGGCCCCTCCAAGGTAAAAGAACAGGCGAAACAGGAAAAAATGGCTTGTACATTTGCGCCAAATCGTGTAATATAGGAGTATAGCATTATTATATCGGCTTCCGCGGCTTTGTGCAAGCCGCCAAATATGGCACAAGGGAGTTTTGCAAATGAAAGTTCTGGTTATCAACGCCGGCAGCTCTTCGCTGAAATACCAGCTGCTCGACACCGAATCGGGCGAAGTTATGGCCAAGGGCCTGTGCGAACGCATCGGCATCGACGGCGTACTGACCCACACCGGCAACAAGACCGACGAAAAGTTCAAGTTCGACATCGCGATGCCCACCCACAAGGAGGCCATCCAGTCTGTTATCAACGTGCTGCTCGACCCGGAAAAGGGCGTCATTTCCTCGATGAGCGAGATCGACGCGGTCGGCCACCGTGTCGTACATGGCGGCGAGTTCTTCTCGGACAGCGTTATCATCACCGAAAAGGTGCTCAAGGCGATCGAGGACTGCGTGCCGCTCGCGCCGCTGCACAACCCGCCCAACCTGATCGGCATCCAGGCCTGCCGCGAGGTCATGGGTCCGGACGTGCCGATGGTCGCCGTGTTCGACACCGCGTTCCACCAGACCATGCCGCAGTCGCACTACATGTATGCCATCCCGTATGAGTACTACGAGAAGTACAAGATCCGCCGCTATGGCTTCCACGGCACCAGCCATAAGTATGTTTCCCAGCAGGCCGCCGAAATGCTCGGCCGCCCGCTCGAGGAGCTGCGCCTGATCACCTGCCATCTGGGCAACGGCTCGTCCATCTGCGCGATCAACCGCGGCAAGAGCTACGATACCTCGATGGGCTTCACCCCGCTTGACGGCCTGCCCATGGGTACCCGCGCGGGCAACATCGACCCCGCCATCATCGAGTTCCTGTCCGAGCATGAGGAGATGAGCGCGGCCGACGTCATCAACATCCTGAACAAGAAGTCCGGCATGCTGGGCATTTCGGGCGTATCGTCCGACTTCCGCGACCTCGACGCCGCCGTTACCGACGGCAGCGCGCGCGCGGCGCTGGCCAAGGATATGTTCAACCTGTCCGTTAAGAAGATCATCGGCTCGTACATCGCTGAAATGGGCGGCGTAGACGCCATCATCTTCACCGCGGGCGTGGGCGAGAACGACCGCTCGGTGCGCTGGGACGTGTGCGAGCACATGGAGTACCTCGGCATCAAGATCGACCCGGAGAAGAACAAGTACCGCGGCCGCCAGATGGATATCTCCATCGACTGGGCGCGTGTGCGCGTGCTGGTCATCCCCACCAACGAGGAACTGATGATCGCCAAGGATACCGAGCGCCTGGTGAACGAAGCCAAGTAAGCAAAAAGGAAAAAACGGGGCGGGGCACATGCTTTGCCCTGTTTTTCTGCCGTTAAGGGGGGACGAAATGCAGCAAACTGCACTCCGGCTGGAGAGGGGATACTGCGGGCGTCTGGGCTGGTCGCTGGTGCTGACCAATGTGCTGATGCTGGTATGGCAGCTGTGGCTGACCTGGCAGATGCTGGCCGGCAACCTGCTGGGCGGCATGGACGCCTACATGCTGCTGACGCTGGTGGGCTATTACCTGCCCGCGCTGCCGCTGGCCTTCTGGCTGTGCCGCAAAATACCCGTGCCGCCGCGCACGCGGCGCCCGTTTTCCGTGCGCAGGCTGGGGCGCTGGCTGGTCATCGGCATCGGGCTGATGTGGTTCGGCTCGCTGGTGGGCGACTGGCTGAGCGACCTGGTATTCCGCGTGGCCATGCTCGAACCGGTCGATTTGGTGACCGAGGCGATCAGCGAAATGCCGTTGTCTGTCGTGCTGCTGGGCGGCTGCATACTCGGCCCGCTGTTCGAGGAGGTTCTGTTCCGCGGCCTGCTGGCCGGGCGGCTGGCACGTTACGGGCAAAAGCCCGCGGCGTTCGTGTCCGCGCTGCTGTTCGGGCTGTACCACGCCAACCTGTCGCAGTTCTGCTATGCGTTCCTGCTGGGACTGCTGCTGGCCTATGCCCATTTTTATACCGGCACGCTCAAAATGCCCGTGCTGCTGCACATCCTGATTAACCTGTACGGTTCATTCGTCGTGTTCCTGCTGCCGGAACGCGGGCTGCTGCCCCTCCTGTACGCGCTGAGCTGGCCGGTGCTGGCGATTGCGGCCGTCGTGCTGCTTGTTCGCGGGCGCAAAAAGCAGGTGTGGGAGCATGGGCCGTGCGCGCCGTCGATGCGCGCTGTGTTCATCAATGTGGGCATGACGGCGGCAATCGTTTTCTTTTTCGTCGAAACGGCGCTGATGTATGTTTAGAAAGGTGGAAACCATCTATGCGGGTCGACCTGCATATGCACACCGGGTACTCGGCGGACGCCGCTTACCCGCAGTCGGTCGGGGATAAGGTGCGCGCCTGCCGCGCAGCCGGGCTGGATATCATCGGCCTGACCGACCACCTCGACTTCTACCGCACGCGCGGCCCGGCGGAAAACCGGGATCTGCAGGCCTGCCTGCGCGACGCGCGCGCGGCGCGGCAGGCCGAGGGCATCGAAGTGCTGGCCGGCATCGAGGTCGGCCAGCCGCACGCCGACCCGGGCGCGCGTGCGTTTTTGGACACGCTCGAGCTGGATATGGTCATCGGCTCGCTGCACGCTATGCCGAACGACCTCGATATCTACTTCCACGAATATGAAAAGCTCGACTGCGACGCATTTTTGCACGAATATTTCGACCAGGTGCTCGCGCTCGAGGCATTCGGCGGCTTCGATGTGCTCGCGCACATCGACTACCCGCTGCGCGTGATGAAGCACGGCGACTATGTGCCATCCTTCGACCACTATATGGACCGGGTGCAGCAGGTGCTGCGGGAATGTATCGACCGCGGCTACGCGCTCGAGCTGAACGCCGCCGGCATCGCCGGGTGGCAGAAAAAGGTCGGCCCGCCGCAGAACATCCTGTATGAGTACCGCCGCATGGGCGGCGAGCGCATCTCGATCGGTTCGGACTCGCACACGCTGGACACGGTCGGCCGCGGGGTGGACGACTGCGCAAGAAATGCGCGCGAGGCGGGCTTTACCACGGTCACCGTGTTCCGCGGCCGACAGCCCGGACAGGTGCCATTATCAATATAAGCAGGGAGAAATCATGTTCTTTACGAAAAAAACGGAAATCACACAGGCGGAAACCATGGTGGAGGCGCGCGCCAAGATCAACCTGACGCTGGATGTGACCGGCCGCCGTCCGGACGGCTACCACACGGTGCGGATGGTGATGCAGTCTGTCGGGCTGCACGACGACATCGGCATTGTGGTGACGCACGGCGAAAAAAAGCCGCGCGGCATCCTGCTCAGCTGCAACCTGCCCTACCTGCCGCTGGACGAGCGCAACCTCGCCTACCGCGCGGCCGAGCTGTTCTATGCGCATACGGGCACGCTGCTGGAGACCTGTGAGATCCACATCGAAAAGCGCATCCCGATCGCGGCCGGGCTGGCCGGCGGCTCGACCGACGCGGCCGCGGTGCTGCGCGGCCTGAACGCACTGCACGAAACCGGCCTATCGGACGACGAGCTGTGCGAAATGGGGCTGAAACTCGGCGCAGATATCCCGTACTGCCTGCGCGGCGGCACCATGCTGGCCGAGGGCATCGGCGAGCAACTGACCGCGCTCAAGCCCATGCCGCACTGCTGGGTGGTGCTGTGCAAGCCGCCCTTTGCCGTGTTCACCAAGGAGGTGTACACCGCCATCGATTCTGTCGAGCTGAAGCACCGGCCGGATACGCAGGGCATGCTGCGCGCGATCGGACAGGGGGACTTTGCCGGCATTTGCCGCCGCCTGTCCAACGTGATGGAGGATGTGATCATGGCCAAGCGCCGTCAGGTGGGCGAGATCAAGGATTTCCTGACCGAAAACGGCGCGGACGGCACGCTGATGAGCGGCTCGGGGCCGACCGTGTTCGGCCTGTTCTCGGATGAGAACCGCGCCAAAACCGCGGCCAAGATGCTGTCCCGCCGCTTTGCCGACACTTTTTTGACCGAAACCGTGTGACAACGCACGGCAGTCAGGCCATGTGCGCGCCATAGTGCGTCCGATAGAAAAGGACGCGCCAAAACGGTATATTGCCGCCGCCTTCCGGGCATACTGGGGACACCAGTTACGGAAGGCGGTGTTTTTGTATGGGAAATCAGGCAAAGCGGGCGGCGGTCGCGGTGGCGACCGCGTGCAGCGTGCTGCTGGCCGGCGCATGCGCGCCGCTGCCGCCCCGGGCGGCATGGTGGTGCACGGCGTTTTCGGTTGCGTGCGATGAGGCGGTCGCCGCAGGGGATGATTGCGAAAAGCTGGAATTCCGCTGCAAATTGGTCGATTGGTGGCGGGAACTCGTGGGTTAAGCCTTGAAGCGTGTCGGCCGCTGTGGTATAATCATCTATCATGCGGCAGCCACCCCGCTGCGGGCGCATCCGGCCGCAAACCATCAACGGAGGACAACTATGAAAATCATCAATGAAAAAGGCAAGCTGTTCGGCGTGGTCAACATCGTCGACCTGCTGGTGCTGCTGGCCGTGATCGTGGTCGCCGCGGGCGTGGGCTACAAGCTGTTCGCCCCGCAGATCGCAGACGCGACCGCCAAGCAGGTGCCGATGACCGCGATCGTGCGCGTGCGCGGCGCAACGCCCTTCCTCGTGGCCGAGATCGAGCGCAATGACCAGGTCGGCAAGCAGATCGTCAGCGGCAGCTCGTACACCACCGCGACGATCACCGACGTCAAGGTCGAGGACTACATCCAGCAGATCCAGACGGCGGACGGCCGCATCGTCGACGCGCTCGACCCGAGCAAGAAGGACATTATCTTTACGATCGAAACCACGGTGGCCGATGGTACGGCCGCGCCGTCGATCGGCACGCAGGAAGTGCGCGCGGGCCGCACCTTTATCGTCAAGACCAACGACTTTGAGACGACCGGCAATATTGATTCGGTACAGATCGGCGAGTAAGGCCTATGAAAGCGATATTTGAAAACAGCCTGCTCGTGCGGGCGCTGCTCTGCCTGCGCGCGTGGTACCACGAGGGCGCGATTGCGGGGTTTTTCCGCCGCATCGCCGCGGCCTACCCGGATTCGCGCTTCCGCCGCGTCTGGGACGGCTTTTGCGCCGCGCCCCTCTGCACGGCGGCCAACAGCCGCTACGCGCGCGCGGTCGCCGCGCTGCGGCGTCTGGCCGAGCGGCTGGGCGACGCGGCGGCAAACAGCCTGCTCTACCGCGTGTGCCTCGCCGTCTGGAAGCCGGTGTCGAATTTCCTCGGCGGCGGCATCATCGGGCGGGTGTGCCGGTTTTTCGGCGTGCGCGGCCTGCTGCTCGTGTGCCTGGCGATGTATCTGCCACTCGATTACTTCATCCGCAACTTTATCCCCATCGCCTTCATCGGCTCGGTGTGGGACGAGTGTCTGATGCTGGCGGCGTTTGCCTATATCCTGTGGCACACCGCGATGCACCGCGCGCCCATCCAGTCGCGCGCGACGCCGGTCGACGCTTATCTGCTGCTGTTCATTGGCGTGGGATTTTTCCTGATGTGCGCGGTGTCGCCCTATCCGTCCATCGCGCTGGACGGCTACCGCGCGGTTGTGCAGTACCTGTTCTGGTTCTTCCTCGTCACCCGGCTGATCGAGGATGACCGCGACTTCGCCATCTTTTACGGCGCGCTGCTCGCCATGGCCATCCCGATCGCGCTGCACGGCATCTACCAGTATATCATCGCCGCGCCCATCCCGGCGGGCTGGGTCTCCCAGACCGAGGAGAGCGTGCGCACGCGCGTCTATTCGCTGACCGGCAGCCCGAACATCATGGGCAGCCTGCTGGTGCTGTTCGCGCCGATGGCGGCGGGGCTGGCGTATTACTGCAAGAAGATGTGGGTCAAGGTGCTGGCCATCGGCGTGACCGGCATGATGTGCCTGTGCTGCATCTTCACCTTTTCCAAGGGCGCGTGGGGCGGCCTTGCGGTCGCGGTGATCGTGTTTGCTATCTTCCTTGACCGCCGCCTGATCGCGCTGATGGCCGTGGCCGGCGCGGGCGCGCTGCTCGCCATCCCGTCGATTGCCAGCCGCATCACCTACCTGTTCACTGCGGACTATGTGGAGGCCAGCCAGCGCGCGGGCCGCATGGTGCGGTGGGAGACCGGTCTGGAACTGCTGCATACGTCCAACCCGCTTTTGGGCTTCGGCCTCGGGCGGTTCGGCGGCGCGGTGGCGATGCAGAACAAGATCATCGAGGAGACCGACACCTTCGAATACTTCTATATGGACAACTACTACCTCAAAACGCTGGTCGAGATGGGGTACGTCGGCCTGATCTTCTTTATCATCCTGCTCATCGGTATGGCGCTGTGGTGCCTGCGCTCGATCGGCCGGACAAGCCTGAACGGTTCCGACCGCACGCGCGTGCTGGCGGTGTCGATGTTCTCGGGCATGTGCGGCGTGCTGGTGCACTGCTACTTCGAGAATATTTTCGAGGTGCCGTATATGATGGCCTACTTCTGGTCGATGGCGGCGGCGGTGCTCTATCTGGGGTACTTCCGCAAGAAACGCTGCTGCGTTCAGAAAAAATAGACAAAATAGCCTGCAAGGTCGGCAAAGCATCTGCTTTGCCGACCTTTTTTGCGCGCTTTACACAAGGAGAAGGGTTTAACATGCATTTTACATGGCGCCGCTTTTGGATTTTACATTGGCTTTGTAACATGTTCTTGTAAACAAACAAGATCACAATTGCAAAGGAGAAATTTACAGTATGAAAAAGAGTGTTTCCCTGCTGCTGGCAGGCCTGATGCTGTGCGGTGCGCTGGCGGGCTGCGGCGGCAGCAATGATTCCTATGGTGCAAACGACGCGGGAAACGCGGGCGGTGACACCGCCACCGGCGCGTCGGGCGCGATCACGGTCATTTCCCGCGAGGACGGCTCGGGCACGCGCAGCGCGTTCGTCGAGCTGACCGGCGTGGAGGACGATAACGGTGACAACACGACCGTCGAGGCCGAGATTGCCAACAAAACCGACGTCGTGCTCACCAGCGTCGCGAGCAACGCCAAGGCGATCGGCTATGTCTCGCTCGGCTCGCTCAACGACACGGTCAAGGCCATCCAGGTCGACGGCGTGGACGCCACGGTCGAAAACGTCAAGAGCGGCGACTACAAGCTGTCCCGACCGTTCAACATCGCCACCAAGGGCGTGCCGACCGGCGTTGCGGCGGATTTCCTGAACTTCATCCTGAGCGCGGACGGCCAGGCCATCGTTGAGGAAGAGGGCTACATCAAGGTAAACGACGCGGCGGAAGCCTTCACGACCGACGGCTCAGAGGGTCAGATCGCGGTCGGCGGCTCGTCCTCGGTCTCCCCGGTGATGGAAAAGCTGATCGAGGCCTATCAGGAGGCCAATCCCAAGGCCAAGATCGAACTTCAGACCTCGGACTCCACCTCGGGCATGACGGGCGCGATGGACGGCACCTTTGCCATCGGCATGGCGTCCCGTGAGCTCAAGGACGAGGAAAAGACCGAGCTGACCGGCACGGCCATCGCGCTCGACGGCATCGCGGTCGTCGTCAACCCGGAAAACACGGTTGCCAACCTGACGATGGACCAGATCAAGGGCATCTACACCGGCGAAACCACCGACTGGGCGGACGTCCAGTAACGATAACGGAACAGGGAATGGGGCGGAACAGGTTTCGCCCTTTCCCGCTGCTATGGGGTGAAATGACATGAACGAAAACGCGGCCCGGCGCACGGGCGGCATGAAAAACCTGCTGGAAGTGGTGATGCACGTCGTCTTTCTCGTTTGCGCGCTGGCATCCATCCTTGCCGTTGCGCTCATCTGCATCTTCCTGTTCGCAAACGGCCTGCCCGCCATCCGCGAGATCGGCGTGCTGGACTTCCTGACCGGCACGACGTGGAAGCCGGGCAACGACATTTACGGCATCCTGCCGATGGTCGTCGGCAGCATTTACATCACGGCGGGCGCGATCGTCCTCGGTGTGCCGGTCGGCCTGCTGACCGCCATCTTTATGGCGTTCTACTGTCCCAAGCGCCTGTACGGCGTGCTCAAGCCCTGCACCGAGCTGCTGGCCGGCATCCCGTCGATCGTGTACGGCTTTTTCGGCATGGTGGTCATCGTGCCGGCGGTGCGCAATGTGGCGGCGCTGTGCGGCGCGGATATCTCGGGCTCGTCCATCCTGTCCGCGTCCATCCTGCTGGGCATCATGATTTTGCCGACCATCATCGGCGTGTCCGAGGCCGCGCTGCGCGCCGTGCCGCGCGCCTACTATGAGGGCGCGGTCGCCATGGGCGCGGCGCACGAGCGCGCGGTGTTCACCGTCATGCTGCCCGCCGCCAAGTCCGGTGTGCTGGCGGGCATTGTGCTCGGCATCGGCCGCGCGGTCGGCGAGACGATGGCGGTCATCATGGTCGCGGGCAACCAGCCGCGCCTGACGGGCAACCTGCTGCAAGGCATCCGCACGCTGACGGCCAACATCGTGCAGGAGATGGGCTATGCCTCCGGCCTGCACCGCGAGGCGCTGATTGCCACGGGCGTGGTGCTGTTCGTGTTCATCCTGCTGATCAACCTGACGTTTTCCGTGCTCAAAAGGAGGAAGGACGCATGACGGGCGAAACGACTGCCGCCGCCAAGGGACGCGCCGCGGCGCAAACTGGGATAAAACCGCATGTCTATGGCCGCCGGCGCGCCAAATTGCAAAAGGGGCTGGTGTACGGCGCGGCCGCGCTGACCTTTGCCGTGCTGCTGTTCCTGATCGCATACATCCTGGTGCGCGGCATCCCGCACCTTAAACCCTCGCTGTTCGCGTGGACATACAACTCGGATAACGTATCCATGACGCCCGCCATCATCACGACCGTGCAGATGACGCTGCTCGCGCTGCTGTTGGCCGTGCCGCTCGGGCTGTTCACGGCGATCTACCTGAACGAATATGCCAAGCGCGGCAACAAACTGGTCGGCATCATCCGCATCACAACCGAAACGCTGTCCGGCATCCCGTCGATCGTGTACGGCCTGTTCGGCATGCTGTTCTTCGTGACGCGGCTGGAGTGGAACTACTCGCTGCTGTCGGGCGCGATGACGCTGGCGATCATGATTCTGCCGCTTATCATGCGCACGGCGGAAGAAGCGCTCATGGCTGTGCCCGACTCCTTCCGCGAAGGCTCGTTCGGCCTCGGCGCCGGACGGCTGCGCACGGTGTTCCGCATCGTGCTGCCCGCGGCCATGCCCGGCATCCTGTCCGGCATCATCCTTGCCATCGGCCGCATCGTCGGCGAGACCGCGGCGCTCATCTTTACCGCGGGCACGATGGCGCAGATCCCGACACTGTTCCAGTCCGGCCGCACGCTGGCCATCCACATGTATGTGCTGTCCGGCGAGGGGCTGCACATGAACGAAGCCTATGCGACCGCGGTCGTGCTGCTGGTGGTCGTGCTGCTGATGAACGCGCTTTCGGCGCTCATTGCCCGGAAGCTGACCAAGAAGTGAGGAAAAAACGCGATGAAACCGAATAAAATTGCCATCCGCGACATGAACCTGTATTACGGGGACTTCCACGCCCTGCATGACATCGAACTGGACATCAAGGCAAACGAGATCACGGCCTTCATCGGGCCGTCCGGCTGCGGCAAGTCGACGCTGCTGCGCTCGCTCAACCGCATGAACGACCTGGTCGAGGGCTGCCGCATCACGGGCGATATCCGCCTGGACGGCGAGGATATTTACCGCGGCTGCGACGTCAGCCTGCTGCGCCGCCGCGTTGGCATGGTGTTCCAGAAGCCCAACCCGTTCCCCATGTCGATTTACGACAACATCGCCTACGGCCCGCGCACGCACGGCATCAAGAGCCGCGTCAAGCTCGACGAGATCGTCGAGACCTCGCTGCGCCGCGCGGCCATCTGGGACGAGACCAAGGACAGCCTGAAAAAGTCCGCGCTGTCCATGTCGGGCGGGCAGCAGCAGCGCATCTGCATCGCCCGCGCGCTCGCGGCCGACCCCGAGGTGCTGCTGATGGACGAGCCGACCTCGGCGCTCGACCCGATCTCGACCGCCAAGATCGAAGACCTTGTTTTGGAACTGAAAAAAGACTATACTATCGTTATGGTCACGCACAATATGCAGCAGGCCACCCGCGTTTCCGACACGACCGCGTTTTTCCTGCTCGGCGACATGATCGAGGTCGGCGACACCGAAAAGCTGTTCTCCATGCCGGCGGACAAACGCACCGAAGACTACATCACGGGGAGGTTTGGCTGATGCGCAACCGTTTTGATACCCAGCTTTTGGAGCTGAACAATGAACTGGTGGCGATGGGCGCGCTGTGTGAAAACGCAATTGCCAGCGCGGTCAAGGCGCTGCTGGGGGCGGACGTCAAGCTGGCCGCCGCCGCCATCCGCATCGACCATGAGATCGACCGCAAGGAGCGCGAGATCGAGTCGATGTGTCTGAAATTGCTGCTGCAGCAGCAGCCGGTCGCAAGCGACCTGCGGCTGATCTCGTCCGTGCTCAAAATGATCACCGACATCGAGCGCATCGGCGATCAGGCAAGCGACATCGCCGAGATTGTCGAGCTGCTGCCCGGCGCGTGCGGCCACGACGCGCACATCGAGCAGATGGCGCAGGCGACCATCAAGATGGTCACCGACAGTCTGGACGCCTTTGTGCGCCGCGACCTGACGCTCGCGTGGAGCGTGATCGAGTACGACGATGTGGTCGACCGTCTGTTCGTCGAGTGCCGGCAGGACCTGATCGCGGCCATCGCCCGCAACCCGGACGACGGCGAGCGCGTGCTTGACGTGCTGATGATCGCCAAGTACCTCGAACGCATCGGCGACCACGCGACCAACATCGCCGAGTGGGTGGAATTTTCCATCACAGGCACGCACAAAAGCGCGGGCGGCTGACCATCCCGCGCGGAGGAGGAAACACCATGATCTACTGCGTGGAGGATGACGACGGCATCCGCGAGCTGGTCGTCTACACGCTGCAAAATACCGGCATGGATGCAAAGGGCTTCCCGGATGGCGAAGCCCTGTTTGCCGCGCTCGGGGACGGCACGCCCGCGCTCATCCTGCTGGATATCATGCTGCCTGGACAGGACGGCATCGCCATCCTGCGGCGGCTGCGCGGCACGCCCGAAACGGCGTCCGTGCCGGTCATCCTGCTGACCGCCAAGAACACCGAGTATGACAAGGTCGTCGGGCTGGACAGCGGCGCGGACGACTATATCGCCAAGCCCTTCGGCATGATGGAGCTGGTCGCGCGCATCCGCGCGGTGCTGCGCCGCAGCGGGGGCGAGCCGGGCGGCGCGGACGGGCAGCCGCTGACCGTGGGCGACATCTGCGTCGACGAGCGCGCGCACAGCGTATTTGTCGGCGGGCAGGAGGTGCAGCTGACGCTCAAGGAGTACCAGCTGCTGCGCCTGCTGATGAAAAACCGCGGCGCAGTGCTGACACGCGACGTGCTGCTCGAGAACATCTGGGGCTACGGCAGTGAGAGTGAGACGCGCACGGTCGACGTGCACATCCGCACGCTGCGCCACAAGCTGGGCGCGGCCAGCGCGCTGATCGAAACCGTGCGCGGCGTTGGTTACCGCATGGGAGGACATGAATGAGAAAGCGCGTGTTCGGCAGCATCTTCCTGACGGCGCTGGTCACGCTGCTGGTCACCGTTTCCCTGCTGCTGGCGGCGGTGCACGTCGGGCTGACGCACGACCTGCGCGACCGGCTGCGCGAGGAATGCGGCTACATTGCCGCCGCGTCGGCCGAGGGCGGCGCGCAGGAATTCCAGCGCATCGGGCGCGTGTATGCCGACCGCATCACGGTGGTCGCGGCGGACGGCACGGTGCTGTACGACAACCAGTCCGACGCGGCCTCGATGGAAAACCACGCCGCACGGCCGGAGATTGCGTCCGCGCTTGAAACCGGCGTGGGCGAGTCGAGCCGCCTGTCCGACACGCTGGCCGAGCAGACCTATTATTACGCCATCCGGCTGGACGACGGCAGCGTGCTGCGCGTCTCCTCGATCGCAGATAGCGCGTTCGGCGCCTTGTCCGCAGCCTCGCCCTGGATCGTGCTGATCGTGCTGCTGGCGCTGCTGGTGGCTGCGCTGCTGGCCAGCTGGCTGACCCATGTGTTCCTCGCGCCGATTGTCGCGCTCGACCTGCACGAACCGCTCAAAAACGACGCCTACGACGAGCTTTCCCCGCTGCTGCATCGCATGGACAAGCAGAACCGGCGCATCGCGGCGCAGCTGCGCGAGCTCGAGCGGCGGCAAGCCGAGTTTGACGACATCACCGCCCGCATGGATGAGGGGCTGGTACTGTTTTCCGCCGGGGGCGAGATCGTGTTCGCCAACCGCGCGGTGCGCGCGCTGTTCCCCAAGGACGGGGCGGCGGGCGGCTATCTGACGCTGTGCCGCGACCCGGAATACATCCGCGTGGTCGAGGCGGCGCTGCACGGCGAGGGCGCGCACGGCCGCATGGAACGCGACGGGCGCGTGTACGCGCTGTCCGCCAACACGGTCGAGGGCACCGGACAGGGTCACGCGGCGGTGCTGCTTGTCGTCGATATCACCGAGCGTGACCAGGCCGAGCGGCAGCGGCAGGAGTTCACCGCGAATGTATCCCATGAACTGAAAACCCCGCTGACCAGCATCATGGGCTATGCGGAAATCGTGGAGAACGGCATCGCGCGGCCGGAGGACGTCAGCCGCTTTGCGGGCAAGATCCGCAGCGAGGCCGTGCGCCTGCTGACGCTGATCGAAGACATCATCCGTCTGTCGCGGCTGGACGAGGGCGGCAGTCCGACACTCGAGCCGGTCGAGCTGCTTGCCCTGTGCGGCACGGTGCGCGACCGGCTGGCGCACAAGGCGGCTGCGCAGCATATCACGCTGACGGTGCTGGGCGCACCGGTCACCGTGTCCGGCGAGCACGCCACGCTCGAGCAGATGGTCTTTAACCTCGCGGATAACGCCATCACCTATAACCGCCCGCAGGGCAGCGTGACGCTGGAAACCGGCACGGAGCACGACGCGCCGTTTGTGCGCGTGGCCGATACCGGCATCGGCATCGCACCCGCCGACCAGCAGCGGGTGTTCGAGCGGTTCTACCGCGTCGACAAGAGCCACAGCCGCGCCAGCGGCGGCACCGGGCTGGGGCTGTCGATTGTCAAGCACGGCGCGGCGCTGCACCATGCCGCCATCGACCTGCAAAGCACACCGGGGGAGGGCACGACGGTCACGCTGCGGTTCCCCAAAGCAGAATAATACAAACTCCCGCAGGGATTCCCTGCGGGAGTTTGCTATTTGCGGAAAATCAGCCGCCAAAACCACGCGCCGCGCGGGTCGCGGAAACTGACGACAACACGCTTGTATTCGCCGCAGCCCTCGCACAATTCGCGGAAAAGGGACAATTTTATATCTGCACGGGTATTGTGCGTTCCGTCGATGCGGTGCAAACAGTCCAAACAAAATTCAGCCATGCTTCTCACCTTAATACGATTTTATACTACTTTATCGGATTTAACAATATGAAGTTGCATAAAATGGTATAGTGATGCAAAAGGGAGGTAGCGCGGTTGAAAGAGCTGAAGGTAAAGGTTTCGATCACATTAGACGCAGATGTTTTGCAGCAAATCCGCGTGCGTGCCGAGCAGGACGACCGTTCTGTCTCGCAATATATCAATATGGTGCTGCGCAAGCACTTAAAAGACGAAAAAGACCAGCCATAAGGCTGGTCCAAATCTGACGGGAACCATGGTTCCCGTCAGGCCAAAGCGTGCCAAGCACGCTTTTTTTATTCCATTCCGTCCGGGATATCCTGCCCGTATGCCGCAAGCGCATCGCGGATATCCTGCCATGAAAAGCCGCGCCGCTGTAAAAAGGCTACCGCCTTGTCGATCTCCCTGCGGTCGGACACGTCGCCGCGCAGGCGCTTGTCCAGCAGCGCGACCAGCTGTGCGCGGTCGGGCGAAAAATCCTGCAACGCGGCTTCCGCCGTTTCGCGGTCGACGCCGCGGCGCGTCAGCTCCTGCCGGATGCGCATTTGCCCATAACCCTTGCGCGCGCACGAGCGCACAACGCTTTCGGCGTAGGCCGCGTCGTCCAGCAGGTGCCGCTCGGTCAGCCACGCGAGCGCATAATCCGCCGCCTGCTCGTCGTGACCCTTATCCAGCAGCTTGTCCCGCAGCATTTTTTCGCTCAGCGCGCGGTAGGACAGCTGCTTGGCGGCCGCATCGAGCGCCGCGCGGTATTTGTCCCCGCTCATTCTACGTCGAGATCGTCAAAATCGTCCGCGTCGATTGACACCGCCTTGGACGCGCTCATCTTAGGCGCGGCGGGCTTAGCCGCCGGGGCGGCAGCAGTCGCGGCGGCGGTGGCTGCCGCCGCAGGCGCAGCCTTGGCCGCCTGATGGTCGCGGCGGTTTTCTTCCTCGACCTTTTGCATGATCTGCTTCTGCACCTCGTCGGCAATGTCCGGATGATCCTTGAAATACTGCTTGGCGGCGTCGCGTCCCTGTCCCAGACGGGTCTCGCCCATCGAGAACCACGCGCCCGACTTATTGACCAGCCCGTACTTGACGCCGAGGTCGACCAGCTCGCTGGTACGCGAAATGCCTTCGCCGTACATGATGTCGAACTCGGCCTCCTTGAACGGCGGCGCGACCTTGTTCTTGACCACCTTGACGCGCGTGTGACTGCCGACCAGCTCGGTGCCGTTCTTGAGATGCTCGACGCGGCGCACGTCGAGACGGACGGACGCATAGAACTTGAGCGCGCGGCCGCCGGTCGTGACCTCGGGACTGCCATAGATAACGCCGACCTTTTCGCGCAGCTGGTTGATGAAAATGGCCACACAATTGGATTTTGCGATCGAGCCGGCCAGCTTGCGCATCGCCTGGCTCATCATGCGGGCGTGCAGGCCGACAAACGAATCGCCCATCTCGCCCTCGATCTCGGCGCGCGGCGTGAGCGCGGCAACCGAGTCGATGACCACGATGTCGATCGCGCCCGAGCGCACAAGCGCCTCGGCAATATCCAGACCCTGCTCGCCGGTGTCCGGCTGGGAGACCAGCAGGCTGTCGATGTCGACGCCCAGCGCCTGCGCGTAAACCGGATCGAGCGCGTGCTCGGCGTCGATGAAGGCGGCGGTGCCGCCCAGCTTCTGCGCCTCGGCCACGCAGTGCAGCGCAACCGTCGTCTTACCCGAGGACTCCGGCCCGTAAATCTCGACGATGCGGCCGCGCGGCAGGCCGCCGACGCCGAGCGCAAGGTCCAGCCCGATCGAGCCGGTCGGGATATGTTCGATATTCATGCCCGCGTTTTCGCCCAAACGCATGACCGAGCCCTTGCCAAACTGCTTTTCGATCTGCCCGAGCGCCGCGGCAAGCGCTTTCTTTTTATCGGCCGCAGGCGCGACCGGTTCCAGCTGTTTCTTGGTAGCCATTGCGTACCTCCTGCTTTGTTTCGATGCGTCCATTATACCAGTATGCGGTTTTGATTGCAAGCATTTTATCGAAAATTTGTTCGATATTTTTTGACGACAAAAATGCCCACCTGCAAGGTGGGCATCGTGCTTTTATTCCAATGGGTCGTTGATCTCGACGTTGCGGCCGTATACGATGCGCGGCACACCGGACAGATCCTCGGTCACGCCGATGTCGATAAAGCGGTTTTCCTCCAAAATCGCGGCGACCTCGGTCGCCTGCCGCCAGCCGCACTCGAACAGCAGCATGCCGCCCGGCGCAAGCAGCGAGCCCCAGTTTGCGCAAATCGCGCGGTAGAAATCCAGTCCGTCGACGCCGCCGTACAGCGCTTCGTGCGGCTCGTAGTGATAGACGCTTTTGTCCAGCTGGTGCATCTCCGCGCGGGTGACATAGGGCGGGTTGGACACAAGGATGTCAAACTGCCCCATATTGCCGGGCGGGCGCAGCCGCACGTCCGCGCTGAGCGCGACAAACCGGTTCTGCACGCCCAGCCGCCGCGCGTTTTCGCGCGTGATGCGCAGCGCGCCCTCGGAATTGTCGACCGCGACGACGCGCGCATCCTCCACATGGTAGGCAGCGGCGATGCCGATGCAGCCAGAGCCGCAGCACAGGTCGAGGATGCGGGGCGAAACCTTCCCTTTGGCCTGCGCAATGACCATTTCGCACAGCGGCTCGGTATCCGACCGCGGGATGAGCACGCTTTTGTCCACCTGAAAGGTCAGGCCGTAGAAATCCCACTCGCCGAGTAAGTACGCCAGCGGTTCGCCGTCCAGACAGCGGTCGCACAGCAGGTGCGCGTAGTCGACCGTCGCGTCATCCAGATAGGCATGCCCCCAGTCGGCGGTGTGCGCCTTGTCGGCCTTGCAGGCGTAGGCGGTCAGCTCGCGCGCGGCCAGCGACGGCTGGGGGTCGTCCGCCTGCTTGAAGCGGTGGTACAGCTCCATATAGACATCGTTGATCGTTTTGGTCAAAGGTTGATCCACCCCTTTATATGTTAAATTCTGCGCCTACGGCGCCCTTTAGCGGATTGCTTTCTCTCAAAGCAAAAGAAATGTGCCGCTGCGCGCAGCAGGAAGCGTCGCCTGCGCGACAAGGCACTGCCGCCGTAGGGGGAACGCTTTTTCAAAGCGCAGGAAACTTCGCCTGCGCGGCGGCGCGTGCGGCTCCCGCCTCGGTGCAGCGCATCGCTGCCGGGATGTTTCCCCTGACGAGGGGAAACATCGCCTGCGCGGCGGGCGGGCAAGAGGGCGACAACCTGCGGTTTTCTCCCTCTTGTCAATCTCCCTCTTTCCCTTGTTCCTAAGACGGAGCCCGTGGCGCTGCGCGCCCCTACTTCCCACCGGGACCGAAATGAAATACGGGGGCCGAAGCGGAGGGCGACCCGCGCGGACGGTATCGACTCTTACCCCCAGACAGGCTGGTGCATCCTGCCCAAAACGGGTGCAGCAGCGCAAAAGGCATCCGGAAAAATCGTTGCGCGAAACCGAACGTCCCGCACCCGGTCACAGCCGGGCGCCCCCACCTCCCGGGTCAGGCGCGAAACGCCGCCGCCGCGACGTTATCGCATCGCAAATTTTTCCACAGCATGTGGAGAAAATTTGGATGCGGTCGCGGGCAGCCGGTCACGTCCCTTGGCGGGGGTGATTCACAAGAGGGGGCAAAGCCGCCCCCTCTTGTGCGCCTGCGGCGCGCAGCCGCATGTTTCCTTCGCTTTGGGCAAAGCACATGCCCCTGTTCGCAGGAACAGCCAATGCGGATATTACCAATTATCTGAATTATCATCTGGAATAACCGCCTTCATGCCGGTAATGGCGACCTCGATCATCGAATCATCCGGCTCAAACACGGTCAGGTGCTGGATCATCAGCCCCGGCCAGCGCAGCGCGCGCGACACGATGCTTTCTGAGCGCCCCGCATAGCGGTTAAACTCATAGCTGATGCCGACGACGAGCGGCAGCAAGATCAGATGCGCCAGCATACGCAAAAACGGGTTGGTGATATCAATGATGGAAAAGACGATGGACGAGACGATCGTCGCGATGATGATGAGCACAAACATGAAGCTGGTGCCGCAGCGCGGATGGTACTTGTTCTGGCGGCGCACATTTTCGACCGTCAGCTCGGTGCCCGACTCATAGCAGAAAATCGTCTTGTGTTCGGCGCCGTGATACTCAAACGTGCGGCGGATGTCCTTCATGTGTGACACTGACCACATAAACAGCAGGAAGATCACGACGCGCACGCAGCCCTCGAGCACATTGCGCGCCAGCACGCCCCAGCTTTCCGGCACGAAGCCGCCGAGGAAGCTCGGCAGCAGCAAAAACAGCGCGACCGGCAGCGCGATGCCGATGACGGTCGAAATGCCGAGGATGAACTTGTCCAGCCCCTCCGAGCCGAACTTCTTTTCCAGCCAAAGCTCAAATTTGGAGGGCGGCACGTCGGCCTCCTCATCTTCAAAGAAGGAGGCGGAGTAGTTGATGGCCTGGATGCCGTCCTTCATCGCGGTGAACAGGTTATAGGCGCCGCGCAGGATGGGCGCTTTCCATATGGCGGACGGCTGGTGCGCATCCTCCTCCTTGACGACCAGCTCGCCGCCGGCCTTGCGCACCACCGTGCAGGTCTTTTTCGGGCCTTTCATCACAATGCCCTCGATGATGGCCTGCCCGCCGATGGTGGTTTTTTTCTGGGTTGTCATGGTTGATCTCCTTCGGGGGAATAGGGGTTGTCCGGTATCTTGGGGATCGCACCCGTGATGCCGAGCGCCTTCTCGGCCTCGGCAGCGGGCAGCGTAACGGTCACGGTCGTGCCTGCGCCCAGCGTGGATGCGATATCCAGTGTGCCGCCGTGCAGCGACACAATCTCATCGGTGACGGCAAGGCCGATGCCGCTGCCGCGCTGCTTGGACGAACCCTTGTAGAATTTTTCCTTGACGAACGGCAGCTCGGCCTCCGGGATGCCCGCGCCGTAGTCGCGCACCATTGCCACGACCTTGCCGCCGTCGCGCAGCAGGGTAATGTCGATCTTTTTGCCGTCGCCGCCGTATTTGGCGGCGTTGTCCAGAATGTTGAGGAACACCTGCTTCATGCGGTGGCGGTCGCCGTTGATAAAGTAATTGGCATCGACGTCCTCGTCGTAGTTGAGCTGGATGCCGCTTTTTTGCAGCAGGTTTTCATACATGTAGACCGCTTCGTACAGCTCGATCGACAGGTCGAACAGCTCGACCTCCAGCTTCATGCGGCCCGACTCGATGCGCGCAAAGTCGAGCAGCTCCTCGACCATGCGCGTCAGGCGGTTCGATTCTTTCTGGATGATGGTCAGGCCCTGCATGACCTCCTCCGGGTCCTCGCCGCCGCCCGCGAGCAGCGTTTCGCTCCAGCCGCCGATGGCGGTCAGCGGGGTGCGCAGTTCGTGCGACACGGACGAGATAAAGTCGTTCTTCATGCGTTCGGCGCGGCTGATCTCGTCGGACATATAGTTGATCGTGTCGCACAGCTCGCCGATCTCGTCGTCGTAGGTTTTTTGCAGACGCACGCCGTAGCGCCCCGCCGCGATTTCCTTGGCAATGGAATTGATCTTGAGCACCGGGTCGACGATCGACTTGACGAAATAGCTGTTGGACGCGACGACCAGCATCAGGAAGATCAGGCAGGCCAGCAGCGCGATGCCGATGATGATCCAGATCTGCCGCTCGACGATGCGCAGCGAGGTGATATAGCGCACGCCGCCGATCAGGTCGCCGCGGGCGGACAGCAATGGCGTGGTCACGCTCATCACGCGCTCGTCCGAGAGCGGGTCGCGGCCGGTAAAGACCGCGGTCTTCTGCGTCGACAGCGCCTGCGTGGCGTCCTCGGTCGAGGCCATGCCGCCCGCCGACAGCCCCGAGGTGGACAGCAGGATGCGGCCGTTCGCGTCGAGGAACTGCTGCTCGAGCTTGTCCTGCTCCTGGAAGGTGGCGACGGTGGACTCGGCTTGCGCGTAGAACTGGTCGTAGGTTTCAGTGAAGTATTTGCGGAAGGTATCCGCCGAGGTCGTCGCGCGCGAGACCAGGTTGTCCCGCACGGTCGCATAATAATAGCCCGAGATGCCGACCGAGACAAGGATGACCACGGCCGCAAGGATGACAAGCACGAACGAAAGCGAATTCATCATCCAGCGCCCCTTGATGCCGCCCGGGGAATGCAGCACCTTGGGCGCGGCCGGCTGGGGCGGCGCTTCAGGCTTTTTCTTTTGTTTGTGATAGTTCATAACACGGGGCCTTTCTGCAAAATGCCGGTCTCACCCGCGCCCTGCGGCGCAGGAGGGCGGGTCAGCCCTCCCACATATAGCCGTAACCGCGCACGGTGACGATGTGCGTCGGCTCGGCCGGGTCGTCCTCGATCTTGATGCGCAGGCGGCGGATATTGACGTCGACGATCTTCAGTTCGCCCACATAGTGGTGGCCCCAGACCATTTCGAGCAGCTCGTCGCGCGAAAGCGCCTTGCCGATGTTTTCCATAAACGCTTTGAGCAGACCGTACTCGATCTGGGTCAGCTCGATCTTGATGCCGTTCTTGAGCACCTCGCGCGCGCGCAGGTTGAGCTTGAACGGGCCGGATTTGATCACGTCCTCCTCCGAGAAGGGTGAGCCGGACACGCGGCGGTACAGCGCGTCGACGCGCGCGGCCAACTCGATCACCGAAAATGGCTTGGTGACATAATCGTCCGCGCCGTTCATCAGGCCGGTCACCTTGTCCGATTCCTGTGTGCGGGCGGTCAGCATGATGATGCCCGCGGCGTAGCCCGCCGCGCGCATCGCGCGGCAGACCTCATAGCCGTCGATGCCGGGCAGCATAACGTCGAGCACCGCGACTGCAATATCCTGATTGGCGTGGTATTTTTCCAGCGCCTGCTCGCCGCTTTCCGCTTCGATCACCTCATACCCGCTGCGCTTGAGGTTGAGCACCAGAAAGGACCGGATATTTTCCTCGTCCTCCAACACCAGTATTTTACGCTTCATGGATTTTGTCCTCCTTATTCTCCATGTCAATTGTTCCAGTCCTGTTTTACCATGCTGAAGCGGCTCTTGAGCGTGTCGCCGTCAATGGCGAGCGAGCTGTTTGCCGCCGTGTCCGGAATGCGGGCAAAGTAAACCGCCTGCGCCGATTGCCCGAGCTGCACCAGATCGGTGCGGCCGGCGTAGTAATCCCGGTTGGAGCCGGTGGCGCAATAGATGGTAAAGAGCGGGATCTGCCCGCCGCTGCCGACGTATTCATAAAATGTCACGGCGCTCAGGCCGCTGTCCGTCGCCTTGGTTGCGGTGATGCGATCGTGCCATGCGGGGTCGATCCACAGGCTCCACGCATCCGAAATATTCTGATAGGTGGTCTGCGCCAGCTGGGGCGGCTCGTCCACGCTGTATGCGTACCAGTCCAGCATGAACACCGCATCGGACGCGGCTGCGTCCGTATAACCCGCCATCAGCACCGCGCGCGGCAGCTCGGTCACGCCGTCATTGTTCACGTCGGCCGCGTACACCGACACCGGCCGGTAGGTGCTGCGGCTGATCGAGCCTTCGCTGTCCAGCGCAAAGTTGCGCAGCATGCCGTCGGCATAGACGAAAATATCGGTCGTCAGGCCGACGCCGCTGGCCATCTTTTCCTCCGCAAACACAGCGGTATGGTTGCCCAGCACGCGCCCGCTCTGCATGCGCTCGACCGACACGGTCTCTGCGCTGGTGGACGCTTCGCCCACCATGTCCAGCCTGCCGTCCGCATACTGATACAGCCGCGCCACACGCTTGCCCTCGGGCGCGGTGGTCAGCAGCAGCAGGTCCTTTGCGCCGTCGCCGGTCATATCGGTCAGCTCCATGGCTGAATATTCGGTCTCGAGCAGCACGCCGGGTGCGCAGCCGCTGTCAAAGTCGCACACGGTCAGCGCGCCGGTGCCGTCGCCGGCCAGCCGCCAGCTGACGACCATGCCGCGCCGTCCATTCGGCGTGATGACCGGATAGTCGACCGACTGGATGGCCGTGCCCTTGCCCTCGATCGAACCGGTGCAGAAATACCGGTCGTCCTGCTTGCGGTAGATATATACTTGAAAATCGTTGCTGGTAGCCGAGGACGCGCCGCGAAAAAAGGCGATCGCTTCCTCAGTGCCGTCGCCGTCCAGATCGACCAGCTGGATGGCCGAACGGTTATCGCCCGACGCGGGCGCGGTATAGGATACGTCGGAGGCGATCAGCTGTTCCAACTCCATTTGCAGCGTCTGGTAATTGGTCGACGGCTTGGGCGCGGCGAGCAGCTCGTCGCCCAGCGGGAACGTGCAGCCGCTCAGCAGCAGCGCGGCCAGCACGGATAGCATTCGTTTTGGTTTCATGGGGTTCCCCCGCTTTTTTGGTCTGCCAACATCATGCCGGCAGCGCCGCAGGCGTGCAATCGTGATGTTGTCCGATATAATTTCAGTATAGCACAAAAAGCGGACAGGTGGTACTGGAAATTGCACAAATTTTGCGGTCAAACCGCGGTGCGGCACTGACTATCCGATGGAAAACAGCGCTTTTCCGACGTGCCTGTCCGCCCGGCGCGCTTATCATTTTGTTGGACGCATCCGGGGCGGAAAAGGTTTCCCTGTGGCGGGCGCCGGGACAGGTTTTTTTCATGCCGCATCCCGGCTGCCGAAACTATACCCAGAATGGGCTGTTTTTTTGTCAACGCATTGACAAACGCCGACACAATGGCTATACTGAAAGCAATGCCCCTCCGGCAAATGGGCATTGCGCTTTCATGCGGATATGGCGGAATTGGCAGACGCGCAGGATTTAGGTTCCTGTGGAGTGATCCGTGTGGGTTCGACCCCCACTATCCGCACCAAACCCAAAAGCCCCGGGCTTGTCAGCAGACAGGCCCGGGGCTTTTCTTTTTAGTCCGGTTGATTCAAGAAAAGGGGGCGTTGCAGACCGCAGTCTGCAACGCCCCCTTGCTGCTTCTTTTGCTTTGCGGCATATGCCGCATTTGTTTGACGCCATCGCCACGGCTGTTGCGTCCATGCGTTATCCACAGCTTATGGATATTTTACCCCTGCTGGCCGTCCTCTCCGGCCGGTTCGCCGTCCCCGGCGTCGTCCTCCTCCTGCTTGCCCGTGCGTGCGATCGAAATGACCTTGACGTCCTCGCTCGTGCGCATGACGATAACGCCCTGCGAGCCGCGTCCGCACTCGCGGATCTCCTCGCAGCCCGTGCGGATGATGACACCATCGTCGGTGATGATCATCACGTCGTTATCGCTGTCGACAACTGCCACGCCCGCGACCAGACCGGTCTTAGCGGTCAGGTTATGCAGCATCATGCCGCCGCCGCCGCGGTGGTGGATGGTAAACTCTTCTACCGGGGTGCGCTTGCCGTAGCCGTTTTCGGTGACGGTCAGCACATACGCGCCCTTTCTGGCGCGCGCCGCGCCGACCACATAGTCGCCGCTGCCCAGACGGATGCCGCGCACGCCGGTGGCCGTGCGACCCATCGCGCGCACCTCGTTTTCATCAAAGCAGATCGCGCGGCCTTCGTGGGTGGCGATCAGGATATTCTGTTCGCCGTCGGTCAGGCGCACGTCGACCAGCGCGTCGCCCTCACCCAGGTTGAGCGCGCGCAGGCCGGCACGGCGGATGTTCTGCAAATCAGAAAGCACGATGCGCTTGGCGACGCCCTGCTTTGTGACAAAGAACAGGAACTTATCGTCCGCAAACTCCTTGATAGCGAACATGGCGGTGATCTTTTCGCCGCTCTCGAGCTCCAGCAGGTTGACGATATTCATGCCCTTGGCCGAGCGGCCGGTCTCGGGAATCTGATAGCCCTTGAGCTTATAGACCTTGCCGCGGTCGGAGAAGAACAGGATGGTGTCGTGCGTCGACGCGGTGAAGATATCCTTGGCGAAGTCCTCCTCGCGGGTGCTCATCGCGGACACGCCGCGCCCGCCGCGCTTCTGCGCGCGGTAGACCGAGGTCGGCTGGCGCTTGATGTAGCCGAAGTGGGTCAGCGTGTAGGCGCAGGTCTGCTCCTCGATCAGGTCCTCGATGTCGATCTCGTCCGCGACGTTGGCGATCTCGGTGTGGCGCTCGTCGCCGTACTTCTGTTTGATCTCCTGCAACTCGGTCTTGACGACCGCGAGGATATTGGCGTCGCACGACAAAATCTCCTCGAATTTGGCGATGCGGTCTTCCAGCTCGTTGTATTCGTCGTTGATCTTTTCCTGCTCCAAACCGGACAGGCGGCCCAGACGCATGTCGACGATGGCTTGCGCCTGCGGCTCGTCGAGGTGGAACTCGAAGTGCTCCGACCCGTCGACGATGCCGAGCAGCGCGATCTGATCAATCCAGAACGGCTCGGCCATCAGGTTTTCCTTGGCCTCGGCCTCGTTTTTGGAGGCGCGGATGATCTGGATGATACGGTCGATGTTATCGGTCGCCACCTTGAGACCCTCAAGGATGTGCGCGCGGTCGCGCGCCTTCTTGAGGTCGAAGCGCGTGCGACGCGCCACGACATCCTTCTGGAAGCTGACATATTGGTCGATGATCTGGCGCAGCGTCAGCACGCGCGGCTGCAATTTGCCGTTCGCGCCCGGCACGAGCGCGATGTGGATCATCGAAATGGTGTCCTCCAGCTGGGTGTAGGTGAACAGCTGGTTCAAAATGACCTGCGCATTGGCGTCGCGGCGGATATCGACCACGATCTGCATGCCCTCGCGCGAGGAATGATCCTGGATGTTGGTGATGCCGTCGACGCGCTTGTCCTTGACGAGGTTTGCCATCGCCTCGACCAGACGCGCCTTGTTGACCATGTAGGGGATTTCGGTGATGAGGATCTGGCTCTTGCCGTTCGGCAGGTCGACGATTTCGGCCTTGGCGCGCACCTTGATCTTGCCGCGGCCGGTCGCATAGGCCGCGCGGATGCCGCTGCGCCCCATGATGACGCCGCCGGTCGGGAAGTCCGGCCCCTTGATGAACTGGCAGATCTCGTCCATCTCGGCTTCCGGATGGTCAATGACATAGCAGATGCCGTCGATAACCTCGGTCAGATTGTGCGGCGGGATGTTGGTCGCCATGCCGACCGCGATGCCCGACGAGCCGTTGACCAGCAGGTTGGGGAAGCGCGAGGGCAGCACGACCGGCTCTTTCAGCTCCTCGTCAAAGTTGGGCTGGAAATCGACCGTGTCCTTTTTGATGTCGGCCAGCATGTAGTTGGCAATTTTGGCCATGCGCGCCTCGGTGTAACGGTAGGCCGCCGGGGGGTCGCCGTCGACCGAGCCGAAGTTGCCGTGGCCGTCGATCAGCGGGTAGTGCAGCGAAAAGGGCTGCGCCAGACGGACGAGCGCGTCGTATACCGATGCGTCGCCGTGCGGATGGTAGCGGCCGAGCACGTTACCGACGGTCGTCGCGGACTTGCGGTAGGGCTTATCCGAGGTCAGGCCGTCCTCGTACATCGCATACAGGATGCGGCGGTGCACCGGCTTGAGGCCGTCGCGCACATCAGGCAGCGCGCGGCCGACGATGACGCTCATCGCATAGTCGATGTAGCTCTTTTTCATCTCTTTTTCAAGGTCGACCTGCTTGATATTTTGGTTTTCGTATTCTTGACTCATTCTGTGCCTCCGAAGTTGTTGGCGTAATCAATGCTGCCGCGTGCGCGTCAAATATCGAGGTTCATAACGTACTTTGCGTTCTTGGTGATGAACTCGCGCCGCGGCTCTACCTTTTCGCCCATCAGCAGCGCAAAGGTCTCGTCGGCGGCCGCCGCGTCGTCCATCGTCACCTGCAAAAGCGTGCGGTTTTTGGGGTCCATCGTGGTCTCCCACAGCTGCTGCGGGTCCATTTCGCCCAAACCCTTATACCGCTGCACGCGTACGCCCTCGCCCATCTCGGTGATGCAGGCGCGCTGCTGCTCGTCGGTGTAGGTATAGCGCACGTCCTTGCCCTTTTCGTTCTTGAAAAGCGGCGGCTGCGCGATGAACACATGCCCGTGCTCGATGAGCGGGCGCATAAAGCGGAAGAAGAACGTCAGCAGCAGCGTGCGGATATGGCTGCCGTCGACGTCGGCATCGGCCATCAGGATGATCTTGCCGTACCGCAGCTTGGACAGGTCAAAATCGTCGCCAAAGCCCGCGCCGAACGCGGTGATCATCGGGGTCAGCTTGTCGTTGCCGTAGACGCGGTCGAGCCGCGCCTTTTCGACGTTGAGCATCTTGCCCCACAGCGGCAAAATCGCCTGATGGCGGCGGTCGCGGCCCTCCTTGGCCGAGCCGCCCGCCGAATCGCCCTCGACGATGTAGATTTCGGTATAAGTCGGATCCTTTTCGATGCAGTCGGCCAGCTTGCCGGGCAGGGAAGCCGAGTCGAGCGCCGACTTGCGGCGCGTCATTTCGCGCGCCTTTTTGGCGGCCTCGCGGGCGCGGGCGGCCGTCTGCGCCTTGTCGATGATGGTGCGCGCGACAGCTGGGTTCTCCTCAAAGAAGGTCATCAGCTTTTCGGACACCATCGCGTCGACCAGCGTGCGCATGTCGCTGTTGCCCAGCTTGGTTTTGGTCTGCCCTTCGAACTGCGCCTCCTGCAATTTGACCGAGATGATGGCGGTCAGGCCCTCGCGCGCGTCCTCGCCCTTGAAGGATTCGTCGTCCTTCAGCAGCTTGTATTTCCTGCCGTATTCGTTGAGCACGCGGGTGAGCGCGGCCTTGAAGCCGGTCTCGTGCGTGCCGCCCTCGGTCGTGTTGATGTTGTTGGCGAAGGAAAGCAGCAGCTCGCTGTACCCGTCGGTGTACTGCATGGCGACCTCGGCCATCGAGGTGTCGCGGCTGCCCTCCATGTAGATGATCTCCTCGTGCAGCGGGTTCTTGGTGCGGTTCAAATGCTGCACAAACTGGCGGATGCCGCCCTCGTAGTGCATGACCTCCTCGGTCGGCTCGTCGTCGCGCTCGTCGCGCAGCGTGATTTTAAGGCCGGCATTCAAAAACGCCTGCTCGCGCAACCGCTTTTCCAGCACGTCGTATTCGTAAACCGTCGTCTCGAAGATCTCCGGGTCGGCGTGGAAGCGGATGGTCGTGCCGGTCTCGCCCGTGCAGGGCACGTCGTGCATCTTGACCGTCGTCACGCCGCGTTCAAAGCGCATGCAGTGCTTGACTTCGCCGTCACGGACCTCGGCCTCGAGCCAGTCGGACAGGGCGTTGACGACCGACGAGCCGACGCCGTGCAGGCCGCCCGACACCTTGTAGCCCGAGCCGTCGAACTTGCCGCCCGCGTGCAGCACGGTCAGCACGACCTCGAGCGTCGGGATGCCCATCTGCGGGTGGATGCCGCAGGGGATGCCGCGGCCATTATCCGCCACGCGGATGATATCGCCCTTTTCGATCGTCACCTCGATGTGCGTGCAGTAGCCCGCGAGCGCCTCGTCGATCGAATTGTCAACGATCTCGTACACCAGATGGTGCAGGCCGCGCGCCGAGGTCGAGCCGATATACATACCCGGGCGCTTGCGCACGGCTTCCAGCCCCTCGAGCACCTGGATCTGGCTTTCGTCGTAGGTGTCTGTGACCTTGAGGTCAAGCATCTCGTCCCTGATTTCCATTTCTTCACTCATATCTCCAGAGTTCCTTTCGAGAAATTGCGATAAAACACCAGCGCACAAGGCGCGCAGGCAAAGCCGCCGTTTTGCCCCAAACCGGGCGCCTGTCCTGCCTGCCCCGGCGCCTATATGGCATAGGCCTTTTCCGCCCGCCGCTGCAGGGCCTGCGGCGACAGCCCGGTCAGGTACAGCATTTCGCCCAGCGCGTCCTCACACAGCACGGCCGCGCGCGGCAGGTCGTCGTAGATTTCGACGATGCGCCCCTCCTGCTGTAACCGTCCGATCAGCGCGGCGGTGCGCTTGGACGCGGTCGCGGTGTCCATATCGAACACAGCCACCACGCTTTGCGAGGGCACGATATAGTCCTGTCCCAGATGCAGATACATGCCGCTGCCCCCCTGCTTTTCCGCCGCCCGGCGCGCTGGTTTATCCACAGGCGGTGTGTATTATAATTATACCACTTTTTCCACGCTTTGTGTACCGCAAATGTCGAACGGTTCAGATAATTTTACCGTTTTTTATGGAAAATACCGCGCCTGTGCGCAGCTTGTCCGACACGCCGTCCTCACAGCAGGTGATCATCACCTGCCCGGCAGCGATGCGGTTGAGCACAAAATCCTGCCGGCGGCGGTCCAGCTCAGAAAGCACGTCGTCGAGCAGCAGCACGGGGTACTCGCCGTCCTCGCTGAAAAACAGCTCGCGCTCGGCCAGCTTGAGCGACAGCGTGCAGGTGCGCACCTGCCCCTGCGAGCCGTAAGACGCCGCGCTGCGGCCGTCGAGCAGCAGCACAAGGTCGTCCTTATGCGGGCCGGAAAGGCAGCTTTTCGCCGCGATTTCCGCCTGTTTATGCTGCAAAACATGGTCGATCAGCTGTTGTTCGATCTGTGCTGCGCCCGCATAGGGGTCGGTGACGGTGGACACCGTTTGGTAGGTGCCGGACAGCGCCTCATGCGGTGCGATATCGGCATACACCCCGGCGGCCGCGGCCAGCAGCTTTTTGCAGTAATAGGAGCGGTAACGGATGATCTGCGCGCCGATCTGCGCCATGCGCAGCGAAAAGTCCTCCCACATCGACAAAAGCGCGGGCTTTTGCTCGCTGTCGCGCAGGATGCGGGTCTTGTGGTCGTGCAGCCGGTGGTATTCGTCCAGATAGCGCGCGTAGTTTGGCCGCAGCTGGCACAGCGCGGTATCGAGGAAGCGCCGCCGCGCCGCCGCGCCCTGCCGGACGAGCATCAGGTCCTCCGGGCAGAACAGCACAGTTTTGAGCAGCCCCTGCGCGTCGGCCTGCCGTTTCTGCCGCACGCCGTTTTTGTATATCTCCATGCTTTTCATGCGGGAAATACGCAGTTCCAGCGCAAAATCGCGCCCCTGTGCGTGGAATTCTGTTTGGATGCGCGCGTGATCCTGCCCGAACCGCAGCCCTTCCTTTTTCTGCGCCGTGCGGAACAGCCGCATGGTCGAACAGGCGGCGGCGGCTTCGAGCAGGTTGGTCTTGCCCTGCCCGTTCTCGCCGCAGATCAGGTTGACCGCAGGGTCGAAATCGAACCGCGCGTGCTCGTAGTTGCGGAACTGTTCGAGTTCCAGCGAGCGGATATTCATACGATGTGGACGGTTTGGCCGTCGAGCGAGACCGTGTCGCCCGGCCGCAGCTTTTTGCCGCGCATGGTGCAGCTTTCGCCGTTGACCTGTACTTCGCCCTCCGCGATGCGGAGCTTTGCCTCACCGCCGGACGAAACCAGGTTGGCAAACTTGAGCAGCGCGTCGAGCTTGATAAATTCCGTGTCGATTTTGATTTCAGTCATTGGCCTTCAACCTCACGGGCAGCACCAGGTAAGTGTATTTGTCACCTTCGGTAGGCGTCATGATGATCGGGTTGAGCGCGCCCTTCAGGTGCAAAAGCACCTTGTCGTCGCCGGCCGCGCGCAGTGCGTCGAGCAGATAACGGTTGTTAAAACCGATTTCCAGCCCTTCGATATGGCCGTCGAACGGACATTCATCATAGCTTTTGCCGACTGCGGTGATGCACGACATCTGTACATAGGTGCCGTCAAAGTGCAGGCGGACAGGGTTTTTCAGCTTTTCCGACACGATGAGCGACACACGCTCGATGCAGGTGATCAGATCGTGCCGGTCGGCGGTGACGACGTGCTCAAACTCGGTTGGGATGGCCGCGCGGTAGTTCAGAAATTCGCCGTCGATCAGGCGGGTGATCAGCGTGGTGCTCCCCATGCGGAACAGGATGTTTTTCCGGTCGGGGAATATCTCGACCGGGTCGTCCCCTTCGGTCAGGATGCGTTCGATTTCGCGCAGCGACGGGCCGGGTACGACGAATTTCATCACCCCGGAAATACCGGAGACGGTTTCGCGGCGCACGGACAGGCGGTAGCCGTCGACCGCGACGACATTGAGTTGACTGCCTTCCAGCTCAAAGAGGCAGCCGGTGTGGATGGGCTTGCTTTCGTTGTCGGAAACGGAAAAGATCGTCTGTGCGATCATGCTTTTCAGCATGGACTGGGGCATGGTCAGGCCGGTTTCTGCCGACACCTCGGCCAGCGCCGGGTATTCGTCGGCTTCGGTGGCGATCAGGTTGAATACCGCGCGGCCGCATTTGATGGTAGTGAGCAGTTTGTCGTCGGTTTCCAGGTAGACGACGTCCTGCGGCAGCTTGCGGACAATATCGAAAAACAGCTTTGCATTGAGTACGATACTGCCCGGTTCAACTACATCGGCCTCACCGGTGGTGCGGATGCCCATGGATAGGTCGTAACCGGTCAGGGTGAGCGAGTCGGTACCGGTTGTGACCAATAACCCTTCCAGCAAGGGCATGGCGCTTTTGCCGGTGACAGCGCGTGAAGCCGTTGAGATCAGGCTGAGCAGCGTTTCTTTTTCACAGGAGAATTTCATCGGTGGTTCCTCTTTCTTCACAAATCCAAAGAAAAAATAGGATAGGTTTTTATCGTCGTAGTAGGGGCTGGGGAAATTGGGGATAAGCGGGAAAAACCCAGACGTGGTGCGGGAAATGTCGTACACAGCAGGATGTGGACAGGCTTGTCCGCTTCCACAGGCCGCGCAGGGGCGGTGGGTTATCCACAGGCGCATGCTTGTGCAATCCACAGTTTTTTGTGGACAGGTTTACTCCCCGCGGATGTTGTTGTGCAGTTTTTTGATGACGTCCTCGGTTTCGCGGGAGCCGCGGCGTTCCTCCTCGATTTTGTTGCAGGCGTGCATGACGGTCGTGTGGTCGCGTTTGAAGATTTTGGCGATATCCGGGAAGGAGTATTCCAGCTCCTGCCGGATCATGTACATGGCCATCTGCCGTGGGTAGGCGACGTCCTTGGAACGGTTCTGCGAGATCATCTGCTCGATCGGGATGTAGAAATAGTTGGCGACTGCCTCCATGATGCGTTCGGGCGTCGGGTTGAGGCCGGGGTTTTCGGTGCGCAGCGCGTCGATGGCCTCCTCGGCCAGCGAAACGGTGATGCGCTCGCCCATCAGCTCGTGCATGGCCTTGATTTTTTTGACCGCGCCCTCCAGCTGCCGGATGTTTGCCTGGATGTTTTCCGCGATGTAAGTGGAAACATCGTCGGGCAGGTCGACCTCCATCTTGGCGGCCTTGTCGCGCAGGATGGCGATGCGGGTCTCAAAGTCGGGCGGCTGGATATCGGCCAGCAGGCCCCACTCGAACCGGGTCTTCATGCGGTCCTCGAGTGTGTTGATCTCCTTGGGCGGCCGGTCGGATGTGAGCACGATCTGTTTTTTCGCCTCGTACAGCGCGTTGAAGGTATGGAAAAATTCCTCCTGCGTGCGTTCCTTGCCCGCGATGAATTGCACGTCGTCGAGCAGCAGCAGGTCGACCATGCGGTATTTGTTGCGGAACGCCTGCACGTTTCCCTCCTGGATGGCGGTGATCAGTTCGTTGGTGAAGTCTTCGCCCTTGACATAGATGATGCGGTATTCCGGGTGGGTGCGACGCAGCACGTTGGCGATCGCGTACATCAGGTGCGTTTTGCCAAGGCCGGAGTTGCCGTAGATGAACAGCGGGTTGTTTTCCGCTGCCGGGCGCTGCGACACGGCGAGTGCGGCCGCGTGTGCGAACTTGTTCGACGAACCGACGATGAACCGCTCGAAGGTATAGTCGTCGTAAGGGGAGGAGCTGGTCTGCGGGGCGGTGTATTCGCCCGTCACCACGACGACCGTGGTCGGGTCGCCCGTCAGCTCGGTCAGCGCGTTCTGCAGCGGGTCGACGAATTTTTTATCAATAAATTCCTTCTTGAACTGCACCGGCGAGTGCAAAATCAAACGGTTGTCCGCAAATGAAACAACCGTTGCATCGTCGAACCACGCCGAAAGGCTGGACGGCGGGAAATCGCGTTCCAGGCGTTCGAGCGCCATTTCCAGTATGTTATTGGCCATGGGGCGCCTCCTGTCGATAAAGATACGGATAGATATATTCATAATAGCACAAGTCGCCGCCGGTTTCAACCGCGGCCGTTTTGCACAGATTGGGGAAAAATCACCGGGTTTGCCCGGCCTTTGCGCAAGGCATGGTATGAATTTTTGACTTATCCACAAGATGTTGAAAATTCAAAAAATCCTTGACATTTTCAGTTTGATATAGGATAATAATTATTGTCTCATATTCTGCGGACAGGCAGCGGCATGTGCCCGCGTCTCGCGCCGGACGTATGCCGGTGCCCATCCGTAAATCCATCAAACAGGGAGGTGCACGAGCAAATGAAGAGAACGTATCAGCCCAAGAAGCGCCAGCGCTCCAAGGAGCATGGCTTCCGCAAGCGTATGCGCACGACCAACGGCCGCAAGGTACTGGCGCGTCGCCGCGCCAAGGGCCGCGCAAGACTGACTCACTAAGACAGATATAGGGGGAATCCATTCCCCCTATATACAAAATCCGGTTCTGGAAGCAACCGGATTTTGATACCCCCTGGACGCCGCCCAAGGCGGCTAGGTCGGGGTATCAAAAGACCGGGCAGAGCCCGGACTTTTGATGAAAAGAAAAGCAGAGACTTTTCTTTTCCATTTTATTTCGATCGAAAGTGTAGTTTCGATCGAGACAAATACGCGCCGGCGGCGCGAAAGGGACTGCAACGGGCCGCAGGATATGCGGTCCGTTTTTTCTTTTGCCGCGCGTATGGGGACAGGCTGCCTTTGGCAGCCCCGGTAGACAGGATTCGGGCCGTCACCCACCGGGGACAAGCGGTGCGGCCGGCTTTGCAAACTACTTAGCTGCAAAGGATGTCAGGACAACGCCCGTTCCGGGCGCTGCCTTCGGTTTTTCATGGGCATCGGGAAAAACGAGGGGACACAGATGAAACACACCATATCCTTAAAGGAAAACCATGAGTTCCGGCGACTGTACCACCGCGGGACTTCGTCGGCAGGGCGGCATTTGGTGCTGTACTGCCGGAAGAACCGGCTGGGTTATAACCGTCTGGGGCTGACGGTCAGCGCCAAGCTGGCCGGCGCGGTGCAGAGGAACCGCGTCAAGCGCCTGTTCCGCGAGGCTTACCGTCTCCATGAGGCGGAGTTCGCCACAGGCGTCGACCTTGTGCTCGTCGCGCGCAGCCGCGCGGTGGGTGCGACCTACTGGGAAATCGAAAAATCGCTGCTGCGCGCCCTCAAGGAGAACAAAGCCGCGGCGGCGCAGCCATGAAGCGCGCGATGCTGGCGGCGATCCGGTTTTACCGCCGCTATATCTCGCCCACCAGACCGCCCTGCTGCCGTTATATCCCGACCTGTTCGCAATATGCGATCGAGGCGATCGAGAAATACGGCGCGCTCAAGGGGGGCTGGCTGGCGTTCAGGCGCATCTGCCGCTGCCACCCGTTTTCCAAACGCGGGCCTTACGATCCCGTGCCGTGAAAAGGGGGAGGGCCGGTTTTCCGGTCTGATTTGAAAAAATAACCTTACGGAGGTTTATATGGGAGAAATTTTCGGAATTGTCATCGTCAGGCCGCTCGGCTTGCTGCTGCTCTGGATTTTTGAGCATGTCGGCTCGTACGGCCTTGCGGTCATCCTGTTTGCGCTGCTGGTCAAGCTGGTCTGTATCCCGCTGGCCATCAAGGGCAAAAAGAACATGCTCGCGATGAGCGCGCTCAATGCCGAAATGCAGCAGCTGCAAAAGAAGTACGCGAACAACCGCGTCAAGCTCAATGAGGAGATGCAGAAGCTGTATGACCGCCACGGCGTCAACCCGATGTCGGGCTGCCTGCCGCAGTTCATCCCGCTGCCCGTGATGATGGGCCTGTACTATGCCGTGCAGCAGCCGCTCAAGTTCATGATGGGCTTTGGCGACCAGGTCATCAACCAGCTGGCGCAGCTGGTCGGCGTCGATATGGCGACGGCGGGCTACTACGGCCAGATCACGGTTGCAGAAAAGCTGGGCGACCTGTTCACGCAGAACGGCGGCGTGTGGCCGGATGCGGTCACCGCGATCACCGACGGCGCGGGCCAGCTGCTCAACATTGATTTCAACTTCCTCGGCCTCAACCTGGCACAGACCCCGTCGATCACCGACCCGAGCATCATCTGGATCATCCCGATCCTGTCGGGCGCGACAGCGTTCCTGTCCAGCTTTGTGATGCAGAAGATGCAGAACACGCAGAACAGCGCCGCCGCCGGCCAGATGCGCATGCTCAACATCATGATGCCGCTCATGTCGCTTTACTTCGGCTTTATCCTGCCCGGCGCGATCGGCATTTACTGGATTTTCAACAACGTGCTCACCTGCGTGCAGGAAATCGTGCTGACCACCTACCTGCGCGGCAAGAAGGAAAAGAAGGACGCCGAGGAAAACGCGCTCGCCGCGGAAGAGAAGGAAGCCAAGCGCGCCGCGCACAAGGCCGCCCAGATCGAGCAGGCCGAAAAGGCGCGCGCCGCTGCGGCAGCGTCCGAGGCGGGCAAGGAAAAGGCCGCCAAGAAAAAGAAGGGGGCAAAGTGATCCATGCAGAAATATATTGAAACCACAGGCGAGAACCGCGACGCCGCGATCGCCGCGGCGCTCAAGCAGCTGGGGATGGACCGCGACGACGTTTCCGTCGAGGTGCTCGACAACGGCAAAAAGGGTTTTCTCGGCATCGGTGCGACGCCCGCGCGCGTGCGCGTGACCTATGAGGTGCCGGACGAGCCGGTCAAAGCGCCCGAACCCGTCCACACCCCTGTGGAAAAGGCAGAAAAGCCCGCTGCACCCAAGGCGGAAAAGCCGCGCCATGCGGATAAGCCCGCGCCGGCGCCCAAGGCGGACAAGCCGCCCCGCGCCGAAAAGCCCCGTGCGGAAAAGCCGCAGAAGCTGTCCATCACCGATGCGGATGATACGCCCCGTCTGGTCAAGGCCGCGCCTGCGGATTTTGTGCCGGAAAAGCTGGAAATCGAGCGCCCGCCCCGCCGGGAGCGCCCGCGCCGGGAGCGCGGCGGCCGCCGGGAACGCCGCCCGCGCGAGGAACGGCCGATTACTCCGTCCGTCCCCAAGGAGCGCGAGCTCATCCCGGTATCCGAGGAGTGCATGAAGAAGGCCGAGCAGCTGGCGACCGATTTTATCACCGGCCTGCTCGAAAAGATGGGTGTCGAGGGTCAGGTCAAGACGCTGCCGCAGGTCGACTGCGACCAGCTGCGGCTCGAGATCTCCGGCTCGGATATGGGGCCGATCATCGGCCGCCGCGGCGACACGCTGGACGCTATCCAGTACCTCGGCTCGCTCGTGCTCAATAACGCGCTTGATGAGCATGTCCGCCTGTCGGTCAACACCGAGAACTACCGCGAAAAGCGCGCCGAGAGCCTCGAGCGCCTCGCCCGCAAGATGGCGATGAAGGTGGTCAAGTCCCACCGCTCGATGACGCTTGAACCGATGAACCCTTACGAGCGCCGCATCATCCATGCCGCATTGCAGGATTTCAACGGCGTGACGACCTATTCGACCGGCACCGAGCCGGGACGCCGCGTGGTGATCGCACCGGATAACAGCTACCGCAACCGCTCCTGAATCCAAAAGGGGAGAAACCTATGAATGATACGATTGCCGCCATCTCCTCCGCGGGCGGGCCGATCGGTCTGATCCGGGTGTCGGGCGAGCGTGCGATACAGGCGGTGGACGCCGTATTCCGCACCAAAAGCGGCGTGCGTATGACCGACGCCCCCGCCCAAAAGCTGATGTTCGGCACACTGCTCGGGGACAACGGCAAGGTCGCCGACTGCTGCTATGCGGTCGCGTTCCACGCACCCCACACCTATACCGGCGAGCCGATGGCCGAGCTCCAGTGCCACGGTTCGACGGCGGTGCTACAGCAGGGTATGGACGCGTTGTTCCGGCAGGGCGTGCGGCAGGCTGAGGCGGGCGAGTTCACCCGCCGGGCGTTCCTCAACGGCAAGCTCGGCCTGAGCGAAGCCGAGGCTGTGCACGACCTGATCACCGCCCGCACCGCCGAAGCCGCGCAGAATGCGGCGGCGCAGGTGATGGGTTCGGTCGGGTCGCCCGTGCACGATATGCGCGAGGAGCTGATCGGCATGGTCGCGCACTTCCATGCGGTCGTCGATTTCCCGGATGAGGATATCGACCCGGTGCTGTTCGACGACGCGGCCGCGCTGCTGCACCGCACGACCAGCCGCCTGTATGCGATGGCCGAAAGCTATGAGCGCGGGCGCATTCTACGCGAAGGCGTGCCGTGCGTCATCCTTGGGCGGCCGAATGCAGGCAAGTCGACGCTGCTCAATGCGCTGCTCGGCCGGGAGCGCGCCATCGTGACCGATATCCCGGGCACGACGCGCGACCTGATCGAGGAAAACGTCAAGGTTGGGCAGCTGCTGCTGCGCGTGACCGACACCGCCGGCCTGCGCGACACGACCGACCCCATCGAACAGGCGGGCATCGACCGCGCGCTGGCTGAAGCGTCGGCCTCGGCGCTCATCCTGGCCGTGTTTGACGGCGCGCAGCCGATTGGCGACGAGGACATGCTGGTGCTCGCCCGTGCGGCCGGGCACCGCGCGATTGCCGTGCTCAATAAGGTCGACCTGCCGCAGCAGCTGGATGAAAAGCTGCTCAAAAAGCATTTCCTGCACATCGTCCCGCTGTCGGCCAAGACCGGGGAGGGCATGGACAAGCTGCTGACGCTCATCCCGCGCACGGTCGGCTTGGGCGACGGCGCGTTTGACGGCGCGCTCATCACCAACGCCCGGCAGGCCGCGGCGCTGGCCCGCGCCGCCGAGCGGTGCGAGTCTGCGCTGTACGCCGCCCAGTCCGGTATGACGCCGGATGCGGTGGTCATGGACGCCGAGGGCGCAATCGCGGCGCTCGGCGAGATCACGGGCGAAACCGTGACCGAAGCGGTCATCACCCGCATTTTCAGTGATTTCTGCGTCGGCAAATAAGCCGTCGAAAGAAAAGCCAAAGGGCCGCCTGCCGCGCGCAGCGGCCCTTTTCTATCGGCATAGGTTCTATACTATCTGTAATATTGTAATGTAATATTTGAAAATGGTAATCAATCTTTTGCGCAAAAGCGCAAGTTATCCAAAGTTTACACAGAGTTATCAACAGGTATGCACAAAGGGCGGGCTGTCAAGCCCTTTGGGCAAAATACCGGTATGGCAATCATGGAAGGAGGGGACAGCATGACGGGCTTTGCAGCAGAACCCTATGATGTCGCGGTCGTCGGCGCGGGGCATGCGGGCATTGAGGCGGCGCTGGCCGCCGCGCGGCTCGGCATGAAAACCGCCTGTTTTACGATCAACCTTGATGCGGTCGGCAATATGCCCTGCAACCCGGCGATCGGCGGCACGGCCAAGGGACATCTGGTGCGCGAGATCGATGCGCTGGGCGGTGAGATGGCGCGCGCGGCCGACGCCGCCTGCATTCAGTACCGTATGCTCAACCGGGGCAAAGGCCCCGCTGTGCATTCGCTGCGGGCGCAGGCCGACCGCGTCGCCTACCGCACCTATATGAAGCACGCGCTTGAGCGGCAGGACAACCTGTTCCTCAAGCAGGACGAGGTCGTCTCGATTGAGACGGAGGATGGCGCGGTATGCGCGGTCGTGACCGCGATTGGCGCGCGGCACCCGGTCAAAGCCGTGATCATTGCGTCGGGCACGTTCCTCGGCGGGCGTATCATCATCGGGGACTATGCCTGCGACAGCGGCCCGGACGGCATGGCGGCGGCAAAGCCGCTGACTGACTCGCTGCGCGCGCTCGGCCTGCGGCTGCAGCGGTTCAAAACCGGCACGCCGCCGCGCATCCACCGTCGGTCGGTCGATTTTTCCGGGCTGGAATTGCAGGCGGGCGAGGACGAGATCATCCCGTTCTCGTTCGAGACGGAAAAACCGCCGGAAAACCGCGCGGTCTGCTATCTGACCTATACAACATCTGCGACGCACGACCTGATCCGCGCCAACCTCGACCGTTCGCCGCTTTACGGCGGCAAGATCGAGGGCGTGGGGCCGCGCTACTGCCCGTCGATTGAGGACAAGGTGGTTCGCTTTGCCGACAAGCCGCGCCACCAGCTATTCCTTGAGCCGATGGGGCTGGACACCGAGGAAATGTATGTGCAGGGCTTTTCATCGTCCATGCCGTTTGACGTGCAGCGCGACATGCTGCACACGGTCAAGGGTTTGGAGCGCGCCGAGATCCTGCGCCCGGCCTACGCGATCGAGTATGACTGCATCGACCCGCTGGAGCTGCGTCCGACGCTCGAGACTAAAAAAGTCAAGGGCTTATACGGCGCGGGGCAGTTCTGCGGCTCGTCCGGCTATGAGGAGGCCGCCGCGCAGGGGCTGGTCGCGGGTGTCAATGCGGCGCTTGCGCTCAAAGGGGAGCAGCCGCTCATCCTCGACCGCGCGGACGGCTACATCGGCACGCTGATCGACGACCTGGTCACGCGCGGCACCAATGAGCCGTACCGCATGATGACCTCGCGGTCGGAGTACCGCCTGTTGCTGCGGCAGGACAACGCCGATGAGCGGCTCGTGCCGATCGGTGTGCGCATCGGGCTGAACCCGCTGTCGCGCGGGGAAAAGGTGCGCCGCAAGTACGGGCAGGTGCAGCAGGAGATTGACCGCGTCGCTTCGGTCGGCATTGCGCCGGGGGATGCGCTCAACGGGTTTCTGGCCGGCAAACACAGCGCGCCGGTCAAGACGGGCTGCAAGCTGATCGACCTGCTGCGCCGCCCTGAACTACGGTATGACGATCTGGCGCGGTTCGACCCCGACCGTCCGGCGCTGTCCGCGGTCATCCGTGAGCAGGTCGAGATACGCATTAAGTACGCGGGCTATATCGACCGCCAGCAGCGCGATGTCGAGCAATACCGCAGGTTACAGTCGCGGCCGCTGCCCGCCGACCTCGATTACGGGCAGGTTGATTCGCTGCGGCTGGAAGCGCGGCAAAAGCTGAATGAGGTCAAGCCGCTCAACTTCGGACAGGCCGCGCGCATCTCGGGCGTGTCGCCGGCTGACATCACCGCGCTGATGATTTTCATGGAGACCCGCTGGAAGGAGGGCAGGGGATGACCGCTTACGAATTGCTGGCTTCCGGTCTGGGGCAGCTTGGTCTTTCGGTTGATCCACAGGCTGTGGAAAAAATGCTGCAATATTCTGACCTGCTGCTGGAAAAAAACAAGGTGATGAACCTGACCGCTGTGACCGACCCCAAGGAGGTCGTGACGCGGCACTTCCTTGACTGCGCGGCGCTCGCTCCCTATATCAGGGAAGGGCAGACCGTGCTGGACGTGGGCACGGGCGCGGGCTTTCCCGGCATCCCGCTGGCCGTGCTGTGCCCGGGCGCGCAGTTTACATTGCTTGACGCGCAGCGCAAGCGCATCGATTTTTTGGCCGAGGTCGTGTCTGCACTGGGGCTGGCCAATGTCACGCCCGTGCATGCGCGTGCCGAGGAATTTGCCGCACAGCACCGCGCGTCGTTCGACCTTGCGGTGTCGCGCGCAGTAGCTGACCTGCGCGTGCTGTGTGAACTGACGCTGCCCATGGTCAAAACGGGCGGTTTGTTCTACGCGATGAAGGCCGCCGACTGCGGGGACGAGGTCGGGACGGCGTCGCGCGCGTTTGCCATCCTCGGCGCGCCCGCAGCAGAGCTGCTGCGGTACACCGTGCCGCACGACGGCGTCGAGCGTGTGCTCGTGCGCCTGCAAAAAACGGCGGATACACCGGACAAATATCCGCGCCGCTTCAAGAAGATACAGTCCGACCCGTTGTGAATACGAAATGTCAACCCTCTGTATGGAAATTACGGAGGGTTATTTTTTGTCCGAAAATGCGTGGAAATGTGGGTTTTCTGGTTGGAAATGACAGAGGTTCGTCGAAGCAGGCGGGTTTTGCGGTCGATTTTCCTTGCCAAAATGTAATAATATGGTAATCTATTACCGAAGGATAACCGGCGTTCGCTTATCCGCCGGTTTTGACAGCACAAGGAGGAGATGGCATGATGTCGGTTTTGACGTTGGTGACAGGAAAAGAGGACAGGACGCTGCGGCGGATACGGGTGAGCGACATCGTGCGCAACCCCAACCAGCCGCGCAAATATTTTGACCCGGAAGCAATTGCCCAGCTGGCCGAGAGCATCCGGCAGTACGGCGTGCTCAACCCACTGACCGTGCGGCGCGCACCGGGCGGCGGTTATGAGCTGGTGGCAGGGGAGCGGCGGCTGCGCGCGGCGCGCGTCGCTGGGTTAACCGATGTGCCCTGTCTGGTCATCGCCGCTGACAATGAGGATTCGTCCGCCATCGCACTGGTGGAAAATTTACAGCGCCGCGATCTGGACTTCTTTGAGGAGGCCGAGGGCTTCCGCCGTCTGATCGACCAGTACGGTTTGACGCAGGAGGAGGCGGCACGCAAGGTCGGCAAGACGCAGTCGGCTGTCGCCAATAAGCTGCGCCTGCTGCGTTTGTCTGAGCAGAACATGGAACTCATCCGCAGCGCCGGTCTGACCGAGCGGCATGCGCGCTGCCTGCTACGGTTGGAGCAGGAAGCCGACCGCATCAATGCAACCAATTACATTATCGAGCACGACTTGAACGTCAACCGCGCCGAGCAGTATATCGACGCGCTGCTGCTGGAAAAGCAGTCGCCGCCTGCGTCGGGCGGGGAGCGCAAGGTTGTGCGGCTCATCAAGGATGTTCGCTTCTTTCTCAACACGCTCAACCGTGCGGTCGGTGTGATGGTCGATGCGGGCATCGGTGCGACAGTCGATCAGACCGAGGAGGATGACTGCCTGACGCTGACCATCCAGATTCCGCATGCGCGGGCATAGGGCGGGGTATATCCGAGGCAGCATGCAAATTGTTTCACGTGAAACAGAATAATTGACCAAGGAGCTGCCATCCGGCAGTTCCTTTTTTGT
>NZ_CALWUN010000005.1 GCF_944384735.1 uncultured Agathobaculum sp. | reverse complement strand
CGCTCCCGGTACAGATACTCGTCCACCTTGGCAATGTGGTCGTACATTTCCGGGAACTCCATGCCGGTATCCGCCCAGATCACAGCGTCAATGGGCAGACCGCGCTCGATCATCAGCAGAGTGAGGCAAGTGGAATCTTTGCCTCCGCTTAGACTGATTGCATGAAAATCATCTTTAGGTGCAGCAGTAGTGCCCATTTATGGGCACGCCTCTCTCAAACCTCCTTCTCTGCTTACAGCTCATACACCGGCTGCTCTTGCTCATAGCAGGGCCAGCACAGCTCCTCCAGCGCCTGGGCCAGTTCCTCCAGGTCCAGGCACATCTCACTCTCTGCCGCGTCCCCCTTGAGAACACGGTACTCCGTGACATACCCGCCGTCCTCGTAGTCCACGGCGATGCAGGCCACGGCCACCATGCTCATATCCTCCAACAGCCACAGCTCCAGCGTCCGAGTGGTGACGGCGATCTCCGCCGTGCTCTGGTCCATCTCCTCATACAGCAGGGTAGCCCGCTGGTGGAACAGCTCCTCGCCCCGGTAATTGAAGGACTTCTCATGCTGGCCCTGGGTGGTATAGGCATACACCGTCCGAGCCTTGTCCCGAACGGCCTGGGTCAGGGCGTGGAAGTCGATGTTCCCCAGATACTCCTTGACGTTTTCCACAGGCTCCCCAGCCTCCGTCATTCGAGCACGAAACAGGTGGGTGAGCTCGTCCCGCAAACGCTCCATCTCGTACATAGTGATCCCTCCTATCGTCAATCAGTGATGTTTTTTCTTCTTGGGCTTGATGATGTGGCCCTCCACCACCAGGGCGTGGTAAGTAATACGAATTTCTTTCTGCTCCTGGCTTCTGAGTATTCTCTGGTAGCCCTGTTCACTGAGAAACAGCCGGGCGGTCTCTCCGCGCAGGGCGATGAGGTTGTCGTCTTTGAGGACTTCAAATTCCACCATGTGCCGGGTATCATCCCGGAACCGCTCTACCGCTAAAAGGTCGTGGCCCCGCGTCGTGAACTGCTTCATAGCTGGGTCCCCCGTTCCCGGATGCCCAGGGCAGGCAGTCCATACCGGGCAAGTAGGGTGGCGTTGACAATAAGCCGCAGGGTCTCGTCGTCCACAATGTCCCGCTCCGGCAAGTCCTGGGCGGTGGGGATCGCACCGCGATACAGGTCCCGTGCCGCAGCTAATAGGGCATAATCCTGGAGCGAGATCCCCCGGCGGTCCGCGTAGGCGGCCTCAAAGCCATGCCGGTAGAAGCAGTTGGCGGTCCGCCGCCACAACTCCGCATTGGAAGTCAGCAGGAACAGGGCAGCGTAATAGGCCGGGGTGTCCCGGCGGCGGTAATAGCCCAGCCGGGCCTTGGCCCGCTCCATCCGCTCCGGGTGCTGTCCGTCCCGCCAGAGGGTGCCGGGAAAGCTGGCGATCAGCGGCCACAGACGAACGGGCAGAATACCCTGTTGCCCAAAGGTCTCCCGGACAGCTTCGTAGTAGCCCACCACACCGGCCTCAATCCGCTCGGCCAGCCAGGGGCAGCCCTGGGCGGTGCAGCCGACTTTACGGTTGTACTCCGTGCAGAGGTGGCAGGCGACGTGTTCCGGCTTATATCGAAATGTGCAGATAAACATGGTGTCCTCCTGATTTTGGGCGCAAAAAAAGCCGGACAACGTAAAAACGGTCCGGCTGTGCTACCGTATTTGATTATCGCTCCTGACTGCGCTGGCGCTTCTTCTGCCATGCCTCCAGCAGCTTGATGATGGTCTCCTGCATCCGCTGGGGGGTATAAGACCGGGGGAAGTATTTGCGGATGGTGTCCAGGGAGAAGCTGACCTTCTCCGCCTCTGCCTTCTTTTCCTCCGACAGAACCTCCCGCGCCAGCTCCGCCGTCAGGGTTCCCTCCTGGCTGGCCTTTTTCAGCCGCTGGGCCTGGGAGACCGAAGGCGTGTTCTGGGCATACTCCATGGCGTCCAGAACAATCGCCTGTTCATCTCTGGAAAGAGCGGCCAGAAAAGAGGCCGGGGTGACGCCGATCTTCTTGCTGTCCACCATATCCATAAGGGGTGGGATCAGCTCTGTGAGGGAGGCGAAACGGCGCAGAGTATCTCCGCTGATGCCCAGGGATTTTCCGATTTCATCGTCGCTGCGGAAATTCGCCGCATGATGCGGCGAATTTTTTCCAGGCCGTCCAGCCTGCCTTTTTTCTACTTCCAGACGCATACGATATGCCCACGCCCGCTCACTGGGCAGCACGTCCTCACGGTTCACATTGCTGTCGATCATTTCTGTGACAGCTTCCTCGTCATTCAGAGACCGGACGATAACAGGCATATCCGGTATGCCCGCCAGTTCACTGGCCCGATGCCGCCGCTGCCCCGAAATGATCTCATACCCGCCCTCCGGGTCCGGGCGGACCACGCCGGGATATGTGACCCCTCGCTCCTTCACACGGGCGACAAGCTGGATCATGGTGGGGTCGTCGTCCCGTACCAGATAGGGCTGGTTCCGGGGCATAATGCTCTGGAGGGCGGGATACCCCTTGAACGGGTGTAAATCTATGAGCGGCAGGCGAACCACGGTCTCATTCTGTTGGGATGAGCTGGATTCAGGAGAGGGGGGCTGGAAAGGGTCAATTTTATCGCTCAACCAGTGCTTACCTCCTCAATAGAAAAAGGGCGTTCCCAAATAGAACGCCCTCAAAAATCAGCTTGTGATATTCGATTTTTGACTGTAAATACTGTTTGTCGATTGCCCTCAAACCATTGATATTACTTGCTTTGCGGGATAAATCCTATAAGACCACTCGTACCATGTCGGAGCAAGCCTTGTATCGCTTGCTCCGATTTTTTCATAAGTCAGAGCGCGCTCACGCCGCTGTCCCTCCTTTTCCAACCGAACCCGCTGTGCGGGGCTTCGATTGGGCTCTGGGTGCAAACCGGAAAGCTGGGGCAATCATACTGTTGTGATATTTCACACTTTCAGCCTTGAACCTCCACGGTTCAGGGCTTTTTCCTGTCCGCCTATGTGCAGCTGGACTTGCCGTAATGGCAAAAGGACAAATTTGCACCGCGGGCATTTTGCTGGTATAATCAAGGGAAAGGACATAGGCAGATGGAAAGAGGACAGTCACGTCGAATGGATGGGAGGAGGTGTCTGCATGGGAAAACAGGCCAAGGATGGTAGTGCGGTCAAGCGGATCTGCATTGGCCTGCTGGCGCACGTTGACGCGGGTAAGACGACCTTGTCCGAGGCGCTGCTGTACCAGACCGGCGCACTGAAAAAGCTCGGCCGTGTCGACCATCAGGATGCCTTTCTGGATACCTTTGCCGTCGAGCGCGAGCGCGGTATCACGGTCTTTTCCAAGCAGGCGCTGCTTGCGCTGCCCGGTGCATCGGTCACCTTGCTGGACACGCCCGGACACGTCGACTTTTCGGCCGAGATGGAACGCACCCTGCAGGTGCTCGATTACGCGGTGCTGGTCATCAGCGGCACGGACGGCGTGCAGGCGCATACGCATACGCTTTGGCGGCTGCTTGAGAGGCATCACATCCCGACGTTTCTCTTTATCAATAAAATGGACCTGCGGCCGGACGCGCGGGACGCGCTGCTCGCGCAGCTCAAGGCGCAGCTGCATGAGGGCTGCGTGGACTTCGGCACGGAGTGGGCGGAAGAACTCGCTGTATGCGATGAAGCGCTGCTCGAGCGGTATCTGGAAACCGGCAAGGTGTCGGACGAGGATGCCGCCGCGCTGATTGCACAGCGCAAGGCGTTCCCGTGCTTCTTCGGCTCGGCGCTGCGGCTTGATGGCGTGGACGCGCTGCTGGACGGCCTGTCCCGCTTCACGCAGTCGCCGCAGCTGGACACGGAATTCGGCGCGCGGGTGTTCAAGATCACGCGTGATGCGCAGGGCAACCGGCTTTCCCACCTCAAGGTCACGGGTGGCACGCTTGCGGTGCGGGCGCTGCTGTCCGGCGGGGAGGACGGAGGCTGGCAGGAAAAGGTCAACCAGATCCGCATCTACGCGGGGGACAAGTACCAGACGGTGGAACAGGCCGAGGGCGGCATGGTCTGCGCTGTGACCGGCCTGACGCATACCCACCCCGGCATGGGGCTGGGCAGCGCGGCAGGCGCGCTGCCGCCCGTGCTCGAGCCGGTGCTCAGCTACCGGGTGCGCTTTCCGGATACGGTCGATGCGCACACCATGCTGCGCAGCCTGCGCCAGCTTGAGGAGGAGGACCCGCAGCTGCGGGTGGTCTGGAACGAAAAACTGGGTGAAATCCATTTGCAGCTGATGGGTGAGGTGCAGCTTGAGATCCTGACGCGCCTGATCGACGAGCGTTTCGGCATTGCTATCACCTTTGACGAGGGCAATATCGTCTATAAGGAAACCATTGCCGCGCCGGTGGTCGGCATCGGCCATTTTGAGCCGCTGCGGCATTATGCCGAGGCGCATCTGCTGCTCGAGCCGGGCGAGCGCGGCAGCGGCATGCAGTTTGCGACCGTCTGCCCGCTCGATGTGCTCGATTTGAACTGGCAGCGGCTGATTTTGACCCATCTGGCCGAAAAACAGCACGTCGGCGTGCTGACCGGCGCGCCCATTACCGATATCAAGATCACGCTGCTGACAGGCCGCGCGCACCTCAAGCACACCGAAGGCGGCGACTTCCGCGAGGCGACCTACCGCGCGGTGCGCAACGGTCTGATGCAGGCCGAAAGCGTGCTGCTTGAGCCGGTCTATGCGTTCCGGCTCGTGCTGCCCGAGCAATGTGTCGGCCGCGCGATGAGCGATATCCAGCGCATGGAGGGCACGTTCGACACGCCCGAGCCGCAGTCGGACGGCACGCTGCTGACCGGCACCGCGCCGGTCTCGGAGATGCGCAATTACTGGACCGAGGTCGCGGCCTACACCAAGGGACGCGGGCGGCTGAGCTGCACGGCGGCGGGCTACGCGCCCTGCCACAATGCCGATGCGGTCATCGCGGCCAGCGGCTACGACCCCGAACGAGATACGGACAACCCGGCGGACTCGGTGTTCTGCTCACATGGCGCAGGCCACACGGTCAAATGGGACGAGGTGCGCGCCCATGCGCACATGGACGCGGGTGTCCGTCTGGCAGGGGAGGAGGAGCCAAACCCTGAACCCGTCCCCGCGCCGGTGCGCCGCGCGCCGGCCGGCACGGGGCTCGACGACGACAAGGAACTGCGCGCGCTGTTTGAACGCACCTACGGCCCAATCCGCGACCGCAGCTTCGAGGCCTTCCGGCAGAGCCGCAAAAAGGCGGCGACGCTCGAGCAGCTGTACGTCACGCGCATCCGCGCGGACGATTACCTGCTGGTCGACGGCTATAACATCATTTTCGCATGGGATGAGCTGCACGCAATGGCGCAGGCGGATATCAATGTCGCCCGAGAGGCGCTTATCAACCTGCTCAGCGATTACCAGAGCGTGCGCAAGTGCCATCTGATCGTCGTATTCGACGCCTATAAGGTCAAGGGCGGTGTCGGCTCGATCGAAAAGCGGCACGGCCTGCATGTGGTCTACACCAAGGAGGCCGAGACGGCCGATATGTATATCGAGCAGGCCTCCTACGACCTGTCGCGCAAGCACCGTGTGCGCGTGGCAACGTCGGATGGTATGGAGCAGATGATCATCCTCGGCCACGGCGCGGAGCGCCTGTCAGCGACCGAGCTGCATTGGGAGGTCGAGCAGGCCTCGCAGCACATCGCCGAGGTGATCGCGCAGCTGGGCAAGGGCTGACAGCGGCAGGATGAGGCCGGCCGCGATTTGGAAATGCAGGGCAGAAAGGGGAACGGGCATGAAGATTTCGACCAAAGGAAGATATGCGCTGCGGTTGATGATCGACCTGGCGCAGCATGACGCCGCCGGATATATCCCGCTGCGGGATATATCCAAGCGGCAGCAGATTTCGGCAAAGTATCTGGAGCAGATCGTCGTGCAGCTGTCGCGCGCGGGCTTTGTCACGTCGACGCGCGGCGCGCAGGGCGGCTATCAGCTGGCACGGCAGCCATCCGAGTGCACCGTCGGCGATATCCTGCGCATCACCGAGGGGCCGCTCGTGCCCGTGGCCTGTCTGGAGCATGACCCGGTCGAGTGCGTGCGTGCGGACGAGTGCATTACGCTCGATTTCTGGCGCGGCCTGTATGATGTGGTCAACCGCTATGTCGATTCGGTCACGCTGGAGGACCTGGTCAGCCGCGGCAAGACGCTCAACTTCTCCATCTGAAACGAAACCGGCCGCCGGACAGTTGTCCGGCGGCCGGTTTTTTTACCTTGAGGAGGGGGATCACGCGCGGTGCAGCAGTTTTTTGCAGCCGAGCAGCAGTTCGCGGCTGTTGAGCGCGGTTACGACCGCGAACAGCACAAGCTGCCAGACCAGCCAGAGCGGCGGCTCGAGCAGCATCAGCGTGCCCTGCACGCACAGCAGCAGCACCGTGCCACACAGACGGCGCTTGGCCCAGCGCACCGGCATAAAGCGGCGGCTGTCGAGCGCGCGGTAGACAAACAGCGCCACATAGCTGATTAGCGTCGCGGCGGCCGCGCCCATGCCGCCGTAACGCGGGATGAGCAGCGCGTTGAGCGTGATGTTGATGACAGCGGAAAAAGCGGTCGACAGGAACGAGGGAACGGTGCGCTTTTCCAGCATATAAACGCTCTTTTGGAAGCTGGACAGGCAGTTGAAGCCCGCGCCGACGGCCAGCACCGGGATAAACGTCCAGCCGATATAGTAGCTGGGCACGGCCAGCACCGTGATCGCGAGCTTGGCGCACATGATGCCGCCCGAGGCGATGATGAACACGATCGAGCTGTAAGTGTTGCCGACGTTGGAGAAAAATTGGATTTGCTCCTCACACGAGTTATTGTTGATGATGGAAATCTGCCACGCATCGACGAAGATCGACGCGACCAGCGCGATCAGCGTGGGCAAACGGTAGGCGATCGAGTAGATCGCGCTGACCGAGGTGTCCTGCATGGAAGCGAGGAACGCCTGATCGGAAAAGCCGATGATATAGACGAGGATGGCGTCCGGCACGAGCGGCAGGGAATAGGCCAGCATGCTGCGCCACAGATAGAAGTTTGGGCGCCGCAGCTTGATATACTTCCACAGACCCGCGATCAGGAACAGGCAGACGGTCGAGAGCGCGTCCGCGCAGATGATCGAGAACACATAGCCGAAGATGTTCCACTTGAAAACGGTCAGGTACAGGATATTGAGCAGGATGGTGACCAGTGTGCGGAAGATGCCGTCGACGGCGTACAGCCGCACATAGCCCAGTGCCCGGATGAACTGGCTGCATGCGTTCTGCGTGCACGAGGTCAGCACATACAGGTAGATCAGCCACTGGTATTCGAGCAGTGAGCCGGTCGCCCCGGCCGAGGTATTGTAGTGGATCAGGCCGAGCAGCGGGTGGAAAGGCAGCGCGATGACAAAGCCGCACAGGATGGTCGCAAGGCCGATGGTAAATACGTCGCTCTTGCGGCGGCGGCGCTCCAACCCATAGCGGATGATGGCCTGCCCGATGGAAAGCGACACGACCGGATACAGGATGCTGGTCGTTTTGATGATCAGGTCGGCCACGCCCATTTCGTCCTTGGTCATCATGCCGGTGTAGAACCGCAGCATCAGGATGACCAGGATCTTGGAGCTGAACGTGCCGATGGCAAAAATGAAGGTGTTGCTCAGCAGTCGTTTATATTGGTTCATTCAGCTACCCTTTCTCAGCCGGATGGTGTGGAGGAGGTCGTCTGCGCGGTCGGTCAGCCACGCGCCGACAAGGCCGCACAGGATGCCGATCAGCAGCCCGGCCAGCACGTCAGTCGGGTAGTGTACACTGGCATAAAGCCGGGAAAAGGCGATCAGCGCGGCCAGCACATAGGCCAGTGCGCCGGATTTGCGGTGGAAAAAGCACAGCGTAGTCGCCGCAGCAAAGGAGGACAGCGTGTGGCCGGACGGGAACGACCATTGGTCGCCCGGGTCGAGCAGCGCGGTCAGCTCCGGGTGGGTGACAAAGGGACGCGGCCGCATGATCCACTCCTTGAGCCAGACGTTGCCGACCAGCAGGCCGATCAGCAGGGCAACCAGCATGGCTGCGCCCGCGCGCCGGGTTTTGCGGAAGCAGAGGAGCGCAATTGCCAGCACGATCCACACCGCGCCCGCGTTGCCGATCAACGAAAAGAATTTCCAGATCGTATCGGCCGGGCCGCCCCGCCAGCGGGACGCAATTGCCACCAGGATGTCATAGTCACACGACCGAACGATATCAAGCAGTACCTCCAACCAAGGCACCCCCTTTTTCAGCGGAACTTAGTAGGCTTTGCTTTCGCTGTTCCCAGCGCGGTCGACACGGTCGACGATGAGCGCGATCGCCTGGTCGCCGGTGACGTTGGTCGCCGTGCCGAAGCTGTCCTGCGAGAAGTGCAGCGCAATAATGAGCTGCTGCATCGGGTCGGTAAAGCCGAGCATCGAGGTGATTAGGCCGAGCGCCGCCATAACGCCGCCGCCGGGCACGCCCGGCGCCGCCACCATGGTCACGCCCAGCATCATGATGAAGGGGGCGAACATGGTGATCGAGGGCATCAGGCCGCTGGCGATCATAATGCCCATCGAGCCGAGTACCAAGCAGATCGTGTCGCCGTTGAGGTTGATCGTGGCGCACAGCGGCACGACAAAGTCGGCCACATCCTCTTCCACCTCATTGTTATAGGCGCATTCGAGCGCGACCGGGATGGTAGAGGCCGAGGATTGTGTGCCCAGCGCGGTAAAGTAAGCGGGCACGACATTTTTGATGCTGCGGAAGTGGTTCTTGCGGCAGACGATGCTGGCAAGGCCGAACTGGGAAATGATATACAGCAGCTGCAGCGCGATGATGATGCCGTAAAGCGAGGCGAACATCTTGATGGTGGCAAACAGGCGGCCTTCTGCAGCGATGTTGCAGAACAGGCCGGCAATGTGCACCGGGATGAGCGGGATGATGATGCGGCGGAGCACGGCCGCGACGATCTTCTGCAGGTCGCGGCATACGTCGAGCAGCGACGAGCCGCGCAGGTTGGCCATGCCGATGCCCAGCACAAAGGAGAGCACCAGCGCGGTCATCACGCCGAACACCGGCGTGATCTCGATCGTAAAAAATGCTTCAAAGGCGTTGCTTTCGAGCACATCGCCCGTGATCGGCTGGATCAGCGAGGGCAGGATCGCCCGGCCGATGAAATAGGTCAGGAAACCGGACACGACCGTCGTGCCGTAGGCCAGCAGCAGCGTGATGCCGAACAGGCGGTTGGCCTTTTTGCCAAGCTCTGCCATGCCGACCGTGACGAACGACAGGATGATCAGCGGGATCATAAAGGACAGGAAGTTGGAAAAAAGCGAAGTGAAGGTCGCGAACAGGCGCACGATAGCGATGAACCCAGCCGAGTCCGCAATGCCGAACCAGCCGCCGCACAGGCCGATCAGCGTACCGGCAATGATGCCGATGATCAGACGAATCAGTAATCCCAGTTGTTTCACAGGTGTTTTCTCCTCTTTTTATACAGTATATTTATTACTATATCAGATTGGCGCAATTTTCGCAAGTCAGCGGATGGGCGGGAAAAAATGAAAATACTACTTGACAACCGCGCGGGCAGACGCTAATATAATATCATATTGTAAAAGGTGATGAACGGGTAAAGTAATCGCATCCCTGTCCATAGAGAGCTGCCGGCTGGTGTAAGGCAGCGTCAGGAAACGGTGAAACTCGCCCGGGAGCGGTCCGCTGAAAGCCGTCCGGCCGGTAGGAGGGAACGGATGCCCACCGTTACAGGGGCGGCGCATTGCTGGATGCGCGATGAGTGGCCGTGCTTTGCGCGGCAACAAGAGTGGTACCGCGGAGTTTACGCTTCGTCTCTTAATTCTGATTAAGGGACGAAGCTTTTTTTGTCCCTGTACACATGAAAGACAAGAAAGTGAGGACAAGAACCATGGCAAGAACAATCCGTATTTTTGACACGACCCTGCGCGACGGCGAGCAGTCCCCCGGCTGCAGCATGAACCTGAATGAAAAGATTGAAGTCGCCAAGCAGCTGGAAGCCCTCAAGGTGGACATCATCGAAGCGGGCTTTGCGGCTTCTTCGCCCGGCGATGCGGCGGCGATTGCGGCGATTGCGGACAATGTCCGCGGTTCGACGATCTGCTCGCTGGCGCGCTGCGTGGAAAAGGATATCGATGCGGCATGGAATGCGATCCGCCGCGCGGAATCCGCCCGCATCCACACCTTTCTGGCCACCTCGCCGGTGCACATGGAATACAAGCTCAAGATGACGCCGGACGAGGTCATCGAGTCGGTGGCGCACAATGTTGCATACGCTAAGAAGTACTGCGATGATATCGAGTTCTCCGCCGAGGACGCGACCCGCAGTGACCTGGACTTCCTGTGCCGCGTGGTGGAGACCGCGATCAAGGCCGGCGCGACCACGATCAACATTCCGGATACGGTCGGCTACATGATCCCCGAGGAGTATGCGTCCCGCATCCACTATCTGCGCGAGCACACCGAGGGAATTGAGAACGTCGTGCTGTCCTGCCACATGCACAACGACCTCGGCATGGCGGTGGCAAACTCGCTGGCCGGCGTCGAGGCGGGCATCGACCAGATCGAATGCGCGATCAACGGCATCGGCGAGCGCGCGGGCAATGCGTCGCTGGAGGAGTGCGTCATGGCGCTCAACACCCGCAAGGACCTGTTCGGCGTGGACTGCAACATCGACACCCATCAGATCTACCGCGCCAGCCGCATGATCCAGACAATCACCGGCGTGTCGGTCGCCCCGACCAAGCCGATCGTCGGCGCGAATGCCTTTGCGCATGAGGCGGGCATCCACCAGCACGGCGTGATGGCCAACAAGGAAACCTATGAGATCATGACGCCCGAGTCGGTAGGCATCCCGAAGAACGCCATCGTGCTGGGCAAGCACTCCGGCCGCCATGCGTTCGAGGACCGTCTGCGCGAGTTGGGCTACTCGCTGGATAAAGAAAAGCTCGACAAGACCTTCGAGAAGTTCAAGGTGCTGGCCGACAAGAAAAAGGTCATCAAGGACCGCGACCTCGAAGCGCTGGTCGGCGCAGTGCCGGTTTCCGGCGAGGAGCGCTACACGCTCGACCGTTTCGTCATCAACTCGGGCAACTCGATCACTTCGACCGCGGTCATCCGCGTCAAGAAGGGCGAAGACGTCTTTGAGCGTGTCGCCGCGTCCGACGGCCCGATCAATGCCGCATTCCGTGCCATCAACAAGATCGTCGACAAGGACGTCGAGTTGGAGGATTACACCCTGCGTTCGATGACCGACGGCGAGGACGCGCAGGCCGAGGCGATCGTTAAGATCAGCATCGACGGCAGCGAGATCGTCACCGGCCGCGGCGTATCGACCGACGTCATCGAGGCGTCCATCAAGGCGTACATCAACGGCATCAACAAGTATTTCATTGACTGACAGCAGGAGGAAGCAACCGTTATGGGCATGACAATGACGCAGAAGATCCTCGCCAAGCATGCGGGGCTGGAAAGCGTTTGTGCAGGGCAGCTGATCGAGGCAAACGTCGACCTGACGCTCGCCAACGATATCACCGGGCCGGTCGCCATCCGCGAGATGGAGAAGGCAGGCTTTGACAAGGTGTTCGACAACACCAAAATCGCGCTGGTAATGGATCATTTTGCCCCGAATAAGGACATCAAATCCGCCGAGCAGTGCCTCGAGTGCCGCGAGTTTGCCAAGAAGCACGGTATCGTCAACTTCTTTGACGTCGGCAGCATGGGTATCGAGCATGCGCTGCTGCCCGAAAAGGGCCTGACCGCCCCCGGCGAGCTGATCATCGGCGCGGACAGCCACACCTGCACCTACGGCGCGCTCGGCGCGTTCTCGACCGGCGTCGGCTCGACCGACCTCGCCGCCGGCATGGCGACGGGCAAGGCGTGGTTCAAGGTGCCGAGTGCCATCAAATTCGTGCTGACCGGCAAGCTGAACCCGTGGGTGTCCGGCAAGGACGTGATCCTGCATATCATTGGCAAGATCGGCGTGGACGGTGCGCTGTACAAGTCGATGGAGTTTGTCGGCGAGGGCGTTTCGTCCCTGTCGATGGACGACCGCTTTACGATCTGCAATATGGCGATCGAGGCAGGCGCCAAGAACGGCATTTTCCCGGTCGACGACAAGACCATGGGTTACATCAAGAACCGCGTGAGCCGCGACGTGACCGCCTTTGAGGCGGACGCGGATGCCGAGTACGAGCAGGTCATTGAGATCGACCTGTCGTCGCTGCGTCCGACGGTCGCCTGCCCGCACCTGCCGGAGAACACCAAGACGATCGACGAGCTCGGCCATATCGAGATCCAGCAGTCGGTCATCGGCTCGTGCACCAACGGCCGCATCGACGACATGCGTGTCGCGGCTGAAATTCTCAAAGGCCGTAAAGTGAACCCCAACGTGCGCACCATCGTTATCCCGGCGACGCAGGAGGTCTATCTGCAGTGCATTGAGGAGGGTCTGGCCAAAATCTTTATTCAGGCGGGCGCAATCGTTTCCACCCCGACCTGCGGCCCGTGCCTTGGCGGCCACATGGGCATTCTGGCGCACGGCGAGAAGTCGGTTTCGACCACCAACCGCAACTTTGTCGGCCGCATGGGCCACATTACCTCGGAAATTTATCTGGCAAGCCCGGCGGTGGCCGCGGCGAGCGCGGTCGCGGGCTATATCTGCGCGCCGGACGAGCTGAAGTAAGGGAGGGAACAGAACCATGAACGCAAAAGGCAGAGTTTTCAAGTACGGGGATAACGTCGATACCGATGTTATCATTCCCGCGCGTTACTTAAATATTGCAGACCCCAAGGAGCTGGCGACACACGCGATGGAGGACATTGACGCGGAGTTTGTCAAAAAGATGCAGCCGGGCGATATCGTCGTGGCGACCCGCAACTTCGGCTGCGGCTCGTCGCGCGAGCACGCGCCGCTCGTGCTGCGCGAGAACGGCGTGTCCTGCGTTATCGCCGCGTCCTTCGCGCGCATCTTCTACCGCAATGCCATCAATATCGGCCTGCCCATCCTTGAGTGCGAGGCGGCGGCGAACGCCATCGCGGACGGTGACACGGTATCGGTCGATTTCGATACCGGTGTCATCACCAACGAGACCAAGGGGGAGACCTATCAGGCGGCGGCCTTCCCGCCGTTTATCCAGAGCATCATCAAGGCGGGCGGCCTGCTCAAGTCGCTCAAGGAAAGAGGGGAATAAGCGATGCAGTACAATATTGCGGTCGTCAAGGGCGACGGCATCGGCCCCGAGATCGTCACCGAGGCGATGAAGGTGCTCGATAAGGTCGGCGAGAAGTTTGGCCATCAGTTCAATTATACCGAGGTGCTCGCGGGCGGCTGCTCGATCGACGTAAACGGCATCCCGCTGACCGACGAGACCATCGAGATCTGCAAGAAGGCGGACTCTGTGCTGCTCGGCGCGGTCGGTGGCCCGAAGTGGGACAACGTCCCGTCCGAAAAGCGTCCGGAAAAGGCGCTGCTCGGCCTGCGGTCGGCGCTCGGCCTGTTCGTCAACCTGCGCCCCGCGCAGATGCACAAGGCGCTCGCGGACGCTTGCCCGATCAAGCCAGAGATCATCGGCGACGGCTTTGACATTCTGGTCTGCCGCGAGCTGACCGGCGACGTCTACTTCGGCAAGCACTACCGCCGTGAGAGCGACAAGGGCTGGGGCGAGGTCGGCGCGGACGATATGAACTATTCGGCGTTCGAGGTCGAACGCATCGGCCGCCGCGCGTTTGAAATGGCGATGAAGCGGAACAAGAAGGTCTGTTCGGTCGATAAGGCGAACGTACTGGAGACCAGCCGCGTCTGGCGCGAAACCATGCACCGTATCAAGGACGACTATCCCGAGGTCGAGTATTCGGATATGTATGTCGACAACTGCGCGATGCAGCTGGTGCGCAACCCGGGGCAGTTTGACGTGATCGTGACCGGCAATCTGTTCGGCGATATCCTGTCGGACGAGGCTTCTATGATCACCGGTTCGATCGGTATGCTGCCCTCGGCCTCGATGAACGAGACCGGCAAGGGCATGTATGAGCCGATCCACGGCTCGGCGCCCGACATCGCGGGCAAGGGCATCGCCAACCCGATCGCGACCATCCTGTCCTGCGCGATGATGCTTCGCTATTCCTTTGGTCTGATGGCCGAGGCGGACGCGATCGAAAACGCGGTCGAAACCGTGCTGGATGCCGACCACCGCACGGCGGATATCGCCGCAAAGGGCGAAAAGGTGCTGTCCACCAGCGAGATGGGCGCGCTCATCCTGGCGGAGATCTGATCCCATCACAAAAGCCCAAGGGATGCTCCTTGGGCTTCAGTCTGTCGATAAGGTTCTCGCGCCGCAGCGCGTATCGTTCAGCCGCTCTGTGAGCGGCATCAAAAAAGCGAGCTTCAAGGTGAATTGGCCGCAGGCCAAGAGAAGGCGGCCTGGGCCGTGCCCGCTTTTTTGATACATTTGATTCGATCGGAAGCGTGGTTCCGATCGAGAGGCTGTCGAAAACTATGTTTTTCGACAGCCTCAAGCCCAAGGAATGCTGCAAAGCATCCCTTGGGCTTTCCTTTCATATATTGAAAGGGGAGGTGACTGCCTATGGAGCAGATCCTGCAATATGTCAAAACCGATTACGCCATTCTGGTGGCCGTCCTGTATTGTCTGGGGCGGGTGCTCAAGGCTATCAATAAATTCCCCAACCAGTTCATCCCGCTGGCGCTGACCGGCTGCGGCGTGCTGCTCGCATGCCTTTCGGCCGTGTCGCGCGGCGGGGACTATGCCAACTGGGCTGCCGCCGTGTTCGACGGGATGGTGCAGGGCATCCTGTGCACCGGCCTGTCGGTCTACCTCAACGAGATGCTTTCCCATTGGGGTGCCAGTGAGTGCAGCTGCCGGAAAAAGGATGGCAAAAAGGAAGAATGATGCAAAAAGTCAGGCGTTATGCCTGACTTTTTGCATGGAATTGCCAGAAAATCAGTTTTGCCGTGCATAGGCTTGAGATTTTGCGGAGACTGCTGTATAATAAAATAGATTTTGAGTACCCATTGTGGTAGTATGTCAGAAAGAATGCAGGAGATATCAAATGAAAACCGCTTCTATTTTGGGCGTGCACTTCCATGCGGTGACCATGCAGCAGGCGGTGGATACGGCGATGAGCCGCATCCGCGCCCGGCAGAAGGGCTATGTGGTCACGCCCAATCCGGAGATCGTCGACCTGTGCCGCAGGGACGACGGCTATATGGGCATTGTCAACCGCGCCGCGCTCGTCCTGCCGGACGGTATCGGCATTATCTATGCCGCGAAGATCCTCGGCGAGGAGCTGTGCGGCCGTGTACCCGGCGTGGAGTTTGCCGAGCAGCTGATCGCGGCGATGGCAAAGGAGGGCATGCGGCTGTTCCTGCTCGGCGCAAAGCCGGGCATTGCCGAGCAGGCGGGCGCCAACCTGTGCGCCAAATATCCCGGTCTGGTGCTGGCCGGTACGAAGGACGGCTATTTTACCGACCCGCAGGACGCGGTCGACGCGGTCAACGCCTGCGGCGGCGCGGACGTGGTGTTCGTCTGTCTGGGCGCGCCCAAGCAGGAAAAATTCATGTCGGAGCACATGGAGGACATCCACGCGACGCTGTTCTGCGGCCTGGGCGGGTCGCTGGACGTGTTCGCGGGCGTAGCAAAGCGCGCGCCGAAAATTTTCATCAAGCTCGGGCTGGAGTGGTTCTACCGGCTGCTCTGCCAGCCGACCCGCATCGGCCGCATGATGAAGCTGCCAAAATTCCTGCTGGTCGTCATCCGCGAGCGGCTGTTCGGCAGGCGCAAATAACCTGCGGGCGCATGATTGGACGCATGGCGCGGCGGCAGTGCCGGAACACAGCCGGACAGGCGTTGTCCGGCGCGCGGCCCTATGGCCGCAGCATCAAAAAGAAAGGATCATTATGTTAGTATTTCGAGAAATCACATTAGAGGACAAGGCGGCGGTCGAGGCATGCGGCTCGCATTATCTGTACCACCTGTGCGAGCGCTGCTTTGTCGACCTGTTCATGTGGCGCAGCCACTACAACACGCAGATCTGCTTTTTGGACGGCTTTTTGCTGGTCAAGATGACGCCGCTCGACGGCGGGCACGACTGCTATCTCGCCCCGGTGGGCGAGGGCGACCTGGGCGCGGCGCTCGACGCGCTGGAGCAGGACGCCGCCGCACGCGGCATCCCGTTCACGGTCGTTTCGGTGGCCGAGCCCATGATCGCACGCATCGAAGCGGTGCGGCCGGGCAAATTTGTCTTTTCGCATGACAGCGAGGACGGCGACGACTATATCTATCTGGCGGAAAAGCTGCGCACGCTGTCGGGCAAAAAGCTGCAAAGCAAGCGCAATTTGGTCAACCGGTTTCAGGCGGCGTATGAAGGCCGCTGGCGGTATGAGGATATGTGCAAGGATAATCTCAAGGACGCGTTCGGCTACCACATCCGCTGGTGTAACCAGAACGGCTGCGCGCAGAACCGCGACTTTCAGGGCGAAACCTGCGCGATCGTGCAGGCGCTGCACAACTTTGACGCGCTCGACCTGCGCGGCGGCCTGCTGTGGCTGGACGATGAGGTCATTGCCTTTACCTTCGGCTGCAAGGCTGAGCCGGACATGATGGTCGTGCAGATCGAAAAGGCCGACCATACCATCCCCGGAGCCTACCAGATGATTAACCAGCAGTTTGTGCTGCGGAACTGTGACGATGTGCAATACGTCAACAGGGAAGAGGACCTCGGCCTTGAGGGTCTGCGCAAAGCCAAGAAATCCTACTATCCGGCCATGCGCGGCATCAAATATACCGCGGTGCCGCGGGGGCAGGTGCGGTGATCCGGCGGGCGCAGCCGCAGGATATGCCGCAGATCCGGCAGCTGTGGCAAACCTGCTTTCCGACAGCGGACGGCTTTAACGACTATTTTTTCGCCTTTATTTTCGACTGCGACACCGTGCTGCTCAGTGGGCAGGACGGCGCGCTGTGTGCGATGCTGCAGATGCTGCCGTACCGCCTGCAGACCGGAGGCGATACGTTGGACGTGACCTATATCTATGGCGCATGCACCGACCCGGCGTACCGCAGGCAGGGGCATATGGCGCGGCTGCTCGAAGCGTCGTTTGCAATCGACCGCGCGGCGGGCAGGGCGGCGTCCACGCTCATCCCGGCCGAGCCGTGGCTGTTTGATTTTTACCGCCCGTTTGGTTATGCGCCGTTTTTCATGGTGGACAAGCGCACGGTCACGCGCACGACGGACGGCGATGTGCCGCTGCGGCTGGGCGCGGAAGATGTGCCGCAGATGGCGGCGTTATACAACCGTTTGGCGCCGGATTGCCGCATGGAGCGGGATATTGCGGCGTGGGACAGGCAGCTGGCGTTATTCGACGCGGTCGGTGCGGGTGCGTTCGGCTGGTTTGCTAACGGTGTGCTGGATGGCTACGCCTTTTGCTGGGCAGACGGCGCACAGGAGGCGTTCGGCCTGACGCCGGCGCGCGAACAGGGCTTGCTGGATGTGCTCGGGCGGCAGCAATGCACGGTTACGGGCTGCGGCGGTACGTCGGCGCTCGGCTGTATCAAATGGTATGACAAGCGGGAAAACTCCCATGGATATATGAATCTGATGCTGAACTGAAAGGTGTGACAAACATGGTATATGTACTGTTGGCGGAGGGTTTTGAGGAAGTAGAGGCGCTGACACCGGTCGACCTGCTGCGCCGCGCGGGCGTAGAGGCCAAGCTGGTGGGCGTGACCGGCGCGCTGGTGCACGGCTCGCATGGCATCGGGGTTGAGACCGACCTGCCGATCGACCAGGTGGACTGGGCGCAGGCCGATATGGTCGTGCTGCCGGGCGGCATGCCGGGTACGACCAACCTGTACGCAGACAAGCGCGTGACGGACGCGGTGCGCGCGTGCTATGACGCAGGCAAGTATGTGGCCGCAATCTGCGCCGCGCCGTCGGTCATTCTGGGCGGCATGGGGCTGCTCAAGGGTCGCAAGGCGACTTGTTATCCGGGCATGGAGGACGGCATGAAGGGCGCGACGCCGCTCGAACGCACCTGCGTGGTCGACGGGCATATCATCACGGCCTGCGGCGTGGGCGGCGCGCTTGATTTCGGCTGCGCGCTGGTATCCGCGCTGTGCGGCGAGGAGCAGGCGCGCCGGATCGCGGCGGCAGTCGTACACCATGTCGGACGATAAGACGCAGCTACGGCAGCGATTCCTTGCGCAGCGCGCTGCGCAGCATCCAGCCGAACGGCAGCAGATCAACGAGGCCATTGGTGCACGCGTGCTGGGCAGCGCGTTGTTCCGGCAGGCGGGCTGTGTGTTCCTGTATGTGTCCACCCCGCAGGAGGTCGGCACGCGCGCGCTGCTGCGCGCGGCGCTCGACGCAGGCAAGACTGTCTGCGTGCCGCGGTGCGGCAAGGCGGGGGAGATGCAGGCGCACCGACTGCTGTCGATGGACGGGCTGCGGCCGGGCGCGTTCGGCATCGACGAGCCGGAGGGAACGGCGCCGGTGGTAGCGCCGGAGCGGATCGATCTGGTGATCGCGCCCGCGCTGGCCTGCGACAGGCAGGGGTACCGGCTGGGTTATGGCGGCGGCTACTATGACCGTTTCCTTGCCCGGACGGACGCGGCCTGTGCGGCGCTGTGTGCCGAGGCGCGGCTGGTCGACCGCCTGCCGCGCGAGGCGACCGACCGGCGCTGCGGCTGGATCTTTACGGAAAGGCGGGTGCTGCGCACGGATGAAGAACAATAAGATCGCGCTGCTGCCCGGGCTTTCGCTGTTCCTGTGCTTTTGTCTGCTGACCGGCACCGGCCGGCTGGCGCACCGCTGGGGCGGCGGCGCGTGGCTGCTGGGGCTGGCGGAATTCCTTTCCTTTGCGCTGCCGCTGGCGGTCGTCGTGTATTCGATGCGCGACCAAAAGCAGCTGCGGGCGCGGCTGAAGCTGCGTCGGCTGCCAAAGGGCATGCTGGGGCTGACGGTCAAGCTGGGCGTCAGCGTGGCGGTGCTCTCGCTGTTCCTCAACCTGATGGTCTACCATCTGGCGGGGATGGTAGGGGCCGACCTGTCTGCGACTGCGCTGGACGCGCCGCAGTCCGGGTTGAGCCTGGCGGCACGGTTTGCGGTCGTCGTGGTGTTGTCTGCGGTGATCGAGGAGCTGTATCTGCGCGGCGCGCTGCTGATCGTGCATGAGGAGGCCGCAGGTACGATGCCCTGTCTGGTGCTCAGCGGTCTGGTATTCGCCCTGCTGCACGGCAGCCTGCTCAACTTTGCCGGGCCGTTTGTGGCCGGTGTGGCGTATGCGTACCTGACGTTTGTCTCGGGCAGCGTGTGGCCGGCGGTGCTGGCGCACGGCGTGAACAACCTGTACTATCTGTTTGTCGTGTGGGTGACCGATACTTACGCCGCCTTTGGCATTTGGAATTACTTCGCCGCGATCAATGCGCTGGCGATGCTGCTGTCCCTTTACCTGACGCTGCGCTCGCTGGAAGGGCTGCTCGCGCGCGACGTGATCCCGCATTTTGAAAAAAGCGCCGGCCTGTACGACCTGTGGCTGCTCATCCGCAACCCCGGCATGCTGGCGTTCGTGCTGGCCTTTGCGGCCAAGCTGATAGTCAATCGCATGTTATAACGCAACCAACCTGTCAAATTGAGGTGAAACCATGGATCAGATGGATCAGAATGTAAATCAGGAAACGCAACGCATCCCGCAGCCGGGTTCCACGCGCCGCCGCAGCCGACGGCAGAAAAACGGCGGCTGTGCGGGCACGGTGGTGTATGTGATCGCGGTGCTGGGCATTTCGATCATCCTGTCGCTGGCGGCGATTTTCGTGGCGAACGATGTGTTTGCGTTTGTCAAGGAAAACGCGGTCAAGGAGATCACGGTGACAGAAAACACTGACCTGCTTTCGGTGGCCAAGCAGCTGGACGACGAGGGTGTCATCAACTACGGCACGATCTTCAAGCTGTATGTCCGCATCAAGGGCGATAACGAGGGCGTGCTCGCGGGTTCCTACGCGCTCAACCCGAATATGGACTACGGCCAGATCATTGACACGCTGGTCAATGCGTCGAGCACGGAAACCATGCAGATCACCGTGCCTGAGGGCTACTCTGTCGCGCAGATCAAGCAGATGCTGCTTGACGAGCACGTCTGCACGTCGGATGCGCTGGACGAGGCGCTCAACGAGTATCCGTTTAAGCATGAATTCCTCAAGGAGGAGCTGCCTGCGGAAGAGGGCTGGCTCGAGGGCTATCTGTTCCCGGACACCTATGAGATCTACAAGGGCAACGCGACGGTGGTCGACACGATCAACAAGATGCTCAACAACTTCGATAATAAGTATGATGATGAGATCAAGGCGGGCGCCGAGGCACTTGGCCGGTCGATGCACGACATCGTGACCGTGGCGTCGCTGGTTGAGCGTGAGGCGCAGGCGGACAGCGAACGCGCCACGATCGCAGGCGTTATCTACAACCGCCTGAACAACGCCAGCGAATTCCCGTATTTACAGGTAGATGCGTCTGTGCTGTACGGCCTGGGCCGCAGCGGCGGCAAGCTGAGCGAGGAAGATCTGGCGTCCGATACGCCCTACAACCTGTACACCAAGCAGGGCCTGCCGCCCGGACCGATCTGCAACCCGGGCTATGCTTCGCTTTATGCCGCGGCCTATCCCGAGTCGCACAACTATTATTACTATGTTGCGATGCCGGATGGCACGCACCTGTTTGCCAATAGCTATGACGAGCATCAGGCCAATATCGCGACCTCCAATGCGGCGCAGGCGGCGGCTGCCGCAGCCGCCGCGAACACGGAGGGCGCCGGTGAGTAAGCTGCCTGAGTTGCTCGCCCCGGCGGGCGACATGGAAAAGCTGCGGTTTGCGATCGCATACGGCGCCGACGCTGTGTATTTTGCCGGACAGCAGTTCGGCATGCGGGCGGCTGCCGCGAACTTTGACGATGAAGCGCTGCGCGCAGGCATTGCCTACGCGCATGCGCGCGGGGTCAAGTGCTATATCACGGTCAATATCATGCCGAGCGAGCGCGACCTGCCCGCGCTGCCTGCCTATCTGGAATTGCTCGAGGACGCGGGCGCGGACGCGCTGATCGTGGCCGATGTCGGCGTGATCCGGCTGGCGCAGCGCCATGCGCCGCATGTGCCGCTGCATATCTCAACGCAGACCAGCATCCTGAACCACGAGGCGGCCAATTTCTGGGCCGATCTCGGTGCGGAGCGCATCGTGCTTGCGCGCGAGCTGTCGCTCGAGGAAATCGCGGGTATCCGCGCCAACACGCCAAAAACGCTGGAAATCGAAGCGTTCGTGCATGGCGCGATGTGCATTTCCTATTCTGGCCGCTGCCTGATCTCGCAGTATATGACCGGACGCGATGCCAACCGCGGCGCGTGCGCCCAGCCCTGCCGCTGGAACTATGCGCTGATGGAGGAAAAGCGTCCGGGCGAGTTCTTTCCGGTCGAGGAGGATGCGCGCGGCACCTATCTGTACAATTCCAAGGATCTGTGCATGATCGGGCATATTCCGGAGCTGGTGCGCGCGGGCGTGGATTCGCTCAAAATCGAAGGCCGCAACAAGACGGCGTATTATGCTGCCTGCGTCACCGGCGCGTACCGTGCGGCGCTCGACGCCTATGCCGCCGATCCTGCGGGCTATGTGCTGCCGCAGTTCTGCCGGGACGAGGTCAACAAGGTCAGCCACCGCGACTACTATACCGGGTTTTACTTCGGCGCGGAGGAGAACGGCCAGCATTACGACGACAGCCAGTATATCCGTGATTATGAGGTCGTCGGCATGCCGGTCGATTGCGGTGCAGATGGACACGCGGTGTTTGCCCTGAAAAACCGGATTTTTCAGGGTGAGGCGTTGGAGCTGATCCAGCCCGGCCAGCCGCCGTACCGTTTTTGCGCGGCGGGCGTGACGGACGACGAGGGGACGGCGCGCGAGCTGTTCAACGTCCCGCAGATGCGGGTGCATTTTTCGTTCCCCTTCCCGGTGGACGAATATGCGATTTTGCGCAAGGAAAAGGAACGTCCGTGAGCGAACACACGGGGACAAAGGGAGACGGCTGCTGCCGTCTCCCTTTGTCTGTACTTGCGGCGGCTTTAGGTTTGGCACACGGTGACAGCGGGATATATGCAGCGTGCACAGATTCTTTTGACGCATGCCGCTGCGTCTGTTATACTGGCATTATGAAGATGCAGGGAGGCGCTGGATATGCAGGCAAAACGGGTATGGGCGATGTACTGGAGCGCGACGGATACGACCAAGCGCGTGGTGACAGCGGTTGCGGCGCAGGCGGCGCAGACGCTGGGGCTGCCACTGGAAGAATATGATTTTACGCTGCCGGGGGCGCGGCAGGGTGCGCCGGCTTTTACGGCGGACGATCTGGTGGTGTTCGGCACGCCGACGTATGCGGGCCGCGTGCCGAATGTGCTGCTCAAATATCTGACGACGGTACAAGGGCATGGCGCAGCGACAGTGCCCGTGGTGACGTTTGGCAACCGCGCGTTCGATGACTCGCTGATCGAGCTGCGCGATATTCTGGCGGCGCAAGGCTTTGTGCCATTTGCAGCGGCGGCATTTGTTGGGGAGCATTCCTTTTCGACTACGCTGGCAGCCGGACGGCCGGACGCGGATGATTTGGCGCAGGCGGCGCAGTTTGGACGTGACTTGACGGCGCGGCTGGCAGAAGTGCATGCGGATACGCCGCCCATTGCAGTGCCCGGCCGTGCGCGGGACGAGAGGACATATTATCAGCCGCGCGACCGTGCAGGCAATCCGGTGGATATCCGAAAGGTCAAGCCAAAGACGGCCGAGTCGTGCGATGACTGTGGCCTTTGCGCCAAGCTGTGCCCGATGGGTTCGATCGACCCGGCCGATGTGCGCAATTATATCGGTATCTGCATCAAATGCGGCGCGTGCATCAAAAAATGTCCCAAGGGTGCAAAATATTACGATGACCCTGGTTACCTCTATCACAAGACCGAGCTGGAGCAGGGATACAGTCGTCGGGCACCTGTCAGGTTTTTCCTGTAAAATGGTAACAATGTACACAATTTTTGCTGGATGCATATAAATATTTGTAAATCTGGTTGAAAGTTGTTGTCTTTTTCACCGGGATACGCTATACTGGAATAAACACCGCAGAATGCAAAGGGAACGGACATCCTGCCGCCGGATTTTGTGCGTCAGGACGTTCAGGCTGTTCAATCACACCTGCTGGTACCCGTAGTATCCCGTTGGTGGGCGTGTGTATCCCATGCAACAGGGGGCGTTCGTGGTACGCAGGAAGACCGGCATGCAAAAATGGAAGAAGACTGCACGATGATCTTGAATCACTACATGCTGAAAATGGATGGGCAACGTATAGTTCTGCCTGTTTGGTGTGTATCAATGAGAGCATAGGAAAAGGTATTCTCCCTGTTGAAACGGTAGGGGGAATACCTTTTTTTGCCATAAGGAGGGAATAGACTGCTGAGATAAACCAGAAGACTTCCCATTGATATCTGACTTGAAGGGGGAACTATTTGAAATGAAAAAGGCGGTAAAACAGTCAACATTGCTGATGGGGCTGAACTTGGGGACCATTATTCTGGTTATCTTGATGACGGCTTCCTTCTTGTTGTCGGTTTCCATGAATAACAGCACTTTTGAGGCGTATGAGCACGAGAGTGAACTGACGTCGGCAGCACAGCAGTTTTTGGATGCATCCGGCTACCTGACCGAGCAGGCCAGGGCCTGTGCGTCTACCGGTGAGCAAACCTATCGTGACAACTATCAGTACGAGGTCAATACGCTGCAAAACCGCGAGATCGGTTATGACCGGATGGAGCAGGTCGGTATCACCGAGGAAGAGAAGGCCATCTTTACGCAGATGTCACAGATTTCCGACAACTTGGTCCCGCTGGAAGAGAGCGCCATGAGTTCGGCCATTAACGGCGATACGGAGTCTGCGATCAAATATGTGTTCGGCTACGAATACAGCTCCGACCTGAGCCAGATCGAGATTCTGCAAGAGCGGTTTTTGGAGACCATCCAGACGCGCCTTGCGGCCGAGATCGAACAGCAGCACAGGAACGTGATGGTTATGCAGATCGTGGTTATCGTACTGGTCTGCCTGATCGTGGTGTTTCAGGTGTTCAGCATCCTGTTTACCCGCAAAAAGGTGATCCGTCCGCTGCATTTGATCCAGAGTGAGATGATGGAATTCTCGCAAGGCAACCTGTCCGCTTCGGGCGAGATGCAGGAGGATACGTCGGAACTGGGTATGCTGGTTTACTCGGTCAACCAGATGCGCGACCATCTGAAAAAGTACATCGTGGATATCCATGAAAAACTGATGCAAATGGCACAGGGCAATCTGGATGTCCATATGGATATCGAATACATCGGCGATTTTTCTGAAATCGCAACCTCTATCACCAAAATCAGCACTTCGCTGAGCGATGCGTTCCGCGAGATCGATACGGCGGCTAATCAGGTATCGCTTGGCGCCGACCAGGTATCCAGCGGTGCGCAGGCGTTGAGCCAGGGCGCGACGGAGCAGGCAAGCTCGGTGGAGGAGCTGTCGGCTACGGTGCAGGACATCAATGAAAAAATCAGCCAGAATGCAAAGGATACCGACTCGGTCAACGAATTGACCACGATCACCGGCGTCAAGGTCAATGAAAGCAAGCTGAAAATGCAGGAGCTGGTCGCCGCGATGGATGAAATCAAGCAGACGTCGCAGCAAATTCAAGGCATCATCAAGACCATCGATGATATCGCGTTCCAGACCAATATTCTGGCGCTGAACGCGGCGGTAGAGGCCGCCCGTGCGGGTGCCGCGGGCAAGGGCTTTGCGGTAGTTGCCGACGAAGTACGCAACCTTGCCGGTAAGTCGGCGGAGGCATCCAAGAATACGCAGGAGCTGATCAAGAATTCGATCGCGGCTGTCGAGCGCGGCAGTATTCTGGCAACAGATGCGGCCGATGTGCTGGAGGAAACCGCTTCCAAGGCAGATGAGGTCGTCGAATCCATCAAGCGCATCGCGGAGGTATCTGCGGAGCAGGCGCAGGCGACCAACCAGATCGCATTGGGTCTGGATCAGGTTTCCTGCGTGGTGCAGACGAACTCTGCAACGGCGGAGGAGAGCGCGGCGGCCAGCGAGGAGCTGTCCGGACAGGCCAGCATGCTGAAGATGCTGGTCGGCAAGTTCAAGACCGCAGGCGGGAGCAGCACCTATCAGTTGCAGGAGACGCCGGCCTATCAGCCGGAGGAGCCTGCGGCATCGTCGGATGCGTCGTTTTATGACAAATACTGAGTTTGGCAGCAGATAAGCACGGGATTACTGGCCGGAATGCGTTCGCTGCGGCGGCGCGGCATCGCGTTTGCATAAAATAAGGCGACACTGCGTAGCGCGTAAGGCATGATGGATGCAATGATGCGGTATTGTCGGAAGGGCTTCCGGGGTTATGACAACCTCGGAAGCCCTTTGCTGTCCCTGCGGTGTGCAGTGGGCAGGGGAGGGGAGCCTGTGAGCGGGGTGCCGGTTGCAGAAAAACAAAACAGCGAGCCGGGGCGGCTCGCTGTTCGATAGATTGAAATGGTATTCAGATACGGCAGGCTTCGAGCAGTTCGTTTTTGCACTTCCACAGCTTGACCGACAGGTCAACAAAATAGGTCTGCGGGTTTTCAAAGCGTTTGATCTGCTCCCACAGGGTATCGACCTCGGACAGGCAGTAGCTGCGGATGTCCTTGATGTCCGGGCTGGTGTACACACAGCGGCCAGCCTTGAACAGCGGCACGCGCAGCGGGCGCACACTGTAATCGGTGACAACGCGCTGCTTCCATGTGTGGATCGGGTGGAACAGGGTATAGGGCTGGCTGGCGTCGATCACCTCGTCGTGCACGGTCAGCACGTCGCCCAGCGCCTTGCCGGTCTGGTTGTCGAACAGGCGGTAGACCTGCTTAAAGTGCGGCGTGGTGATTTTTTCGACGTTTTCGGATACCTTGATCTTGGGCACGATTTCGCCCTGTTCGTTTTCCACGCCGACCAGCTTGTACACACCGCCGAACACCGGCTCGGACTTGGAGGTGATCAACCGTTCGCCAATGCCGAACGAGTCGACCCGTGCCCCCTGCACCAGCAGGTCGCGCACCAGATATTCGTCCAGCGAGTTGGAGGCCATGATCTGCATATCCGGGAAGCCGGCTTCATCGAGCATGCGGCGCGCTTCGATCGACAGGTAGGCGATATCGCCCGAGTCCAGACGGATACCACGTGGGCGGATGCCCTTTTCGGCCACCATTTCGCGTGCGACGCGCAGCGCGTTGGGCACGCCGGATTTCAATACGTTATAGGTATCGACGAGGAAAACGCAGTTGTCCGGATAGATGTCGGCATAGGCCTTGAAAGCCTCGTATTCGCTGTCAAACATCTGCACCCACGAGTGCGCCATCGTGCCGCCCGCAGGGATTTTGAAGTCACGGTCGGCCAGCACGCAGGCCGTACCCTGACAGCCGCCGATGTATGCCGCGCGTGCGCCGTAAATCGCGCCGTCGTAGCCCTGCGCGCGGCGCGAGCCGAACTCCAGCACGGTGCGGCCTTGTGCCGCGCGGGTGATGCGGTTGGCCTTGGTGGCGATCAGCGTCTGGTGGTTGACGGTCAGCAGCACCATGGTTTCGACAAACTGTGCTTGAATCATCGGCCCTGCGACCGTGACCAGCGGCTCGCCGGGAAAGACCGGCGTGCCCTCGGGCACGGCCCAGACATCGCACTCAAACTTGAAGTGCCGCAGGTAGTGTAGGAATGCCTCAGAGAAGCAGCCGCGGCTGCGTAAGTATTTGATATCCTCATCGGTGAAGTGCAGGTTTTTGAAGTAGTCGATCAGCTGCTCGACGCCTGCCATGATGGCGTAGCCGCCGCCATCCGGTACGCGACGGAAAAACATGTCGAAATATGCCCGCCGTTCAGCAATCCCTTTTTCAAAATAGCCATGCGCCATGGTAAATTCATAAAAATCGGTCAGCATGGTCAGGTTTTTCTCTGTCATTGCGGATAACGCCCCTTTGCACACGGTAACGATGTGCTTTTATTCATTCTTTGTAGCTGTCTTGACACAGTACATTTATAGATATCATAGTACCTTTTTGCGCAAAGTGCAAGCATTTCTTTTGTATCGGAAATACATGAATTGAATAATTATACAATATATAAAATATTTATAAATTTTTCTTGCCAAACCATAGGATAGGGAGTATAATGGACACGTCGTAAAAAAGACAGGTACGGAGGAATCTAACAATGGAAAAGAAATATAACAAGGTCGTACTGGCGTACTCGGGCGGTCTGGACACTTCGGTGCTCATCCCGTGGCTCAAGGAGCACTACGGCTGCGAGGTCATCGCGGTATCCGGCAACGTCGGGCAGGCGGGCGAGCTGGAAGGGCTGGAAGAGAAGGCCATCAAGACCGGCGCGTCCAAGCTGTACATCGAGGACCTGACCAAGGAATTCGTCGACGATTATATCATCCCGACCATGAAGGCCGGCGCGACCTATGAACAATACCTGCTGGGCACTTCGTTTGCCCGCCCGATCATTGCCAAGCGCATCGTTGAGATCGCGCTGCAGGAGGGTGCGGACGCGATCTGCCACGGCTGCACGGGCAAGGGTAACGATCAGGTGCGCTTCGAGTTGGCTATCCATGCGTTTGCGCCTCAGATGGACATCATTGCGCCGTGGCGTTTCTGGGAGCTCAACAGCCGTGAGAAGGAGATCGCGTACGCTGAGGCGCACAACATCCCGCTCAAGATCAACAAGGAGACCAACTACTCCAAAGACAAGAACCTGTGGCACCTGAGCCATGAGGGTCTCGACCTCGAGCTGCCCTCCAACGAGGCGCCGATCAACCGTCCGGGCTTCCTGGAGCTGGGTGTTTCGCCCGAGCAGGCGCCCGACAAGCCGACCTACGTCACCATCCACTTTGAAAAGGGTGTGCCGACCGCGGTTGACGGCGAGGAAATGGACTCGGTTGCGCTCATCGAAAAGCTCAACAAGGTTGGCGGCGAAAACGGCGTCGGCATCCTGGATATCGTTGAGAACCGTCTGGTCGGCATGAAGAGCCGCGGCGTGTACGAAACCCCGGGCGGTGCGGTGCTGTACGCGGCGCACCAGAAGCTGGAGGAGATCACGCTCGACAAGGAGACCGCGCACTACAAGGCGCAGGTTGCCATGAAGTTCGGCGATCTGGTTTACAACGGCCAGTGGTACACCCCGCTGCGCAAGGCGCTGTCCGCGTTCGTTGATTCGACGCAGGAGACCGTGACCGGCGACGTCAAGCTCAAGCTGTACAAGGGCAATATCATCCCGGCGTCCGTCACCTCGCCGTACAGCCTGTATTCTGAGGATATGGCGACCTTTAACGAGGACGACTGCTATGACCAGTCCGATTCCGCGGGCTTTATCAACCTGTTCGGCCTGCCGCTCAAGGTACGCGCGATCAACGACCAGCTGCTGTACCAGAAGACCGGCGAGCATTTCCCGTCGGTAGAAAAGTAATCGAAGAGATCGTGGGGCGGCATGTCCGGACGTGCCGCCCTGCGGGTGTTTTGTGAGGTAACGCAATATGGCAAAATTATGGGCAGGACGGTTTCAGAAAGAAACCGATCTGGTGGTAAACGACTTCAACTCGTCCATCCTGTTTGACTGCCGTTTATATAAGGAAGATATCACCGGCTCGATCGCGCACGCGACCATGCTGGGCAAGCAGGGCATTATCGAGGAGCACGAGGCGGAAAAGATCGTCGAAGGCCTCAAGGGCATCCTTGAGGATATCGAGGCCGGCAAGGTGGAGTTCTCGCTCGACTACGAGGATATCCATATGAATGTCGAGCAGCTGCTGACCGAGCGCATCGGCGACACGGGCAAGCGTCTGCACACCGGCCGCTCGCGCAACGATCAGGTCGCGCTCGACATGCGCCTGTACGTCAAGGAAGAAATCGCAGAGATCATCGATATGATCTGCACGTTTATGAAGGCGCTGTGTAAAAAAAGCCGCGAAAATTTGGACGCGGTCATGCCGGGCTACACGCATTTGCAGCGCGCGCAGCCGACCACCTTCGCGCACTATATGATGGCTTACGCCAATATGCTCAAGCGTGATATCGGGCGCCTGCAGGATTGTCTGGAACGCATGGATGAAATGCCGCTGGGTTCGGGCGCGCTGGCTTCGACCACCTATCCGATCGACCGTGAGTTCGTCCGCCAGCAGCTGGGCTTTGCCCGCCTGACCGATAACTCACTCGACGGCGTTTCCGACCGCGACTACTGCGTCGAGCTGCTCTCGGCGCTGTCCATCCTGATGATGCACCTGTCGCGTCTGTCCGAGGAGATCATCTCGTGGTGCTCGTGGGAGTTCAAGTTCGTCGAGCTGGACGACGCCTACTCGACCGGCTCGTCCATCATGCCGCAGAAGAAGAACCCGGACGTTTGCGAGCTGATCCGCGGCAAGACCGGCCGCGTCTACGGCGCGCTGACCACCATGCTGACCGTGCTCAAGGGTCTGCCGCTGGCGTATAACAAGGACATGCAGGAGGACAAGGAGGCTGTGTTCGGCGCGATCGACACTGTCAAGCAGTGTCTGGAGGTGTTCACGCCCATGTTCTCGACCATGACGCTGCGCCGCGACAACATGCGCAAGGCGGCGTCCGGCGGCTTTATCAACGCGACCGACTGCGCGGACTACCTGACCAAGAAGGGCATGCCGTTCCGCGACGCGTACAAGACGGTCGGCCGTCTGGTCAACCAGTGCATCCGCGCGGACGAGACGCTCGAAACGATGACCATGCGCGACTTCGCCGCGATTTCCGATAAGTTTGGCGACGATATTTACGACGCGCTCGACCTGCGCACCTGTGTCGCAGGCCGTAAGGTGATCGGCGGCCCCGCGCCGCAGGAGGTAACCCGCCAGATCGACAAGATCGAAAAGTTCATCGCGGAGGTAGCAGGCGATGAAGCCTAAGGTATATATCGACGGCAAGGAGGGCACGACCGGCCTGCAAATTTACGACAGGCTGTCCGGTCGTGACGACATCGAGCTGCTGCTGATCGACGAGGACAAGCGCAAGGACACCGAGGAGCGCCGCAAATTTTTGAATGCGGCCGATATCGTGTTCCTGTGCCTGCCGGACGCGGCGGCAAAGGAAGCTGTCACGCTGATCGAAAACGAGACCACCCGCGTCATCGACGCGTCGACCGCGCACCGTACGAACCCCGACTGGGATTACGGCTTTGCCGAGCTGTCCAAGGCGCACCGCATGGCGATCAAGGATTCCAAACGGGTCGCCAACCCCGGCTGCCATGCAAGCGGCTTTATCTCGTCGGTCTATCCGCTGGTCGCGCGCGACGTCGTGCCCGCGGACTTTGCGTTCACCTGCTCGTCGCTGACCGGCTACTCGGGCGGCGGCAAGAAGATGATCGCGGAATATGAGGACGAAAACCGCGACGTCTGCCACGATTCCGAGCGCATCTACGGCCTCAACCTGCGCCACAAGCACCTGCCCGAGATGGAATACGTCTGCGGGCTGACGCAGCCGCCGGTGTTCGTGCCGGTGGTCGGCGATTTCTACAAGGGCATGGCGACGACCGTCATGCTGCCCGGGCTAGATACGGCGCGCGTCCATGAAGCGCTGGCCGAGCACTACAAGGACGAAAAGCTGGTCACGGTCGCGCCGCTTGGCGGCGATGCGCCGGTCATTTACGCCAACACCCTCGCCGGGCACGACAGCCTGCGGCTGATCGTCAATGGCCACGAGGAGCAGGCCATCGTTACCGCGCTGTTCGACAACCTCGGCAAGGGCGCGTCGGGCGCGGCGGTGCAGAATATGAACATCATGCTCGGGCTGGACGAGACCGCCGGGCTGACCCTGTAATCATTTCGCAGCGCGAAAGGAGAACGAGCGATGAAAATTATCCAAGGCGGCGTGTGCGCCGCACAGGGCTTTACCGCGGGCAGCATCCGCTGCGGCATCAAGGACAGCCGCATAAATGACGACACCGCGATCATCTTCAGCGCGTGCGAATGCACGGCGGCCGCGACTTATACGATGAACCGCGTCAAGGCGGCGCCCGTGTATGTCACGATGGAGCATCTGGAAAACGGTGTGGCGCGCGCGATCATTGCCAACGCCGGCAACGCCAACGCCTGTGCGCCAAACGGCATGGAGAACGCCCGCCGCATGGCCAAGGCAGCGGCCAAGCTGCTGGACATCGACGAGGACGACGTGGTCGTCGCGTCGACCGGCGTCATCGGCCAGCGCCTGCCGGTCGAGTGCATCGAAGAACACCTGCCCGAAATGAAACTCGAAGCGGACGCTTCGGAAAAGGCGAACTTCGCCATTATGACGACCGATACGCGCACCAAGACCGCGGCGGTCGAGTTCACCATCGGCGGCAAGACCTGCCGCATCGGCGGCATCTGCAAGGGCAGCGGCATGATCCACCCGAACATGGGAACCATGCTGTCCTTTATCACGACCGACTGCGCGATCACGCACGAAATGCTGGCCGAAGCCCTGCAGGAAAACGTCCGCAAGACCTACAACCGCGTCACGGTCGACGGCGATACCTCGACCAACGACATGTGCGTCGTGCTGGCAAACGGTATGGCGGGCAACGAACTGATCGACTGGCAGGACGAGGAGTATCAGGCGTTCTGCAAGGCGCTGAACGAGGTCAACACCCGTCTCGCGCGCCAGATCGCGGCGGACGGCGAGGGCGCGACCAAGCTGGTCACCTGCACGGTGCGCGGCTCGCGCTCGGAGGAGGCCGCCGAACGTTTGGCAAAGGCGGTCGTCGGCTCCAATCTGGTCAAGGCGGCCATGTTCGGCGCGGACGCCAACTGGGGCCGCGTGTTGTGTGCGATGGGCTATTCCAAGGCGCCGTTCCGGCCGGAGTACGCCACGGTGGCGTTCTCGTCCGATGCCGGCAGCATCACAGTCTGCGACAAAGGCGAGGCAGTCGACTTTGACGAGGATACCGCTAAGAAGATATTGTCCGAAAATGAGGTCGTCATTGAAGTTAACGTCAACGAGGGCGACGAAAGCGCGACCGCGTGGGGCTGCGACCTGACATATGACTACGTCAAGATCAACGGCGATTACCGCACCTGACCGAAATATCACAAATAAAGGATGTAAACGATGGATACACAACTCGATGCGGAGCTGAAAGCGAAAATTTTGGTCGAAGCGCTGCCGTTTATCCAGAAGTACTACGGCCAGACCGTCGTCGTCAAATACGGCGGCAACGCCATGATCAACGAGGAACTGAAGGACGCGGTCATCCATGACCTCGTGCTGCTCAACCTCGTCGGCGTCAAGGTCGTCGTGGTGCACGGCGGCGGGCCGGAGATTTCCGAAATGCTCAAAAAGATCGGCAAGGAATCGCATTTTGTCAACGGTCTGCGCTACACCGACCGCGAGACCATGGACATCGTGCAGATGGTGCTATGCGGCAAGGTCAACAAGGACCTTGTCACACTGCTTGAAAAGGCGGGCGGCCGCGGCATTGGTCTGGGCGGCATGGATGGCGGTATGTTTCAGGCCAAGCGCATGACCGACCGCACCGGCACGGATTACGGCTATGTCGGTGATATCGTCGACGTCAACCCCGCGCCGGTCATCGACGTGCTGGAAAAGGGCTATATCCCGGTCGTGTCGACGGTCGCGCAGGGCATCGACGACGAGACCAATTACAACATCAATGCGGACACCGCGGCCTGCAAGCTGGCGGTCGCGCTGGGCGCAAAAAAACTTATCCTGCTGACCGACGTGCGCGGCCTGATGCTCGACCCGGACGACGAGTCGACCTTGCTTACCAACCTCAAGGTTTCCGAGGTGCCCAAGCTGATGCGCGACGGCGTGATCAAGGGCGGCATGATCCCCAAGGTGGATTGCTGCGTCGAAGCGGTGCGCAAGGGCGTCGATCAGGCCAATATTCAGGACGGCCGCGTCAAGCACTCGATTTTGATCGAACTGCTCAGCAGGGTCGGCGTCGGCACGATGTTCCAGTGAGAAAGAAGCGAAAGAAATGACATATCAACAACTCAAGGCCGAGGAAACAAAATATGTAATGAACACCTACGGCCGTTTTCCCATTGCGCTCGATCACGGCGAGGGCGCGACGTTGTGGGATGTCGAGGGCAAGAAGTACATCGACTTGGCCTCGGGCATCGGCGTCAACTGTCTAGGCTATAGTAACCCAATTCTGACCGAGGCGATCACCGCGCAGGCGCACAAGCTGATGCACGTTTCCAACCTGTTCACGACCGAGCCGATGGTGCAGGTCGCGAAAAAGCTGGTCGAAAAGACGCACCTGAACGGCAAGGTGTTCTTTGCCAACTCGGGCGCGGAGGCCAACGAGGGCGCGATCAAGCTGGCGCGCAAATATTCGTTTGACAAATACGGCGAGGGCCGTTTCAAGATCATAACGCTGATCAATTCCTTCCACGGCCGCACGGTGACCACCCTCAAGGCGACCGGGCAGGACCGCTTCCACAACTACTTTTTCCCGTTCACCGAGGGCTTTGACTACGCCGAGGCCAATAACTTTGATTCGGTGCGCAAAAAGGTCGATGATATGACCTGCGCCGTGATGATGGAGCTGGTGCAGGGCGAGGGCGGCGTGCTGCCGCTCGACCCGGCATTTGTCAAACAGGTCGAGGCGCTCTGCCGCGAAAAGGATTTGCTTCTCATCATCGATGAGGTACAGACCGGCATCGGCCGCACGGGCAGCCTGTTCTGCTTCCAGCAGTACGGCATCCGTCCGGACGTTGTGACCATGGCCAAGGGCCTCGGCGGCGGCGTGCCGATCGGCGCGGTGCTGGCGGCCGAAAGCTGCTCGAATGTGCTTACGCCCGGCACCCATGCGACCACGTTCGGAGGCACGCCGATCGTGTGCGCGGCGGCAAACGCTGTGCTCGATACGGTCGCGACCGGTGAGTTCCTCACCGCGGTGCGCGAAAAGGGCGAATACCTGAAAAACGGCATCCTGTCGCTCGGCTCGCCCAATATCCACGGCGTACGCGGCATGGGTCTGATGCTGGGCATCATTGTCGACGAGGGCAAGCACGCGGCCTACGCCAACAAGCTGATTGAAAAGGGTGTGCTGGCGATCACGGCGGGCAAGAATGCCGTGCGCCTGCTGCCGCCGCTGACCATCTCGAAGGCCGAGATGGACGAGGCGCTGACCATTATGAAAGAGGTGTTTTGATTGAAGCATTTGCTCAAGCTGCTCGACTGTTCGACCGAGGAGATCATCGGTCTGCTCGATCTGGCCGACCAGCTCAAATACGAAAAGAAGCATAATATTTCCCACCGCCATCTCGAGGGCAAGAGCCTCGGCATGATCTTCCAGAAGTCATCTACCCGCACGCGCGTCTCGTTTGAGACCGGTATGTACCAGCTGGGCGGACAGGCGCTGTTCCTGTCCAACCGTGACCTGCAGATCGGTCGCGGCGAGCCGGTGCAGGATACCGCGCGCGTGCTCAGCCGCTATCTGGACGGCATTATGATCCGCACCTACGAGCAGAAGGAGGTCGAGGATCTGGCCGGTTACGGCACGATCCCGATCATCAACGGCCTGACCGATTTCTGCCATCCGTGTCAGGTGCTGGCCGACCTGATGACCATCCGCGAGAAGTTCGCCGTGCTCGAGGGCATCAAGATGTGCTATATCGGCGACGGCAACAACATGGCAAACTCGCTGATCGTCGGCGGCCTCAAGACCGGTATGAAGGTTTCGGTCGCAACGCCAGAGGGCTACCGCCCGCACGCGGATGTTATGGCCTTTGCCGAGGGCAACCCGGACTTCTTCATCACGGACGACCCGATGCAGGCCGCAGCCAACGCGGATGTCGTCATCACCGACACATGGGCGTCTATGGGCATGGAGGACGAAAAGGAAGTGCGCATGAAGGCGTTCAAGGGCTATCAGGTGAACGATGAACTGCTCGCCGCCGCCAAGCCCGGCTGCATGGTGCAGCACTGCCTGCCGGCCTACCGCGAGCAGGAGATCACCACCAAGGTGTTTGAGGCGCACGCGGACGAGATTTTTGAGGAGGCGGAAAACCGCTTGCACGCCCAGAAGGCCGTCATGGTCACGCTGATGGGCAATCAGGAGGCGTAACACACGCAAAACAAAACCGCATCGACCCTGTCGATGCGGTTTTTTCGTCTGTCAGCAATGGCCTGCGGGCATATCCCACGCGAAATGGTCGCAGTGGAGCAGGTGCTCGGCCTTTTCCGAGCAGGGGGCGTCCAGATATTCCTGATAGAGCGCCTGCACGGCAGGGTTCTCGTGCGAGAAGCGCAACGGCGCCCTGCGGTCGAGGTCGTACAGCACCTCGCCGCGCGACGCGGCTAGCTCGCGGTCGCTGCCGTCGACCGGCTGCCCGCCGCCGCCCGCGCAGCCGCCGGGGCAGGCCATGATCTCGACGAACTCGTAATGCACCTCGCCGCGCCCGAGCGCTTGGATCAGCTGTCGCGCGTTGCCAAGCCCGCTGGCGATCGCGCAGCGCACGGTCGTGCCTGCAAGGTCGAAGGACGCCTCGCGCCATGCGGTTTGGAATTTCTGCGAAGCGCGCACCTCGCGGAAAGCGTCTGCCGGCGGGTTCTTTCCGGTGGTGAGGAAATAGGCCGAACGTAGCGCGGCTTCCATCACGCCGCCCGTTGCGCCAAAGATGACGCCCGCACCCGAGCCATCGCCGAGAGGCGAGTCGAACGGGCTTTCGGGCAGCGAGGGCACATCAATCGGCTCGGCGCGCACCATGCGGATCAGCTCGCGCGTGGTCAGCACAAGGTCGACGTCGCTGCCTGCACCGGCGGACTGCATGCCGGGCAGCTCGCGCTCGGCCTTTTTGGCGACGCACGGCATGACCGAAATGCTGAACACCTTTTCCGGGTCGACGCCCAGCCGCTGGGCGATCCATGTCTTGCAGGCCGCGCCGAACATCTGCTGCGGCGACTTGGCTGTCGACAGACGGCCGGTCAGCGCGGGATACTGGGACTTGAGGAAACGCACCCAACCCGGGCAGCACGAGGTGAACATCGGCTGCTGCGCCAGATCGCCCGCCTTGAGGCGGTGCAGCAGCTCGGTGCCCTCCTCCATGATGGTCAAGTCGGCCGAGAAGGTTGTGTCGAACACATAGTCCGCGCCCATCTTGCGCAGCGCGGTTACCAGTTGGCCGACGGTCGCGCGGCCACCCTCCATGCCGAACGCTTCGCCCCACGCGGTGCGCACGGCGGGCGCGATCTGCACGATCGTGATCTGGTCGGGCGCGGCGAAGGCGGAAAACGCCTTGGCCGTGTCGTCGCGCTCGCGCAGCGCGCCGGTCGGGCAGTGCGTGATGCACTGGCCGCACAGCGAGCAGTCGGCTTCCTTGATGAAGCGGTTGCCCGATACGTCGATCGTCGTGCGCGAGCCCGAGCCGCTCACGTCCCAGACGGACAGCGACTGCACCTTGTCGCACACCTGGATGCAGCGCATGCATTTGATGCACTTGTTGACGTCGCGGTAGAGCGGGAAGGTGGTCGTCCAGAAGGCTTTTTTGCCGCGGGCCAGATCGGCAGGGTAGGGGTTGTGCAGCACGCCGAGGTCGTTTGCCGTCTTCTGCAGACGGCAGGTGCCCGAGCGCACGCAGGTCGCGCACTGGTTGTCGTGCTGCGATAGGATGAGCTCGACGTTTACGCGGCGTGCCTCACGCACGCGGGGGGTGTTGGTGTGGATGACCATGCCCTCGCGCACGACGTTGTTGCACGAGGGGACGAGCTTGCCTTCGCCCTCGACCTCGACGCAGCAAACGCGGCAGGCCGAGATCTCGTTAAGGCCTTTCAGATAACACAGGTTGGGGATGTCGATGCCCGCACCGGCGGCGGCGTCGAGGATGGTCGTGCCGACCGGGACGGACAGCGGCATGCCGTCGATCGTGATGTTTACCATTTGGAAGAGCGCCCCCCTTTGAAGATACCATAGCCGAAGTGGTCGCACCGCAGGCAGCGGGAGGTCTCCTGCCGGACTTCCTCCTCGGTCATGCCGTGCTTGACCAGCCGGAAGTTGCCCACACACTCGTCCGCCGGGCGGTTGCGCAGCTCGACGCGGCCGCAGGCGGGCGAATTGGTCAGATGCGGGGCGGGGATATCGACGTCGCTCCGGATGGTATGGTGGTAACCGAGGTGCGCGTCGATGTTGGCGGCTGCGACCTTGCCCGCCGCGACCGCGCGGATGACGGTCGCCGGGCCGGTGACCGCGTCGCCGCCCGCAAAGACGTGCGGCGTGTTGGGCACAAACGCGTCGGGCGCAGCCTGAATCTTGCCGCGTACGACGGGCGCGACCTGCTGGAACGGCTCGGCGTCGATCGCCTGCCCGATCGCGACGATCACAACGTCGCACGGCACGCGGAACAGCGGGCTGTCCGCGTCATAGGGGCGCGGGCGGCCGTCCGGACCGTAGCTGCCGATGTTCTGCGGGCGCGTCCACAGCGCGGTGACGCGGCCGCGGCTGGTTTCGACCCGCTCGGGCGCCTGCAGCGGCAGCAGCTGGCAGCCCTCGCGCTGGGCGTCCTCGATCTCCTCGGCCAGCGCCGTCATATCGTTGACGCGGCGGCGGTACACACAGGTGACCGATGATGCGCCCAGCCGGATGGCAGTGCGCGACGCGTCCATCGACACGTTGCCGCCGCCGACCACGCACACGCGCTTGCCGCGGAAGTCGGGCGCGTTGCCCTCGCCGATGTCGCGCAGCAGCTGCACGGCGGAGTAGACGCCTTCAGCGTCCTCGCCCTCGACACCCAGCTTTTTGTCGTTGTGCGCGCCGATGGCGATATAGACCGCGTCAAAGCCGTTCTCGATGTCGGCAAAGGGGATGTCGCGGCCGATGGCCGTGTCGGTATGTACTTCGATGCCGGTCGACAGGATGAACGCGATGTCCGCGTCGAGCTTTTCCGGCGGCAGGCGGTAGTCCGGGATGCCGTAGCGCAGCATGCCGCCCAGCTTGGGGCGCTGGTCGTAGACGACGGTCTGGTGCCCCATCAGTTGCAGGAAATAGGCGGCGGACAGGCCGCACGGGCCGCCGCCGATGATGGCGATGCGCTTGCCGGTGGACGGCGCGCAGGAGGGCGGCGTGCGGTCGGACACATGGTCGCAGGCATAGCGCTTGATGCCGCAGATGTTGACCGCATCGTCCACCATGCGGCGGCGGCAGCGCGCCTCGCACGGATGCTCGCAGACATAGCCGCAGACCGTGGGGAACGGGTTGTCCTTGCGGATCAGCCGCACGGCGTCGTTGCAGCGGCCGGCGCGAACGAGGGCGATGTAGCCCGGGATATCGACGCCCGCGGGGCAGAGCGCGACGCAGGGCACGGGCTGGTTCAGGCCAAACAGACAGCGGCCGTGCTCGACATGGGAGACATAGTCCTCCCGGAAGCCCTGCACGCCTTGCAGCACCATGCGCGCGGCCTCGTAGCCGATGGCACAGTCGGCGGTGTCAAGGATGACGCGGGCGGTCTTTTCGATCAGGTCGATGGTCTCGAGCGAGGCGGTCGAATCCAACACGTTTTCCAGCAGCGTGGTCAGCTGGCCAAGACCGATGCGGCACGGAACACACTTGCCGCAGGTCTGCGCGTGGCACAGGCGCAGAAAAGACAGCGCCATATCCACCGGGCACAGTCCCGGCGGGCTGGCGCTGATGCGGCGCTCGACGTCGCGGTACAGGCCTTCGACGACGGTCTGCGCGCGGCCGGGCGTTTCAATGGACAAACGGCTCAAAATATTCTTCCTTTCCCGTATGCAAGATGTTGCTTCCATCATACCGTGCTTTGCCGATAAAGTCAAATGCAAGTCTGTGCAAGCGGCTGCCCGCGGCTTGACGGCATGGTCGAAAAATGATACAATAGATGCAGAAAACAAGGGAGGGGCGTGCGGCCCCTCCCTTGCTTGCCGTATCGGCACAGGGTAAACCAGAGAAAGCGGGGCGGATATGATGCAGACCAGTCAGGTTGATTTTTCTACCGGCAGTGTGCGCCGCATTACGCTTGCGGTCGCCGCGCCCATGCTGGTCGCGCAGACGCTCAACCTGCTTTATAATATCGTCGACCGCATTTACATCGGCAAGATCCCGGGGGAAGGCACGGTCGCGCTGGCAGGGCTGGGCATCTGCTTTCCGGTCATCACGCTGGTGACCGCCTTTGCCAACCTGTTCGGTGCGGGCGGCGCGCCGCTGTGCGCGATCGCACGCGGGCAGGGCAATGAAACTGAAGCGCGCAAGGTCATGGCAAACGCCTATTTCATGCTGCTTGCCTGCGGCGCGGCGCTGACCGCCATCGGCATTGCGCTGCACAGGCCGCTGCTTTACCTGTTCGGCGCGAGCGACACGACCTATCCTTACGCTGCATCCTATATGGTGCTGTACCTGTTGGGCACGGTGTTTGTCATGACCTCGTTGGGTCTGAACCCCTATATCAACTGTCAGGGCTTTGCCAAGACCGGCATGCTGACCGTGCTGGTCGGTGCGCTGACCAATATCATCCTCGACCCGGTATTCATCTTTGTGTGCGGTATGGGCGTGCGCGGCGCAGCACTGGCGACCGTGCTGTCGCAGCTGCTGAGCGCAATCTGGGTGCTGCGCTTTCTGACCGGCCCCAAGGCTGAGCTGCGGCTGCGGCTTGGCGGCTTCCGACCGGATTTTACCTGCATCCGCAAGATCACGCTGCTCGGCACGGCGAGCTTTGTCATGTCGTTTACCGACTCGCTGGTGCAGGCAGCATGCAATACCATGCTGCGGCAGTTCGGCGGCGACCTGTACATCAGCGTGATGACCGTCATCAATTCGGTGCGGCAGATCGCGCAGATGCCGGTCATGGCGATTTCGGACGGCGCCACGCCGGTTATCAGCTATAACTACGGCGCGCGCGCCTACAAGCGCGTGCGGCAGGCGATACGCTTTATGACCCAGCTCGGCTTTGGGTATACCATGCTGTTCTGGGGCGCGGTCGCGGCGTTCCCGACCTTTTTTATCCGCATCTTCAACCATGAGGCCGCGCTCGTCGAAGCGGCCGTGCCCGCGATGCACCTGTACTTTTTCGGCTTTGCGATGATGGCGTTCCAGTTCGCCGGGCAGTGCGTGTTCAAGGCGCTGGGCCGCGCGCGCATGGCGACCTTCTTTTCCCTGCTGCGCAAGGCGATCATCGTCGTGCCGCTGACGCTGCTGCTGCCGCATATCGGCGGGCTTGGCGTGAACGGCGTGTTCATGGCCGAGCCGATCTCCAACTTTGTCGGCGGTCTGCTGTGCTATATTACCATGCGGCGCACGGTCATGCCCGAGCTGCGGCAGGGCGAGACGGCAAATTAGCGCGTCTTTGACTTGCTTTTGCCGGGGCTTTTGGGTATAATGTGTGCGAGGCGTGCGGGATGCCGCCGGAAAGGGAGCAAGCACATGGAATTGCATTATGATATCCAAAAGCAGGATTACATCGACTTTAACCTGAACTATTTTAACAATAACGCGGTCGTGCAGCGCAGCATGCTGGTCACGCGCATCGCAACGGCGGCGATCGTCGTGCTGGGCGGCACGGCGCTGATGTACTGGGTCAAGGGGCTGGGCGTTGTTTCGGTCATCGTTTATCTGGCGCTTGCGGCGCTGTGCTTTTTCGGCACACCGTGGTATATGCGGCGCAAGGTGGTCAAAAATACAGAGCGCATTTTGCGCAACGCCAATAACAAGCAGCTTTGCGGCCCCAAGACGCTGACGCTGCGTGAGGATGAATTTGAACTGACGGGTGAAAACGAGGACACGGTCTACCAATATGAAGCCGTGCAGCGCACCGCGACCGATGCTGGGCATTATTACATCTTTGTTGATGAGTTTTCCGCAGTGATCGTGCCGTTTTCCGCCTTTGCGGACGAGGCGCACAAGCGGGAGTTCTACCAGCGTATCACGGCGAAAATCGAGGATGAAGCGCTCAAGTGCTGAAGGCAGGATTGCAAATGGCGTTTGCGGCGCCAAACCCAAAAAGCTCCCCTTCTGGGGAGCTTTTTGACGTTATGGCGCGCTGGGCAGGGGAGGGGGGACGGTACGCAGGCAGTTCAGGCCGCGCCCCAGACCAGCGGGTCGTGCGTCATCAGCCGCCAGACCCAGACCGCCGTCCACAATGCCATCGTGCCCCAGAGCAGCACGCGCTCGCGCGTCTTGCTGCCAAGCAGCGGCTTTTTGCCGAACAGCGCATACAAGACGACCGGCGGTAGCACAAACACCATCGGGTGATACCGGAACGCGGCGTCAAAGTCCAGCCGTAGCAGCGCCATGGCCGCGCGAGACAGGCCGCAGCCCGGGCAGGGCACACCGGTGAAGTGTTGCGCCGGGCAATTCCAGCCCAGCGTGACCGCCGTGAGCATCGCCAGCGCCGCCATGACGGCCAGCACCAGCAGCCCATACAGCCCCTGCTTCATCAGCCCTTGTACGTCTCGCGGAACTCGAGGAATTCGTCGTAGGTGCATTCCTTGTCGAGCACGCCCTGCGTCCGGATCTCGATGATGCGGGTCGCGATGGTCTGCACGAATTCATGGTCGTGCGAGGCAAACAGCACCGTGCCCTTGAAGTCGCGCACGCCGTTGTTGACCGCGGTGATCGACTCCAGATCGAGGTGGTTGGTCGGCTGGTCGATGACCAGCACATTCGAGCCGAACAGCATCATGCGCGCCAGCATCAGACGCACCTTCTCGCCGCCCGACAGCACGCGCACCGGCTTGTATACGTCGTCGCCCGAGAACAGCATGCGGCCGAGGAAGCCGCGCAGCGTGGACTCCAGCGTATCCGTGCGGGAGTACGGCGCGATCCAGTCGAGCATGGTCTCGGTGTGGCCTTCAAAAAACTCGTTGTTGTCCTTGGGGAAGTAGCTTTGCGAGGTGGTCACGCCCCACTTGAAGCTGCCATCGTCCGGCTCAAGCTCGCCCATCAAAATCTGGAACAGCGTAGTCATGGCAAGTTCGTTGTCCGAGATAAAGGCGATCTTGTCGCCGCGGCGCACGATGAACGATACGTTATCCAGCACCTTTTCGCCGTCGATCGTCTTGGAGATGCCGCGCACCTCGAGGATGTCCTTGCCCGCCTCGCGGTCGGCCGCGAACGACACCCACGGATAGCGGCGCGATGAGGCAGGCAGCTCCTCGACGGTCAGCTTGTCGATCAGCTTGCGGCGGCTGGTCGCCTGACGGGATTTGGACTTGTTGGCTGCAAAGCGCTGGATGAAGTTTTGCAGTTCCTTGATCTTTTCCTCGTTCTTGCGGTTCTGATCCTTGATCATGCGCTGGATAAGCTGGGAGGACTCATACCAGAACTCATAGTTGCCGACATACAGCTTGATCTTGCCGTAGTCGATGTCGACGATATGGGTACAGACGTTGTTGAGGAAGTGGCGGTCGTGCGACACAACCAGCACGGTGCCCTCAAAGTCGGCCAGGAAATCTTCCAGCCAGCGCACTGCCTGAATGTCCAGATGGTTGGTCGGCTCGTCGAGCAGCAGAATGTCCGGCTTGCCGAACAGCGCGCGCGCCAGCAGCACCTTGACCTTTTCCACGTCGCCCAGATACTGCATCTCGGTGTAGAGGATGGCGTCTGCATCCAGCCCAAGTCCGTTGAGCAGCTGTCCGGCCTCGGTCTCGGCGTCCCAGCCGCCCATCTCGGCAAACTCGGCCTCGAGCTCGGCCGCGCGGTTGCCGTCCTCCTCAGTGAACGGATCCTTGAGATAGAGCGCGTCCTTCTCCCGCATGACCTCGAGCAGGCGCGGGTTGCCGCCGAGCACGGTGTTGAGCACGGTCTCCTCGTTGAAGGCAAAATGATCCTGTTTGAGTACGCTCATGCGCGTCTTGGGCGCGATGGACACCGTACCGGTCGACGGGTCGAGGTCGCCCGACAGGATGCGCAGGAACGTCGATTTGCCCGCGCCGTTGGCGCCGATCACGCCGTAGCAGTTGCCCTCGGTGAATTTCAGGTTAACGTCCTTGAACAGCGGTTCGCCGCTGAAATTTAAGCTCAAATCGCTGATGGTCAGCATATTTTTTCCGCCTCCTGCAAGTTCTTTTTCAATCTGTAACAGTATATCACACAAACCGGCCTTTTCACAGAATTTTTACAGGCCGCCCGGCATTTTTGTTCATGTTGTCTTGAAACCGGGCCGCGCAGGGTCTATACTATATTTATTCTTATCAAGGAGGATTTTTCTATGTCTGAGCTGATGCAAGTCATCCGGTCGCGCCGCTCGACGCGCGCGTTTGAAAGCAAGCTGCCCCCGAAGGATCAGGTCATGCAGCTGGTCGAGGCCGCCGCATGGGCGCCCTCCGGCATGGGCAAGTATTTATGGCATTTTACGGTGGTTTACAGTGCGGAAAAGTCGCTGCGGCTGGCCCGCGCGGTCGCGGAAGCCGACAACCGCGGCCCGGACTATAATTTCTACGGCGCTCCGGTCAATATCATCATTTCGTACAAGAAGGATGAGCACCACGCCTTTGTCGACGGCGCGGCCGCGATGGAAAACCTGCTGCTGATGGCGACCGAACTCGGCCTCGGTTCGTGCTGGATCAACCAGATCCGCGAGTGCTGTGACGATGCTAAGGTGCGCGCCATCCTGACTGAGTACGGCGTGCCGGAAGACCATCTGGTCGTCTGCTCGGCCGCGATCGGCTATATCGCCAAGGAGACCCCGGCCAAGCCCCGCAAGGAAGGCATCGTTTCGGTCGTCGAATAACAAAGGAGGGAACAATCCATGGATGCACAGATTGCCAAATTGAAGGAATGGGTGGACGCGAGCGACAATATCGTGTTTTTCGGCGGCGCGGGCGTGTCGACTGAGAGCGGCATCCCGGATTTCCGCTCGGTCGACGGCCTGTACAACCAGCAATACAAGTATCCGCCCGAAACCATTTTGAGCGCAAGCTTTTTCCATTCCGAGCCCGAGGAGTTTTACCGCTTTTACCGCGCCAAGATGCTGGCGCTCGACGCCGAGCCAAACGCCGCGCACAAAAAGCTGGCCGAGTGGGAGGCACAGGGCAAATGCCGCGCGGTCGTGACGCAGAACATCGACGGCCTGCACCAGAAGGCAGGATCCAAAGAAGTGCTGGAACTGCACGGCTCGGTGCTGCGCAACTACTGCATGCGCTGCCGCAAGCCATACGACGTGCGCGATATCGCTGCCGGTACGGGCGTGCCCAAATGCAGCTGCGGCGGTATCATCAAGCCGGATGTGGTGCTGTACGAGGAGAGCCTGGACAGCTACACGATCAACAAGAGCGTGGAATATATCCGCAGCGCGGATATCCTGATCATTGGCGGCACGTCGCTTGCCGTCTATCCGGCGGCCGGGCTGATCAACTATTATCGTGGGCATAAGCTGGTGCTGGTCAACAAAAGCGAAACGCCTGCCGACCGCAGCGCCGACCTTGTCATCCATGCGCCGATCGGACAGGTATTCTCCCAGCTTTGACTTTTCAAGTCCGTAAAATTTACATTTCCCCGCATGTTTTTACCCCTTTCCGGTCATACTATGGCAAAACCGGAAAGGGGTATGTTTATGATTCTGGATAAGATCGCGCTGACGCTTGCCATCATCGGTGGGCTCAACTGGGGCAGTATCGGCCTGTTTGGCTTCGATCTGGTCGGTTTCCTGTTCGGTGGTCAGGCGGGCGCTGTGAGCCGGATCATCTTTGTCCTCGTTGGATTGTCTGCGCTGTGGTGCATTTCGCTGCTGTTCCGCAATGGAACGCAGGGTCAGAACCAATCGTAAACGAAAAACCGCTGCTTGCGCAGCGGTTTTTTGATGCGGTAACGCAGCACAGCAGCCTATTTTTGTACCACGACCAGATGCGGATACGCGATGTCAATGCCATTCTGCGCATATATGGAAACCATACGCTCCTGCACGGCAAACCGCAGCGCGGCGGCGGTGCCATTGTCCCGCGCCCAAAGCGAGGCGCGCAGCGTGACCGAGGAATCGGCCAGCGCCAGCACGACCACCTGCACCGCGGGCACGCCCGCGGCCTTCTGCTCGGGCGTGCGCACATCGAGAAAGTCTGGGTGGCGCAGGATCTCGTCAGCCAGCAGCTTTTTTGCCAGCCCGATATCCGACTCATACGAAATGCCGACCTGCAGGAAGACACAGACCTTGCTGTCCGCATAGTCCGCGTTTTCGATGATCGAACTGTTCATTTTGCTGTTCGGGATGATGACGCGCTTGTTTTCCCAGGTGCGGATGGCGGTATGGTGCAGCGTGATCTCCTCGACGACACCCGAGATATCCAGATCGATATACCGTACTACATCGCCCATGCGGAAGGGCTTGAACGCAAGGATCATCACGCCGCTGACCACGCTGCCCAGCGCTTCCTGTGCGGCAAGGCCGGCGACGACTGCAATCACGCCGCCTGCGGTCAGCAGCGTGCGCACCGCGCTGGATAACAGCGGGATGCTGTACACCACGACCATCACACCTGCGAAATAGACTGCCGCGACCGCGACATAGCGCGCGAACCCCAAAACAGTGGCCAGACTGCTGTTGGTCTGGCGGTGCCGGTCGACCATGCGGCGCATGACGCGGCTGACAATGCCCGCTAGCAGCAGCGTGACCGCCAGCACCAGCAGTGCAAACACCACCGAGCCGATCACTTCACCGGGTTTTGTATCCAAAAAATCCTGCACCCATTCCAGCACGGGCCTGCTCCTTCCTTGTTATGCGCTTTGCCGGCTATCAGTATGCGATGCCCCAGACGACCATCTTGTGCGCGGGCTTGCCGCACACCGGGCAAACATCCGAAATGGTTTCCTGCTCAAACGGCATGCAGCGGCTGGGCATGCCGGTCTCTTCCTTGACCTTTTCCTCACATGCAAGGTCGCCGCACCACATCGACTTGACAAAGCCGACGTGATCCTGCATGATCGCCTTCATCTCGTCCAGGCTTTTGGCCGTATAGGTATGCTCCTCGCGATTCTTGAGCGCCTTCTGGAACAGCGCCTGCTGGATCTCCTCGAGCAGCGCGGGCACGACAGACGCCAGCTCCTCGAATTTGACGACCGTCTTTTCGCGGCTGTCGCGGCGTACGAGCACGCACTGACCCTGCTCGATGTCGCGCGGGCCAACCTCGAGGCGCAGCGGCACGCCCTTCATCTCGTACTCGGCGAACTTCCAGCCGGGGCTGTTGTCGGACAGGTCGATCTTGGCGCGCACGCCTGCGGCCTTGACTACGTCCAGCAGCTCCTGCGCTTTGTCGGTGACGCCCGGCTTGTGCGCCGCAACCGGGATAACGACCAGCTGGGTCGGTGCGATGCGCGGCGGCAGCACCAGACCCTCGTTGTCGCCATGCGTCATGATGATCGCGCCGATCAGGCGGGTGGATACGCCCCACGAGGTCTGCTCCATATATTGCAGCGTGTTGTTCTTGTCGGTGTACTGCATGTCGAACGCCTTAGCGAAGCCGTTACCGAAATAATGGCTGGTGCCGGACTGCAGCGCCTTGCCGTCGTGCATCATGGCCTCGATCGTGTAGGTCTTTTCCGCGCCCGCAAAGCGCTCCTTTTCGGTCTTTTCGCCCTTGAGCACCGGAATTGCAAGGTAGTCTTCACAGAAGGTCGCGTAGATATTCAGCATGCGCAGCGTTTCCTCCATCGCCTCCTCGGCGGTGGCGTGCACGGTGTGTCCCTCCTGCCACCAGAACTCACGGCTGCGCAGGAACGGGCGGGTGGTCTTTTCCCAACGTACGACCGAGCACCACTGGTTGTACAGCTTGGGCAGGTCGCGCCACGAGCGGACGATCTTGGCATAGTGCTCGCAGAACAGCGTCTCGGACGTCGGACGCACGCACAGGCGCTCCTCCAGCTTTTCCGAGCCGCCGTGCGTCACCCATGCGCACTCGGGCGCAAAGCCCTCGACGTGATCAGCCTCCTTTTGCAGCAGGCTCTCCGGGATGAAGATCGGCATGGCGACGTTTTCATGCCCGGTCTCCTTGAACATGCCGTCGAGCGTTTTCTGGATATTCTCCCAGATCGCCTGCGCATAGGGGCGCATGATAACGCAGCCCTTGACCGAGGAATAGTCGATCATCTCGGCCTTTTTGACGATATCGGTGTACCACTGGGCAAAATCCACGTCCATCGACGTAATTTCGCTTACCAGCTTCTTCTTATCTGCCATAATTGAGTTCCTCACCTTTTTCTTATGAATTTCATAACATGCCAATAGAATTTTGTATCAGAAAGGGGTCTGCCCCAGTGAATGATTTGCAATCGTTTTTCGTCAAGCCCGCAGCCAACGAGGTTGTGGAAACCAAAGTTATGTTGTCCGCCGACCAGCGTCCCGCGCTGCTTGGCACGGTGTCCGGCGCGGACGGCAAGGCTGCCGCCGGGGCGCTTGTCACGATCTATTGCGCTGACGCGCCCGAAACCCCGATCGGCGCGCTGTACACCGACGAGCAGGGGCAGTTTGCCTTCGGCCCGCTCGAGCCGGGACGGCTGTACCACGTCAAGGTGTTCCGCCGATCAGACAACATCCGCGCGCTGGAGTGACGCTCAGGCTGCGCCGCTGCCGATACCGAGTGCATCCAGCCGCGCCTGCTCGGCTTCGACCGCCTCCTCGCCCCACATATAGAAAATATCGTCGGTCGCATCCGTTACGGTGACCTTGCCGTCGTCCAGAACACAGGTAAACTCGCCCAGCTTGCGCGGTTCGGTCGACTTGAGCGTTGTAAATTCAATGCGGCCATCGGGTAGCAGGTTGACCGTGCCCAGCAGCAGGCTGCCCTCGGGCAGCTGCGGCAGCAGCCGTTCCTCCGTGCCGTCCGGCAGGATGCGCGACAGCGTATCGCCCGCGCGGCGCGTAACGGCATTGTCCGAGCGCGTAACAAAGCGGTTGGTATTATGCGTCACGATTACGAAACTGCCGTCCGACGGGTCGCGCGTATAGTCATAGGCAGGCAGCGCGGTGATCTGCGTCAGGCCGTCGTTGTCCATGCGGTACAACCCCGCGCTGCCCCAGAAATACACGTCATTGTGCATGGACAGCTGCGGCGCAAATGCCACACGCGCATCGTCCGTCGGATATGCCAGCAGGCTGTTCCGGATGGCAATGGTGTTGAGCGGCGCGCCAGACGCCGTCCATGTCATAATCAGGGTCTGTTCTGCGTCAATGGACTGGGTCACGGTGCGTCCATCCGCCAGCGTGGCAAATACCGTGCCGCGCATCTGCTGCGGTTGGACGCCGTCCCCGGTCAGCAGCCAGCCGGTTTCGCCCAGCAGCAGCTGCCCGCTTTCGTGTGGCTGCAACTCCCAATCCTGCGTCAGCGTGATGCCCGTCAGCTGTGCGGCATCGCCCTGCACGAGCAAAACGGTCATCGGGGACTGCAGATTCTCCCACTCGTTGAGATAGAAGTAATGCGCGTTCCCGACCCAGCACAGCGGATAGATTGTGTGGTCTGCATCACAGGCATAGATCTGTGTCAAGCCCATGGTATCCGGGTCGACCCGGTACAGCGTCCGCGGCTGGCCGTTGCTTCCTGTCACAAGATACACCGGCTCCTGCTGGCGGTCCGGCGTGCAAAGCACCGCACGCTGGCCGACTGGCCCGGAAGCGACGACAACGCCTGCAACCGTGCGCTGAACCTGCGTATCCGCCCCTTCACCGTCGATGCAATAGTAGGACGGCAGGACATGGCGCGTGGCCGTGCCCCATTGCCCGGTTGTAAAAACGCCCTTGGCAATCAGCGCCTGCGCGACGGAAAGGCCGCTTTCGTCGCCATTTTTGCGGTATAACTCGCCCAACAGCCGCGTGGACAGCGAAACCGCATCGCCGCGGACAAAGCCCGCTGCGTCACACTGTTCCTGCTCGTTGAGCCGGAGCAGCCAGGCGTAGAAATCGTAGTCCGTCGAGGCGCGCGCCAGGAACGTGCAGTACTGCCCGCAGGTGACGTTTTCCGCCGCGCCGTAGGTTGTGTCGGACGTGCCTTTGGTCAGCCCGTTCCCGTACAGCCAGCCGACATACTTGTCCGCCCACGCCGGCACATCGGTGAACGGGTGCACCCAGTCGCCGGACAGCGCCGCCTCCTCCGCACCCAGCAGGCGCGTGAGCATCGCGGCGGCCTCGGCACGGGTCAGGGGCTTTTCCAGTTCAAAGCCCTTTTCCGTCCCTTGGAACAGGCCGAGGTCGCAGAGCATCTGCGCCTGCGCCCCGGTATCGCCCGGGTATCCGTTGTCGATTGTGCCGACGTTGGCCGCGCCCGCGGCAAACGTCAGCAGCAGGCAGGCAAAACAAGCGGCAACCAGCTTTTTCATACCAAGATCCCCTTTCGGTATGCGGTCGGTCTGCGGACAATCCTACCCTGCGGCAATTATTTCAGCTTTTCTTTGACCTCGTAAGCCAGCTTTTCGATGAACTCGGACAGCTCCATGGGCGTGGTCTCGCCGGTCTTGCGCTCACGCACCGAAATGATGCCCTTTTCCTCGTCCTTGTCGCCAATGACGATCATATACGGCACCTTGTGCACCTGCGCCTCGCGGATCTTGTAGCCGATCTTCTCGTTGCGGTCGTCCATGGTCACGCGGAAGCCCGCCTCGGTCAGCTGGCGCATGACCTCCTGCGAGCACGGTACGTTGCGGTCGGTCATCGGCATGACGCGCACCTGCTCGGGCGCCAGCCACGTCGGGAAGGCACCGGCAAAGTGCTCGGTGATAACACCGATGAAGCGCTCGATCGAGCCGAGCACGACGCGGTGGATCATGATCGGGCGGTGCTTCTCGCCGTCCGCGCCGATGTATTCGAGCTCAAAGCGCTCGGGCAGCTGGGAATCCAGCTGGATCGTGCCGCACTGCCAGGTGCGGCCGAGCGAGTCGGCCAGATGGAAGTCGAGTTTCGGGCCGTAGAACGCGCCGTCGCCCTCGTTGACCACATAGTCCTTGCCCATTTCGGTGATGGCTTCCTTGAGGATGTCCTGATTGTGCTCCCACTGCTCGACTGTGCCAATGTGATCCGCCGGCATGGTGGACAGCTCGATCTTGTAGCTCAGGCCGAACACCGAGTACACCTCGTCAAACAGCTTGACGGTGTTCTTGATCTCGTCCTTCATCTGATCGGGCGTCATGAAGATATGCGCGTCGTCCTGTGTGAAGCAGCGCACGCGGAACAGGCCGTGCAGCGCGCCGGACAGCTCATGGCGGTGGACAAGGCCCAGCTCGCCCACGCGCAGCGGCAGCTCGCGGTAGGAGTGCGGCTGGGACTTATAGACCAGCATGCCGCCCGGGCAGTTCATCGGCTTGATGGCAAAATCCTCTTCGTCGATGACCGTGGTGTACATATTGTTCTTGTAGTGCTCCCAATGGCCCGAACGCTCCCACAGCTTGCGGCTCAGGATGACCGGTGTGGACACCTCGACGTAGCCGTACTTCTTGTGCACCTCACGCCAGTAGTCGATCAGCGTGTTCTTGAGCGTCATGCCGTTGGGCAGGAAGAACGGGAAGCCGGGGCCTTCCTCGGTCAGCATGAACAGGCCGAGGTCTTTACCCAGACGGCGATGGTCGCGCTTCTTGGCTTCCTCAAGCATGTTGAGATAGGCATCCAGCTCATCCTTCTTCGGGAAGGCCGTGCCATAGATGCGCTGCAGCATCTTGTTCTTGCTGTCGCCGCGCCAGTAAGCGCCGGTGACGTTCATCAGCTTCATGCCGTTGCCCTTGACGCGGCCGGTCGAGTCCAGATGCGGGCCGGCGCACAAATCGGTAAAGTCGCCCTGCTTGTAGAATGAGATAACTGCGTCTTCCGGCAGGTCGTCGATCAGCTGCACCTTGTAGGGCTCGTCCTTGTCTTCCATCAGCTTGCGCGCCTCGGCGCGCGGCAGCTCGAAGCGCTCGAGCGGCAGCTTTTCCTTGCAGATCTTCTTCATTTCGGCTTCGAGCGCGTCCAGATGCTCCTGCGTGAAGGAGAACGGCGCGTCAAAGTCGTAGTAGAAGCCGTTTTCGATCGACGGGCCGATCGCGAGCTTGACCTCGGGATACAGGCGCTTGACCGCCTGCGCAAGAATGTGCGATACCGTGTGACGGTAGGTGTCGCGGTATTCCGGGTTTTCAAACGTGTACTTGTTTTCTTCGGACATAACAGTGTTCCTCCTTTGTTTTTTGCGGGGAGAACAAAAAAAGCCCACCCCCGACGTAAGATCAGGGGTGAGCTTAAAATAAACCCACGGTTCCACCCTGCTTGCAAGCCCGCCTGCGGGTTTGCCGCTCTGGAGTCCGTAACGTGGACGAAACGCCGCGGCATACTGCGCTTTTCCGCCGCAGAGCTCAGGAATCGGTGCCGCTTTGTCCACACCTGCGAACGCTCCCAGCCACGTCGTCCGCTCTCTTACAGGTGCTTTCGGGTATCTGCGGGATTTCCTTCATCGCCTTTTGCAATAATATATGCTTATACTATACCCCAAAGCCGCATTTGTCAACCGTTTATTCCGCATTTTCATACCGCCCGACAAAGAACAGCTCCCCATTGTTGTTGTCGCGGATGACAAACCAGAATGGGCTATCCGCAGTAAACTCCCGCACCAGTTGCGGTCGGCTCGGCGGCGCGGCTCCTGCACCATCCATCGCAGCGGTGACTGCTGCGGCCTCGGTACCCTTTTCATCCACCGCAATGTAAGTCTTTTGCAGCACGGTATCAAGGAAAAACTGTCCGCCCGGCAGGCCGGTCGGATCAAGCATTGCGGTTAAGTCGGCTTTTTCGTGGTCATAGGCAGTCTTAATGCCCATTGCCTGCAAAGCATCGTCCAGCGCTGCGCCATATTCCACCTTGAATTTTGGAACAGAAACATTTACATCGCCGTAAACAAATTCCGCGCCATCCAACAGGTTTTGTACGTCTATTGTATCATCCGCCTTGATCAGATACATACTCAAATCCGCATCAATAAAGCGTTCAAAACCATCTCCATCCACATTGTCAACCGCATAGTTGCGATAATCCATCTTGAGCGCCTCGACGCCCGGCGTCGAATAGTAGCCGAATCCATTTGTCTGGTGCATCATATCGACTGTGCCGGTCGTGCCGTCCGCATCTGTAAAATCGGCTTTATCGGTTTGGTCCTCAGGAAACTCATTTTCCCACGCGGCCTTGAAATACACTGCGTTAATCAGCGCAGTGGCAAACTCGCGGTTATCCTCGGTCAGGATGATTGGGATTTTGCCATTGGTTTTTTCCTTCGCCCATGCGTTCACGCGCTCGACCGAATCCGCATTTGTGACCTCTTCGACTGTCGCATGATAGTTTTCATCCATTGTTTTCACAAAGTTCGGCAGGAATGCACCCTTACCATCGAACCAGCTTTGATTCAGCCAAACCGAGTTCGAAATCTGCATCGTCATGATGCGCTCCAGTCCAGAATAAAACGCATTCTGCTCTTGCACAATCTGATTGAAAAGCTCCAGATCGTCGATCTGCAAGGCGTCCAGCAGTTCCTGCTGCGTCTCGCCCTTGGCGCCGTTGGCCAGCATGGCAAGGCACAGCCGCGCGGAATACGGCGACAGCGTCCAGTTGCCCTCGGGCGCGGCTGCGCGCACCAGCGCGTCGGCAAACGACGGCTCGTTTGCCTGCAGATTTGCAGGCAGATCGGCCAGCTTGCGCAGATTGCCGCACCACGTCTTCGCATCCGCCACAGTCACCGGGTCTTTTGGACGGAAATCCATCGCGTCGCCTGTGTCGATGATGCCATACATCCAGCACTTCATCACGCCATTTCGCGCCCACTCGGAGACGTTATCCATGCGCGGCGCACCCGTACCGCAACCTGCCGGCAGCTCGGTGTAGGTGTTGTCCATCCAGCGGCCGAGGATGGTCGCCGCTTCCTCCCGGTTGATGTCGTTGGCACGGCAGACGCCCGTTCCGTCCCCGTTGATCAGCCAGTTGTACCACGCCCATGCAATATTCGGTTCCTGCGTGCAATCGGTAAACGGCAGCTCCACATCGGCATACGCACTGGTGTCCGCCCCGGTTGCCTGTGCCAGTTCACCGAGAAACCCGATGCGGGACACAGACGCTTGATCGCCCTCCGCCGGAACACTGGCCGCCCCAGCGGATGTCGGCAGCAGCAGGCTCAGTCCGAGCATTAACGCCAAAATTCTTCGTTTCATGACGATCCCCTCCATTCGTTGGTATATCTGGTTGGACGTTCCGGCGGCGCCAATGGTTCCGGCTGTAGCGGCAACGACACGGATATTTTTTTGCACCCGCTGGACAGTGTGCCGCAAGCATAGCATAAAGCAATACCCCCTGCGGCACATGGCAGCCGCAGGGGGCGGTTTTTAGAACAGTTCGGCAGGGGAGGGGGGATGCTGCCCGGCTGGGTGCGTTATTCCGGCTTGCGGTCGCCGCCGAAGAAGAAGGTGGTCAGCACGCCGGGGCCGGTGTGCGAACCGATGACCGTGCCGATATAACGGATGTCCGACCGCACGCCGCTGCGCCACAGCAGATCGGCCAACGCCTGCGCGTCCTCCAGACAGTCGCCGTGGCCAATGCGGACAACCTGATTTTTGTCGGTCATCTCGCGCAGGGTGCGCTCCGCCAAGTAGCTGATCGCCTTCTGGCGGCCGCGTACCTTGCCGCAGACTTCGAGCTTGCCCTCGTCGTTGACCCAGATCAGCGGCTTGATGCCCAGCAGGCTGCCGACCACGGCCGAAGTCTTGCTCAGACGGCCGCCGCGGTGCAGGTGGTTCAGGTCGTCCACCGTGACCAGATGGATCACATGCAGGCGCATCTGCTCGATCGCGGTCGCGGTGACCTCCGCCGTGCAGCCGCCATCGCGCATCTCGCGCGCCTTATCGACCAGCAGGAATTCGCCGCCCGTAGCGGAGAGCGAGTCCACGCAGAAAATTTTGCGTTCGGGATACAGCGAGGCCAGCTCATCGCGCGCCATGCACCCGGCCTGATAGGTGCCGGACAAGCCGGAGGAAAAGCCGATATACAGGATGTCCTGTCCGGCGTCCAGCGCGTCGCGGAACAGGCGCAGGAAGGTGTTGAGCTTGGCCTGTGAGGTGCTGGATTGCTTGCCCTGCCGCAGCAGGTTATAGAATTGCTGGAAGGAGATGGTCTGGCCGCAGTCCTCCTCGATGGTGCGCTCGTCGATGGAGAACGAGAGCGGCGCGTATTTGATATCGTTTTTTTTAAAATACTCTGCGGTTTCGTCGATGGTGGAATCGGTGATCAGGGTGAACGGATGCATAACATACTCCTTTCCGGTCGGATCAGCCGGTGATTTCAAACGGCGTGTCGCACGCGCCGGTCAGCGAACGGGCAGGTCCGTCAGCGACGATTTCGTAGGTGTTTTCGCAGCCGATCAGGCCGATGCCCTCCAGCGCGATTTTGGGCTCGACGGCCAGCGTCATACCGGCGGTGAGCGGGGTATGGAAGCCGCGCGCAAGTACCGGGGTCTCGTCCATGGTCAAGCCGATCGAGTGCCCGAGGAACTTGCAGGCGTTCATGAAGCCGTCGCGGAAGGCCGGGTCGACGCAGGCCAGCAGCTTTTCATATACCTCGGACGGGACGGCGCCCGGCCGCAGCATGGCAGCAGCCTCGGTTTCGAGGAAAACGCACTGCGCGCGCGCCTCGCGGATGCGGTCGCCCTGCGGGTGGTCGCGCAGCGAGCCGAAATAAAAGGTGATGCTTTTGTCTGTGTGGTAGCCGTACATGCCGCAGGGGATATCGAGCAGCACGGTATCGCCCTGCCGTAGCGCGCGGGCGGACGAGCCGATCGATTTCATGGCGATGCAGGTGCCGACCGTGCCCGACGGGCTGTCCAGCGCCGCGGCGCGCAGGCTGTTTTCGCTGAAGCTGGCGACGCCCAGCACATCCTCAGCGGCGGGCTGGTTGAAGCGGGAAATGCCCATCGCACCGCGGTCAAGCATGACCACGCAGAGTTCGCCGCACAGCCGCGCTTCGCTCACGCCGGGGCGCAGCAACGCGGGCGCGACTTGCTCAATCACATGCTGGTGCAGCGCGCCCGCGCGGCGCATGCAGTCCAGCTCGTACGGGCTTTTGACCGCGCGCAGCCCGGCAAGCACATCATCCACCGGACGGGGCGTGAAGGGCAGGTATTTTTGCAGCAGCGTCAGTTTTTGCAGCGTCAAGGTGCGCGCGGCGATATAGACAGACGCCGGTACGCTGGGGAACGCTTCGGCAATGCCGCGGAAGCTGCCGAGCGGCCGGATATCGGTAAACAGCGATTCCTGCCGGGCGCAGTCGAACGAGCGGCGCACAAACAGCACGGCCTGCTCCGGCGTGATGACGAGCGCGCCTTCCTGCATGGTTCCGGCAAAGTAATATAGGTCGATTTTATTGTCCAGAATAATCATGGACCAATCGGGGTCGCGCTGGGCCATTGCGCAGCGCAGACGTGCAAGGCGGGCCGACAGTTCTTCGGCGGGCACGGGAGTGTGGGGCATGCTTTCGACCTCCGTTTTGATGTAATTTCCATAACGTTTCTGTTGTTATCTTATCACAGAATCGCGGCAAGGGCAATGCGTACGCATTGACTTTTATAAAATGGTGCGGTATCATGATAAATGTGAAAAAATCGTTGAAAGGAGTCGGGTATGCGCAGGATCATTGGCCGTTTGCTGGGCGACCGCCGCGTCGTCGGCGGTTTTCTGCTGGTGTTGCAGCTGGTTATTGTGATGTACTTCTTGGGCTGGATGAGCGGGATGTGGAGCTGGGTGCCCCACATGCTGACCGTGCTGAGCATGATCATCGTCATCTGGCTGGTGCGCAAGTACGATAACCCCACCTATAAGATCACATGGATCATCGTTATTTTGCTGCTGCCGCTGTTTGGTGGCTTGTTTTACCTGCTTTGGGGCAACACACCGTTCAACCGTGCGCGTACCCAGCACAAATACGAGCCAAGCCCGCCGGACTTCAGCGACTATATGCGCATGCCCGCAACCGAGCAGCTGGCGCGGCAGTATCCGCGCCACGCGTGCTTTGCGCGGTATATCGATGCGTTGGGCGGCATGCCGGTCTGGACGAATACCGAGGTACATTACTTCCGGCTGGGGGAGGAAATGTTTGCCTCGATGTGCGAGGAGCTGTCGCACGCGCATAAATTCATCTTTTTGGAGTATTTTATCATAGAGGAGGGCGTGATGTGGGACACCATCCTCGATATCCTGCAGCGCAAGGCGCAGCAGGGCGTGGATGTGCGCGTGCTCTACGATGATGTCGGCTCGATCACGACGCTGCCGCCAAGCTACGACCGTTATCTGGCCTCGCTCGGTATCCGCGCGGTGCGGTTTAACCGGTTTGTGCCCACGCTCAACACCTACCTCAATTACCGCAACCACCGCAAAATGATGATCATTGACGGCAATGTCGGCTATATGGGCGGCATCAACCTGGCCGACGAGTATATCAATAAAAAAGTGCGCTTTGGGCACTGGAAGGACACAGGCATCATGCTGCGCGGCGAGGGCACGGCCAATATGACCTCGCTCTTCCTGCAAATGTGGGAATATGTGACGGGCGAGGCCGTCCCGCCGATGGACGATTACCTGCCCACGGCTAAGCTGCCGCCGGACGGCTTTGTGCAGTCCTTCGCGGATTCGCCGCTGGATGATTTGAATGTGGGCGAGTCGCTTTATCTGCAAATCATCCACAATGCGCGGCAGTATGTCTATATCACCACGCCGTATCTGGTGCTGGACAATGAGATGATCACCGCGCTGACGATTGCGGCGCAGTCGGGGGTGGATGTGCGCATCCTGACACCGGGCATCCCGGACAAAAAGCTGGTGTATATGATCACACGGTCGTACTACCAGCAGCTGTACCGCGCAGGCATCAAGATCTACGAGTACCGCCCCGGCTTCCTGCATGGCAAATGCATCGTTTCGGATGATGACATCGCTGTGGTCGGCACGATCAACATGGATTTCCGCTCGTTTTTCCTGCACTTTGAGTGCGCGACCTGCTTCTATAACAGCTCGGTCGTCGGTGCGGTCAAGCAGGATGTGCTGGAGACCATCAACGTCAGCCGGCAGATCGACGAGACATGGATGCGCAAGGTGCCGTGGCTGCGGTCGATCGCGGCCAGCCTGCTGCGGCTGTTTGCGCCGCTGCTGTAAGGCGGACAGGCATACAAAAAGCGTTCTGCGCGGCAGTGGCCGGCGGAACGCTTTTTCAGGGCAGCAGATATAGCAGCAGATAGGCCGCGCAGGCTGCGATGCCGGCCCACACGATGCAGGTCAGCAGCAGACAGAACAGGTAGCTGAGCGGGAACCGGGCCCGCCGCAGGCTGCGGCCGAGTTCCTCCGGGCTGCCGAGCGCTTGCAGGGCGGCGTCCAGCGCCTCATCCGGCGCAAAGCCGCGCTGCTGCGTCAGGTATTCCACATGGCTCAGGATGTGGTCGGCCAGCTCGCGGCGCACCCGCGCGCGGTAGGGCGGCCAGAGCAGCTGATGGCACACCTGATCCAGATAGCGGGCGATGCGTTCATCCGAGGACACACGCCTCACCCCCGACCACCTTGCCGAACTTTTTGCAGAACGATTCCCACTCGCGGCGGCAGCGTGCGAGCGTTTTGACGCCTTGCCGTGTCAGCTGGTAATAGCGGCGCATCCGCCCGGCGTCAGATGGGCGTTCGTACGAACGCACTTCGCCGCGCGCCTCCAGCCCGTGCAGGATGGGGTAGAGCGTGCCCTCCTTCATGGAAAACGCCCGGTCAGAGCGGCATTCCAGCTCGCGGATGATCTGGTAGCCGTATTTGTCCTCGTCCTCCAGCAGGGCGAGCACCAGCAGGGTGTTGCTGCCCGGAAAACCGGGATCGTCTTTTTTGCGCGGCATAACGGTCGCCTCCTGATACCTCGGGTTTCGATGTATCCTTAGTATATCCCGGCAGGGGCGGCATGTCAAACAGGAATTTGCGAAAAAGCCTTGCGCTATGGGCGCAAATAAGGTATGATAAACAGGAATTTGTTCGCTTTGGAGGATGAAACAACTATGTTTGACGGATTGTTCAACTGGCTGCTCGGCGCAGGGCGCGAGCTGGCGGTCGTCATCATTTCAATGGTGCCGCTGGTGGAGCTGCGCGGCGCGGTGCCGCTCGGGGTGACGGCGGGGTTGGCGTGGAACGAAGTGATGCCGCTGGCGATTCTCGGGAATATGATCCCGATCCCGTTCCTGCTGTTTTTCGGGGAGAAGATCCTCGACTGGGTATGTACGCTGCCGCCGCTGACGAAATTTGCCACGGCTTATAAGCAAAAGCTGCTTTCCAAAACCGATCAGGTGACCAAGTATGCGCGCATCGGCCTGTTCCTGTTTGTCGCGGTGCCGCTGCCGGGCACGGGCGCGTGGTCGGGCGCACTGATCGCAACCATCCTCAAAATGCCCAAGACCAAGGCGCTGCTGTCCATCCTGGCGGGCGTGGTCACAGCGGGCATCATTATGCTGATCGCTTCGCATAGTGTGCTGGGCGTGGTGAATATGCTATGAGAAAAGGCGCATCCGTTGGCCGGGTGCGCCTTGTTGTATAAAGAAAACCACTCGCTAGGCGAGTGGTTCAAAAAAGCCTAAGGCGATAAAAATAATAAAAAAACTCCCTTTGCTATAATAAGAGTGCGGTCTGCCAACTGCACAAAGGATAGCAAAGGGAGGACATCCAGATGGGACTGAATGACATCAATAGTTTATCCCATACCCGGTGGAATTGCAAATATCATATCGTATTTGCCCCAAAGTACCGGAGGAAGGTATTTTATCGGGAAAAGAAAGCAGCCATAGGGAAAATACTGCGGCAGTTATGTGAGTGGAAAGGGGTAAAAATCATAGAAGCGGAAGCGTGCCCCAACCACATCCATCTGTTTGTAGAGAT